>JBAZEH010000006.1:763-64582 GCA_041653955.1 Candidatus Omnitrophota bacterium | reverse complement strand
CAATCCTATTATGCCGTCGGCTATCTGTTCGGCCATTTTCATATAACGAGGGTCCTGGCTCTTCTTGATATACTGCAGGGCGGTTATCCCCAGCCATATATTAGGCCCGCTGTGCACGATCCCTTCAGCGACATCGCCGTCATTGACATAATAGGCATTATAAAATAAACCATTAGCTCTTTTGGCTTTTTTGTCGAAAAAGTTCAATATGGTCTTCGCCCGCTCAAAATCAGAGAAATAGGTAAAGGCCTGGCCAACCAGGGATTGGTCATAGAGAAAACCCCAGTTAGCGATATCCCCATCCCCTTCAAAGCTCATGATCAATCCCGTGCGCTGATTCTGGTGTATCTTAAGCCACTGATACATCTTATCGAGATTGGCCTTCTCCAGGGTGGATTTCTTCTTATCCAGGCGCAGCAGCTCTTCGGTGATAGAACTCTCCTTATTCTGCACGGCTATCAACTCCTCCTGCAACGCGAATTTCTCCTGTGCCAATTTCTGGATCATCACGTTGAACTCATTTATCTTCTGGGCCGTCTGGGCCACCTCCATCCTCGAGCGCTCTTCCACCATAGCCTTCTCTTCCAGTTTTGACCTCTCTGCGTCTTCGGCTATCTTCTCTAAAACTGACCTTTCTCCTTCTGCCTCTTTTATGCGCAGCTCTAATGCCTGCATCTTAAGTTGCAGGCCGGCCCTCTCCTTATTAATGGATTTTATAGTCTGTTTGGCGGCGCTGGATTCCTGCAATATCCCGACTAACTGTTCAACAAGGGCCTTGTTCCCCTTGATCAACTTTACGTTTATGTAGCTGCCTATTATAAATCCTATGCCCAATACGATAATTACTACCGAGACTACCGGGACAAAAAGCTTTTTCGCGACAGCATAGCGCATGATCCGGGCATTGGCGGCCGGGGAGATCTCCTCATAGCTTAACCCGATCAGATATTTATCCGGATGCCCTGCTACATCCCGGATCCAGGCCACAGAAGCCACGGCGGGTATAGAGGAAACCGCTAAAGGCATATCTATCTCAAGTGAAAGCCTTACCTGCTTTTCCCTTATAAGCCTGGCTATCCCGGCATCCAGATTATTTACCGCCAGGCATATGCCGCCTTTGCCGATATTATTTGTAAACCCCTGCAGCCAGCCTGATAGCTGGGTTTTCCCGTCCAGCCCCGATATGCAAAACTGCACGGGGAAAACCGAATCAAGCCTTATATATTTCCTGCGTTCCGCGCCTAAAGAATCCTGCCTGAATATAGCCGTCATCTCTTCTCCAATATTATCCTCTGTTTGATCCTTTTGGCCAACCCCTCAAAGAAACCCTTAAAGCGGAAATACTCATCCAACGGGATAAGTATTTTCTTAAGCCGCGCTGTTTCCGTAAAGTATATTTTATTATTTTTTTGTTTATATTCAACCTTAAAATCAAGCCAGGGGGTTTCTTCGCTTACGCTCTGCGGCATATATTTTACGGAGAGGCCGCGGGGAAGCTCGATCTCAAAAGATGTCTCCCTGGTATCCAGGAACGGGAATGCGACAGGATACCGGCGCTTGTCTTTCGCGACCAGCGATGTATCCAGGGAGCTTAATTGCGGCATTATCCTGCTTTTGCCCGCCTCGGTAAAATACTCACTCCCCTTAAAAGAGTAGCTCAATACCACGGGGGTATTCAAGTCATTAAGGTTCTCTATATTATAATCCTCAAGGGCGGCGCCTATGGAGACCGACTGTATCTTTTCTTTAAGTGTTTCACGTATCAATTCCGGAGGGGTATACAGCATCCAGTACCTTTGCCCCTGGTCATAAACCCCAAAACTGCTTACGCTCTTTTGAGCCGATATTGTCTCATCGGGGCTGATCTTTATCTTTAAAAACTGCCTTATGAGGTTGTGCCCTCCGGTGTATAGAGGGGTTTGCAGTATTTCATAATCTTTCTCCCTGAAAACCAGGACATTTCTCCCCTGATCTGCGGCAGGCAGATCCCCAAAAGAACATGTTTCCGCGGTGGGGTCAGCGAAAACAATACCATCTTTTACCGCTATGGCGGCAATGCAGTGGTTAAAGAACACGGAGGGAAAATCTTTATTCAGATCATAAACCCCCTTTGTGGGGATAAGCACGGGCCAGGCCGAAAAACCAGCCTCTCTGAGCATTGCCACCAAAAGTATCGCCTGGTCCTTGCAATCTCCG
Organism: Candidatus Omnitrophota bacterium; assembly: GCA_041653955.1. Classification (GTDB taxonomy): domain Bacteria; phylum Omnitrophota; class Gorgyraeia; order Gygaellales; family Profunditerraquicolaceae; genus UBA1562. Next base: position 62,386 of record JBAZEH010000006.1, on the reverse strand, counting down.
TATTTATTCCTGAATATATCGGCTGCGGGGTGCGGCTCATACCCTGCCTGCCCGTACTCTACGGCCACATAACGTATATCTTTGGCGCAAAAGTTGTAGATCGCGCTTATCTTATCCTCATCGGATTTCTTTCCGGCGGCCAATTCCCGTACCTTTTCTTTTATGGCGGGATCCGCCTTGATCTTATCAAAGGCGAGTGAACTCCACCAGTCATATACCTCCTGCCAGGAAGAGAACGTTGAAGTCAGTATGGTCGGGTTTATCTCTACGCTCTCCGGCATATTTGATTCCGGGATTATCTGGGGTATATCCCTGAATTGCCAACTGCAGACGAGGCGTTCGTCGCCGTTCTCCCCCTTCTGAATAAAAGGCTTAAGCTCTGCCCCGAAATAATTATACTCCTCGTTCAATGACTTTATATACATCAGGCTTTCCGGAGAGGGCAAAATAATGCGCATATTGGCAAAGATAACCGGGTCTCCCGCCTGGACCGGATAGCTTACGACAAAATCATTCTTATTGATCAGCTGATTGCGGCGTATCCTGACCTTATATTCTATCGCGGCCCCTTCGGTGATTTCGGGGAAGGATATTATATACACGCGCGCGTTGCTGTAAAGGGGGAAATTCAGGTACTTTGATACATCGCGGATATGGCGGGTCCCTACTTCAGTAACCGTCCCATCGGGCTTGATAGTGCGGGCGTACTCCAGCTCTACCGTTTCATATGTAGAATCATAATTAATCCGGGTCTCCGAAAAATCCTCTTTACCGCGCTCGTTCAGTATCTTTACCAGATAATGGAGGGTATAAACCTGGTTATCCTGCGGGGTAGTCTCTATCTCTTCGTCGCAAAGAAGGATGAGCGCTCCCGCCTGGGGGTATTTATCCTGACCGGGAGCCGACTGTAATATGCTATGGACCTGCTGGTTTATATCTTTGATCTGCAGGTGGCCCGAACCTTTTTCGATCATATCAAGGCGTTCGGAGGCCGCGGGAAAGAACTCCTTTCCCTCTATCTTCTTATAAGCGGCTATCGCCTGGCCAAAAAGATTTAATTTCTCGCAGGTCAATCCTTGATAATAAAGAGATTCGTCGTCCGGGGCCTCATCCTTGTTGAATATCTCAAGGGCCTCGGCAAAGTTCCCTAAGCGGTAATAAGAGATAGCCAGCAGCTTCTTCGCTTTCTCTCCGGCAGACTCGCGGAGTTCTCCGGCCGCTTCTTTCCACCTGCCGCTCTTATAGTAAAGTTCTCCGAGCTCAAAATGCAGCCTGTCAATATCTTTTCCTTTAGCGAGCAGTTCCTTATAAATCCCCACCGCGCGCTGATAATAGGCATCTGATCCATGCGCGTAACCGCGGGCTTCTTCCAGATCGTCCTTTTGCGCGCATCCGCAGGCAAGAAATACTAAAAGGAAGGCGCAAAGGCAACCCGCTATCTTCTTATCATTTATATTTATAATATGCATTACAGGCTCCTTCGTTTGAGACCATACATGGGCCTACAGGATGCTCGGGCTTACATACCTTACGGAACAAGGGGCACTCCTGCGGAGAGATCAGGCCTTTTAGTATATCCGCGCACCTGCAGCGCGGTATCCTTTTGTTTACCGCGGGCGCTTGCTCTTTAATGGAGAACTCCTTAAGCGCGTCAAAGCGGGAGAACCTGCCTTTTATATTAAGCCCGCTCTTTTCAATATCACCCAGGCCGCGCCAACACGCAGCGCTGACTTCAAACACCTTTGAGATAGCCTCTTTCGCCTTAAGGTTGCCCCGGGGCGCTACTACCCTCGCATACTGGTTCTGCACGCGCGGTTTATTTTTGACGGCCTGCAATATAAGAAAATAAAGCCCTTCAAGGATATCAATAGGCTCAAATCCGGCGATACAGCACCCCACCCCGTATTCACGCGGTATGAACCCATAGGGTGATGAACCGATCACACAAGAGACATGCCCCGGGCATAAGAACCCCGAGAGGTTCAATCTTTTGTCTTTAAGCAGCTCTTTCATCGCCGGAGTTATCAATTTCAGGGAAGAATAAAAAAACAGGTTGTTTATCTTCTCCTCCTTCGCCCTGATAAGGCTCAGGGCTATCGTGGGGGCGGTAGTCTCAAAACCCGCTGCCAGGAATATTATCTTCTTTTTGGGGTTGCCTCGCGCGTATAGGAGAGAATCAAGCGGCGAATAGGCGACTTTGACATTCCCCCTGCCGGCGCGCTCTTTTTCCAGGGAAGAATCCGTGCCCGGTACACGCAGCATATCCCCAAAGGTAAGAATAATATTATCCTTATCGCGGCTAAGCTTAACAGCATTATCAATATACCCCTGGGAGGTCACGCATACCGGGCATCCCGGCCCCGAGATCAGCTTAAGATTGGAAGGTATAAATTCCTCCAGGCCGAACCTAAGGAAACTCTGCGTATGGGTGCCGCACACCTCCATAATATTAACAGGATATGAGGGAGCGGACTTTTTTAACTCCCCGGATATCCTTTTTATCAGCTTGATATCGCGGAACTCATCAACGTATCTCATCTATTATTCTTAGTGTCTCTTTTGCTTTTTCCGGGTCCAGCCTCTCTATGGCAAATCCGGCGTGCACCATCACGTAATCCCCCTTACGTATACCGGGGAGCATCTGGATATTGACTGTGCGCATAAGCCCGCCTGCCTCCACTTCAGCGAAATCTCCCGCCGCCTGGATTATCCTCATCGGTATTGCCAAACACATGTCTATCTCGCGAAATTCGCCGCCGCCGCCTGCCCCAACGCAATGCAGGAATCATTCGGAGGCAATATCTTATGGGTTAATACCCTGAAATCTTCTTTATATAATAAATCCAAAACCAGGGAAAGTAAAAGGTTATTTTGAAAAACTCCGCCGGAAAGAACCACCTTATCTGTTTTATGCTCGATTTTTAACTTCAAGCAGATCCTCCTGACCATATCCGCAACGCTTAAATGGAACCTGTAAGCTATCTTATCCCGCGGCCCACCTGAACGCATATCAATTATCATCCCGTTAATGATAAGTGAGGGGTCTATAATATACCTGCCTTTGGCCCTGATGACATTAAAATTATACGGGGCGGCATAAAGAGTAAAACGCGAGGCCAGCTCCTGAAGCTCTATAGCCAGTTCAGCCTCAAAACACGCCTTCTCCCTGCCAAGCACCAGGCTCCCTGCCGCGTCGAAAAGCCTTCCTATGCTGCTTGATAAAGGAGAGTTGAATCCCGTTAAATACATATTTTTCAAAACCCTAAGCTTATTTTTACCGAGGCCCTTGATCCGGTTATTAAGGAAACTGCTTTTGCCCATTGAAAAAAGCCATGCCGCCAGCACTCTGGCCGGTTCTCTTATCGCCATCTCTCCTCCCAAAAGAGGTATCTCTTTAAGAGAGGCGGCCCTTCTGAAACTCCCATAATCGCAGACAAGGAATTCAGCCCCCCAAAGATGGCTATCTTCCCCAAAACCTGTGCCGTCAAAAGCTACGCCTATTACCTTCTCATTTCCAAGACAATTCTCAACCATACAGGAGGCGATATGGGCGTGGTGGTGTTGTACGGGGTATAGGGTATAATATTCATCCCCCAGCCCTAAAGCATATTTAGTGGAATGATATTCGGGATGCAGATCATAAGCGATAATGGCGGGTTTGCTTTTAAGAAAGAAGCCTGCGGCTTTCTCAAAGTTTGAATGATCCTCCGCATGGCTTAGGTCAGGATTCAGGGCGCTGATATGCGCAAACCGGCCTTTAGCGAAACAAACCCGGTTTTTTATCTGGGGCCCCAGCGCTAAAATCGGTTTCTTTATCAGAAAAGGCAGCTTTATTTTATCGAATTCCATCTCCCGGCAACAAATTATACTTCTTCATAAAAAACCGTGTTAACCCGCTCCGTTTTTTGGCGCCCAGGCGAAAGTTGCCTACGGATGAAAGCGGCATAATCCCCATCAGGGAACCGGTAAGGAACGCCTCGTCACAGGCGTATAGATCAGAAAGCGAATATTCCCCTTCGTATACCCTGGCATTATATTCTTTCGCCAGGTCAAATACCGCCTTCCTGGTAATACCCTCCAGGCACCCGCAAGCCGGGGAAGGAGTAAACAATTCTCTTTCCTTTATAAAAAATATATTACTGCGGCTTGATTCGGCAATGCAGCCCTTCTCATTTAATATGACAGCATCATCAAATCCCTTTCTCCTGGAATCCTCATACGCTAAAGTATACAGGATACGGTTAGTGCTTTTCAAGCGCGACAAGAAAGGCCCCGAACTCTGCCTAAAAGGGGAAACGCAGGCGCGAAACCCTTTATCATATTTCTGCCGGTTGTAAGGGTGATACCTGCCTGCCGTCACTAATATATCCGTCCCCTGTCCGCGCTTCCAGAGAGTGATCCTTACCCGGGCATCACTGAAACGATTGACCCGGATCGCCTCATCTACCGCCGCCCTTAAGTTATACCGGCCATAGGGGTATTTTATGCCAAGTAAGCGCGCGGATTTTTTTAGCCTCGAAAGATGCGCGTCAAAATAAACTATCCTCTTTTTATAATAACGCATAGTCTCAAATAACCCGAAACCGGATAAAAATCCCCGGCTAAATACGGATAGCTGCCCTGCGCCTTCCTTGATAAACTTCCCATTCAGGAATATGGTATGTCCGTCCATTCTAATATCCTTTTATCGCCCTTATCATCGCCCGCGCCTTCACCAGCGTCTCGCGGTATTCATCTTCAGGCCTTGAATCGGCGACTATCCCGCCTCCCGCTCCAAAATAAAAATAGCTGCCCTTCTTTAATATGGTGCGTATGAGTATATTTGAATCCATATCCCCGGAGAAACTTAAGTAACCGAGGCTTCCCGTATAGATCGAGCGCCTTGAGGGCTCCAATTCTTCGATCACCTCCATCGCGCGGATCTTGGGGCAACCTGTAATAGACCCTCCGGGGAAGCACGCGCGCAGCAGGTCAACCCTGTCCTTATCTTTATGCAGCCTGCCGCGGATAGTAGCGGTAGTCTGGAATACGGTGCTGTACTCTTCAATATCCCTTAGCCTGCTTACGCCTATGGAATCATAATCGCATACCCTGCCTAAATCATTCCTCTCTAAATCGACTATCATCATTAATTCCGCCTTATCTTTTTCGCTCTCCAAAAGTTCTTTTTTTAATTTTATATCGCAGGGCCTGTTGCGCGAACGCGGGCGGGTCCCTTTCATAGGGCGGGTAGTAACAAGGGCGTTATCCCGCACCCTCAAAAAGCTCTCGGGAGAAGAGCTTAATATCTGGTATTCCCCGCAATCGAGATAGGCGCTAAAAGACGAAGGGCTGATCCTGCGCAGGCGCTCATATATATGAAAGGCCGGCATATCTGTCTTGGCGCTAAACCCCTGGGAAAGATTCACCTGATAGATATCCCCTCTTCTTATATACTCCTTGGCCGCTTTTACCGCCGAGATATAATCTCCCCTGGTGAAATTGGAGTTTAATTCGGAGCTGTATTCTTTATGGTATACTTTTTTACTTCCGGATGAGCCCTCCTTCATCCCGCAAAGGAGTTTATATAGTTTTCTGAAGTTCGATTCCGAAAGGGCCCTGGCCAGGCGCTCTCTTTTCTCGGGTAACCCGCAGGCGAATATATAAATGAGCCCCTTATGATGATCGATTATAACGGAACTGTTATAAAATCCGAAGCTGCAATCCGGTATCCCCGGTCCGGGCTTAGGCCTGCTTTTTACCTTTTTCTCCAGGATAAACCCGAGGTCATACCCCATATATCCTACCGCACCCCCTAAAAACGGTATATCGCATCCGCGGATATGCAGCTTATAACTGTCCAGCAACTCTCTTAGCCTGGGAAGGGGGTCATTATTCCTGCTCTCCAGTATATAAAACGGGTCTATACCAAGAAAAGAGTACCTGCCCATAGGATTACTGTTAAGGCTTGAATCCAAAAAGAAACAGCTCTTCTTAGCCCGGAGCGCTTCAAATACCCGGGAGGGTTCAACTTTTAATCTATACGACTTCAATATGTAATATCCCATCTATCCTGAATGTGCGCTCTTCATTCCGCAGGCAGCAATAACCTACCAGGTAACTTTTATCTTTATCCTGCCGGATCTCCTTAGGTATGATATCCCTCTCGCTCACCGCGGCGCTGGAACTGGATATATATTTTATCTTAAGCTTTACCCCAAGCCCCATCGCTTCCTGTATCTTCGCCAGCTTCTGATTATTTATATCCTCTAAAAGGCGCGGGTTCATCCCGAACAACCCCAGGAAGCTCGTGAAATCAGTTATACCCTTGGCGGCCATCATCTCTTTGAGCCTGTTAAATACCCCAAGCGTAAGCTCTACGTCGGAGAACGCCCGGTGCTTCTGTCCGCTCTTTATCCCAAGCTTGCTCGCCACAAACCACAGGCTGTAACGCTCTAACCCGGGGAGTATCCTCCTGGCCATTTTCAGTATATCGGCAACCGCGTTCGCGGGAGGAAACGCCTGCCCCGCGAGGCGCAATTCATTATTCAGGAACTGCATATCAAAGGCTGAATTATAAGAACACAGGCAACTGTCTTTTACGAAATCCATGAACTTAGGAAGCACCTGCGCTGTCTCCGGAGCGCTCTCCAGCATACCCTGCGTTATCTTATTTACTTCAAAAGCGGCGCTGGATATATGACGGTGCGGATTTACCAATGTTTGAAAATCGGCTATCTTATCCCGGCCCCTGAACCTTATCCCGGCAATCTCTACTATCCTGTCTCCCAAAGACGGATCAAGCCCCGTAGTTTCGGTATCAAAGATAGTGAATTCTACCTCATCTATGCTTTTATTCATTTTTTCCTCGTAGCGATATAGGCCGGGGCCAATTTTACGGGGTGGTATGAAAGCTTTACCTCCTTCAAATTCTCCAGCCCCGAATCATCCATGATATTGATATATCTGCAGCTTTTCAATTCTTGGCAGAATTCACGGAATATGAACTGCGCCAGACCTTTAACCGACAGGTCCGTTATTTCATATAGTATGCAAAAGGTATCCCTGTTCAACCTGTATCCGAAGGTAAACCCCGTGACCTTATTATTTATAAGGACCACCCTGCCGGTCAGCCCCAGGCCGGCATAATTATCCAGCGCCTTCTTTAAAGATACGCCGCTGTCCTGAAGCATCCCCCGATAAATAGCGTCGCTGTTTTTCTCCCCGCGCGCCTTTGACCATTCATTATAAAGGCTTAAACACCCCAGCCTGTGCCGCGCGGTAAACGGTAAATAACGGAATTCGTTATTTTTAATAAAATAATTAACGCTTGCCCGCTTAGACTTAAACTTATTCCCGGAGAGCCCGGCCAGAGCCCTCCGCAGGCATATATAATCGCGTGATTTCTCCCTGCAGGCACAATTCAACCTTTCATAGAAAGGCGTATCTTTGCCTTCTATATTCTCCACACGGGATACCTCTTCATTCTTATTGCGCCTTTCCATGAATTCAAAGGACCTTTTTACAGCCAGCGGGTTTTGCCGAGCGGATAAAGGGGGCAGGTATAAAAAATAACCGAATCTGTCTTTAAAAAAAACACACAGGCTGTCTTCTATCACCGACCAGCCGATATCGAAGAGCCCCTTCCAGATATATATATTTTCAAAGGCATAAACAGACAGCTCATGCCTGGAGAGCGCCAGGAACTTATCAAATACACCCTTATCCTTCGCGGTTAAACCTCTAAGCTCCATCCTGTTTATCTAATTCAATAATATCCAAAACCTCTTCGTAGGCCTGCAGGATCTGGGGGTTATCCTTCAATAGTTCAAGCTGCCCCGGAGAATTAAGAAAGCGGACCAGGCGCTCGGTATATTTCTTGAATTCTTCGCTATTCAGGTGTTCTGCCACATAAGGACAGTTCAGGTCCAGCGTCAGCACAGCCTTACCTCCCCTCAAATTGATCAGGAACGGATAAAGCTGGCACTCAAATGGCCGGAAACCATATATCTTGCATTTGTTATCTTTGGCCTCAAGAAAAGGACAGATAAAACCTTCCCCCTGCGGGCCTGGGATAAGCAGAAGCTTTTTGTTCGCAGAAATGCATGCGGGCGGTATGTTCTTGTCCAGCAGCTCCTGTATCTCTTCATCTAAAAGGCAGGGTGACCAGGCAGAACCCATCTCCTTGAACCTGCAGCACCCTTTACACTTCAAGCAATACTCCTGCGGTATTATCTGTTCCATTACTTTACTATGCTCCCCAATCTTACCTCTCTGCCCGGGCTGATAACCGCGATCCCCTCCTCATCGGAAGCCGCGAGGATCATCCCATGGCTTTCCACTCCCCGCAAAACCGCCGGCTCAAGGTTATCCACAACTACAACCTGCTTGCCTATCAATTCCTCTTTTGCATAAGAGCCCCTGATTCCGGCTACAAGCTGTTTTGTCTTATCCCCCAGGTCCACAATAATCACGTAAAGCTTATCAGCGTTAGGGTGCTCCTGGACATCTTTTATTTTCGCAACCTTCAACTCCAACTTCCTGAACTCCTCGATCGTAACCATTAGCGTTCTCCTTCTTAAAAGTTAAACTCTACGGATAACTCTATTTGATACGCTCCGTCAGCGTTTCCATCTCCGCGCACAAATGGGGTAAGCAAGCTGCCTTCGGTATCATCCCTTTCTTCTTTAAAATATCTGCCCGGGGAAAAATATCCGGCGCATAAACTTAAGCTTATATTCTCCGTCATATCGTAATAAAAAGACAGGTCTATCTCCTGGCCGAGGTCCCGCGAAAGTTCTTTAGCAACCCCGCCTAACATGCCGACCCCCCGTTCGTTCGCCCTGATATACCAGTAGTCTACAGTTACGGAAAATTTATCCGTAAAGTCATAATCAAATCCCGCCGACGGCATAATAAGGTTATCCAATACCGCGTCATCGCCATGGGTACTGGGGCGCTCCGGACCCAACCCGTAACTTAATCCATACCCCCACCCAAAGAATAAAAGAGGAGCTGAATCCAGAGAAGGGGAATGCGAATCGGATAGATTAATATTGGCCGGGGAGAATACGCTGAACGCCCTGTTTGAACTGCCGGGAAAATACTCATCTCCGTTTTCCACCATATCGGTGGTAACTTTATTCCCCGAGCTGAAAAGAAACTGGCAATGGGGGCTGAGCTTCCCGATATCATAAGAGGCATTAGCATATAGCAGATAACCCTTATGCTCAATATCCTTAAAATCCGGGTCCTGCGATTGCGCCTTCCCGAAATTCCTGGCCAACTCAAACCCTAAAGAAAGGTTTTTGATCTTCGTATCGTAATCTAACCCCACTACCCCAAGGGATTCTTTATGCACCGGGGCGGCAAAGGTATTGGCCCTTTTGCCTGCCGATGTGCGGTCCCATAAAAGCCCGACAAAAGGCTGAAACTTATTTTCCCCGGAGGCTATCGTCGCGTCAAAAGAAAAATAATTGGCGCTGTTAGGCTCATATAATATACCTTCATCTATCTCCTGTTGGATCTTCGGCCCGAGACGCGTCTTATATACCAGGTCCGGACGGAAATAATGGAACCTCCAGGAGAATCTTTCGTCAGGACGGTAGAAGGAAAATCCGTAATTCTCATAACTACCGCTGCCGATGGCATAACCCTTTCCTGCTTCATAAGGGAAAAGCCCTGCCTTAAACCTCAAAGAAGTATTGCCTACAGGCAGGTCGCACCAAAACTCCTCGGCCTGCGGAAGGAGCTCTTCATTCCTATAAGGATCAATATGGCTTGGCCCGGAGACCATAAGCGTATTATGTATAAAAAGCGGGGCGTCATAATCATAGGGCCCGTTACGCTCCAGTTTAAGATAATACTGCTGGCTTTTTTCCTTCAGGTCCAGCTTTAAACCCAGGCTGTAATCAATGCCAAAATAAGTGGTTTGGTCATCCTGATTATGGCTGTCTAAGTCTATAACATTGTCAAATGAGACCAGGTCATTCCTTAAATAAAGGTCCAGGGATAAGCCGGTGCTGTCTGTTTCCAGCAGGGAAAAACCGTAAGAGAGGCCCTTAAGAAACAGTATCCACGCCAGTAAAAATACCAGTCTTTTAAACATTCCGGGATCAGATAAAAGGACGGATTTTTCTTTATTAGTATACTACCGCAAGCCTTTTCTGACAATTATAATTTAGGAGGAACGGGGCATATGAAAGTAATTGCTTAAGGCTTACGCCTGTGGTATTTTACATCTATGTTTGGCGATAGAAAAGACATTCTGTATCTCCCGGGGATCCTCCTCTTATCCCTTTCGCTGATGCTCATATATTTCGCGCAGTTAAGGTCAAGCCCCTTGTTTGGGTTCCTCTCGCTTGACTCCAATTTCTACGACAACTTCGCCTTACAGATCCTCTCAGGAAAGCTATTCTCCCCTGATACCGTGTACCTAAACAGCGTCTATCCTTTCTTCCTGGCGATAATATACCGCGCAGCCGGCCATAGCATATCAGCAGTCGTAGCCTGTCAGGTCACCCTTAGCATCCTGTCTTGTTTTGGCATTTATATAATATGCCGGCTGGTTTTCCCGCGCAGAAATGTCGGGTTAGTAGCCTGTTTTTTATACGCGTGCTACGATATAGCGATATTTTATACGGGATTTCTGCTGGACGCCACCCTCGCCTCATTCCTGCTTATAAGCACGGCAACCCTGCTTATAATGGCGCATAAAACGGATAAAAAGGCACTATGGATATTCTCCGGGGCGGTTATGGGGTTAACGGTAGTCTTAAAAGGAAATATCCTCTTGTGCCTGCCTTTCATAGTAACCTGGCTATTTATACGCGATCACTCCCCGATAAGACAAAAAATATTGACTATTGCCATATTCCTGGCTGGTCTGCTTATAACTTTCACCCCGTTCTCCGTAAAAAGGTATATTGCCAACAATATATTCTCTCCCTTCCCGGTGAACGGCGGAATAAGTTTTTATATAGGCAATAACCCGGATGCCACAGGGTTATATGCTCCTTTACACGGGATATCTGATGCGCCCATAAAACAGGTAAAGACATCCATCAGGAGGGCGGAACTCGAAACGGGCAGAAAACTTACACCCCTTGAGTCATCTAACTACTGGTTCTCCCAGGGGCTACGCTTCATCAGACACAATCCGGGAAAATTCTTTAACCTGCTGGGAAGGAAAGCGCGGTTTTTCTGGAATAAAACAGAAACCGAAATGAATATCAACTTTGAATTCTGCAAAGGTTATCTCCCCTTCTTTAAGCTCCCCCTTCTTTCTTTCGGTATGATCGCGCCCTTCGCGCTTTGCGGCATACTATGGGCGCTCTGGCGCAAAGAAAAAAATGTTTATATAATAATACTATTCATTGTTTCATATTTTATATCGCTGCTTGCGTTCTTTGTCTCTTCGCGCTATCGCTTCCCTGCCGCGCCCTTTATCATAATAATGGCCGCGTATGCGTTATGCAACCTCTGGCTCCTGCTGCGGTCAAGGGATATGAGAAAGCTGGCGGCCTGTTGGGCGCTCTTGATACCCCTCTTCTTATTCGTAAATCAGAATATCCCGTATCTTAAAATAAAGGATTTTGCATCCAACCATAATAATCTCGGAAATGCGTATTACGAAAAGGGCTTGCTGCGCGAAGCACAGAATGAATACAGGAAGGCTGTCGCCATTAACCCTGATTTTTCAAGGGCGCGCTCAAACTTGGCGAATACTTACCGCGAATTTAATGATTTGGGAGGGGCGGTTACGGAATATAACGAGGCGATCAGGATCAACCCGCGTAATGCCAACGCGTACGCCGGCCTTGCAGCTGCATATGACCTTATGGGAGAGGTTGATAAGGCGATCGGGTCTTACCATGAAGCCCTTAAAATAAACCCTGGCCATTTAAACGCGCGTATTGAGCTGGGCCTCATTTATCTGCGCAAAGGTATGGTTGATGAAGCGGAAGCGGAGAATAAGGCAGCATTAATGATAGGGGATGACGCTATAGCTCATAATAATCTGGGGAATATATATTATATGAAAGGCATGCTTGAAGAGGCGGTCACAGAATACAAAAAGGCGCTGGAATTAGAGCCTGGTTACGCGGATTGCCATAATAACCTGGCTGTCCTATATTATCACAAGAAAGACTTCTCAAAAGCGGCCTACCACTATGATGAAGCCGTAAAATACGGCGCAAAACCCGACCCGCGGTTCCGGGAATTATTAAGGCCTCATAAAAAATAGCTCAAAGCGCCTCTTTGCGGGATCTGCTTCTTTTATAATGCTTTTCGATCCAGCCGCTCTTTACGTATTTTCTTGAATCAAAATGCTGCACGTAAGGCTTAATATCCAATAACGGGGTACCATCAAGCATATCGACTTCAGAGAAAATAATATTACTGCCTGCGACCTTTTCCAGTTTCACGATTGTAAACCCGATATGATTTGGCCGATGAGGGCTCCTTATCGCGAATATGCCGCGTTCCCTGTCTTCAAGAAACGGTTTCCCGATAAGCGACTCTTTTCCTGAACGATCAAAATAATAAATTAAAATAAGGTGCGAAAACCCTTCAATATCCTTAAGCCCTTTTTTATATTCCGGGAATATCTCTATTATCCCTTTCGCACCTTTTCCAAACTTCCCCTGGATGGGAACGCTTCCGGGGTCTTTATACGGTGTCCGGATTATCCCTATAGGTTTAAATTTGATCTCTCGTTTCATATTAAAAGGTGACAACCCTATCGCTTTCCTTGATAATTTCGTACATATCCTTCATAGTGGAAATCGGACACATAACCGAACTTTCCTGCTCCCGGGACCTGATACAAGAACCACAGGCGTAAATTTTACCGCCGGATCTTAAAAATTCATCCGCCTGCTCGATCGTATTGAATTTATCCGTGCTTATATTCTGATACTCAACGCCCTTGCCCATAAAAAATACTCTTGTTTCATCCTTTTGCCCAAGACAGAAATTTGAGTATCTAAGGGCGTTCCAGCAGGTCTCCGCGTCATTGGTTGATATAATAACCCCTATTATCATTTTGCCCTCCCCCGGACTATAACGAATCCCCCCTTGCCAAATCCTCTTAACGGTTTTTCAATGGAAATAATATCTTCCGGCATAGAAAATAATGTCTGTGAATAAGAAAGCCTTTTAAACCCGGCATCCCGGAGCAATCCCGATATCTCTTTTACGCTAAAAAAATGCGCCTGGCGGTAAAATACACTTTTCTTCCTTTTGTAAAAATCTCCTAAAAAACTCTCTTTATCTATTATGCCTATGATGATCTTCCCGTTTTTATTTAAAACCCTTCTTGCCTCCCGGAGCACCAAAGCGGGGTCATTAACGAAACATATGGTGATGATAATAACAACACAGTCAAAAAAAGAGCTGCCAAAGGGCAGCTTTTCTCCAAAGCCCAGCTTCGTTTTTATCCCCCTCTTCCTGGCAAATCGCAGCATCTTCTTAGAAGGGTCTACCCCATATCCGATCTTTAAAGGCGCGGCAAACCTGCCTGTACCCACTCCGATCTCCAGGATTTTAGCTTTTTTAGGCAATATATTTTTTATTGCCTTTAGTTCCGACAAATAGGCAAACTTATTTTTATCATACCAGGAATCGTATTTTTTATAATAACGATCAAACAAACTCTTCATAGGCAAAGGTCTCCGAACCAGCCGTCAAAAAACCTCTTAAGATGCCTGTATTCTTCTCTGGATATGGCATTCTTCTTGACATCCTGCTCCTTAAAGGAATAACGGTAATTGGCACAATACTCGCCTATAATATCCTTCGCGTGGTTTATCTTCTTAAGCATATCTTCGCACTGCTTCTTTTCTTTCTTGCCGCATCTGTCAGGATGATATTTAAGGGTTAAGGCCCGGAAGGCTTCTTTAACCTCTTCTATGCTTGCCTCTTCCGCTAAACCTAGCAGCTTCCTGGCTTCATCGATCCGCTTGAAATTGATCATAATACGCCCCCTATCGCTTAAATCTGTTTCTTGATCACCGCCTCAATTTCTTCTTTCGGAAGCGCCCCGATAAATTTATCTACAATTTCCCCGTTCTTAAAGATCGCTACCGTAGGTATGCTCATTATCTCATAACTGGCAGCTATCCCGGGGGCATCATCGACGTTTAATTTGCAGATCTTCAATCTCCCCTTATACTCCCTGGCGATCTCATCGATCACCGGCGCGAGCCTAAGGCAGGGGCCGCACCACACAGCCCAGAAATCCACCAAAACAGGCAGGTTTTCTTCCAATACCTCTTTTTTGAAATTGTCGTCGTTTATATTAATCCCCATTTTCTACCCCTTTCTCTTTATTCTCGATTTCTATGGACTCAACAAAAAATTCCCTCTCCATGCGGATATCAACTTCAGAGCTGCCGCAAGAAGGGCAACCGAATACTTTCTTGGTGATCCGTGCAGTTCGCTTGCAATCTTTACACTCCAATAAAATCTCAAGGGGCATGATTTTAAGCCGCACGCTCTCAAAGCCCCCTCCCCCGGCAAGCTCTTTAAAAGAACCCTGCAAACATTCGGCAGTAACATGGCTAAAAGGGCTTAAACGCGCGTTAACCACAACCTCGCCTGAAACGGAATCCTTATCCAGCTTTTCTTTTAAAACTGATAATATCTCATTAGCAAACCTTATCTCATGCATAGTGTCCTTTCATATGACAACTGCTGTAAAATACAGGTACTTAAGCGTCCGCGCAGCCATATTCTCTACATTATGTAAAGTATCAGGGGGGATATATAGGATCTTACCGCTCCTTAAAATAAAACGCCTGCCTGCGATAACAACCCGCGCCTTACCCTGCAAGATAACCAGGATCTCTTCTTTCCTGCCTGTATTATGTGTCCCTACGGAACGCCCCTTTTTAAGGGATACCAGCCCTGAAGATAGGCCCTTCTTCTTTCCGGAATTGCCAAATAAGCGCTTAAACTGCCTTGCGCTCTTAAGCGTCTTAACGAAAGGAGTATTTCTTTTCATAAGTTCTCCCCGCCCATCTTAATTACCGCGTCTTTAATCCTTCATTTTCAAGGGAACGCGCGTATTTATCTTCTCGTCTCTCACAAACAACAAGGGAAATGCTATATCGCTTATGCAACAGGGCAGCCAAACAGCAAGGAATAAAAATATAAAAATAACCGCGTAAGCAATAAAGCTTAAATTTGCGGCTTTAGCCATCAGGATATGGAATAAAGACGCCCACGTGCTTAACAATACATGCAAACTATGAGGGAACTTTGTCGCTGGCCTATAATAAGCTGCCGCTATCCCCATAATTGCCAGAGGATTGACCAACCACCATTTCTCTATAAAACCCAGGTGGACTCCTCTGTTAGGCATACCGAGCATAATTTCGGCTAAGTAAGGTATCAATGAATCGCTTATAGTAGCAATACCTACGGAGCCGAAATAACCTATTATTGCCAGGGCCCAAAAATTACATTGACCTTTTATGCAACTGCTTCTTATATGTGGGCACGTATGGAGCCTATACACAGCCGCGGTTACTAAAGCGCTTAAAAACACATGCAAAGGATGGAGCACATAAAAAATATTATACGATACCTCGGGAGAAAGCCCGAATGAAAGCGCCATAATAAGTATCCCGGTGACCGCGCCGAATATCGTAAAAGGAGCGTGCTTCTTTAGTTCCCTTAGGATATCTCCTGTCATTATACTAAAACTCTATTTCCTGCCCGGTTTTAACCGGCACAAAATCACCTTTATAATATTTCCTGAAGATCTCCTCTGCGGCTTCTCCTGAACAATGCGTAGGCCCAACTTTCATTATACCCATCTTCTTAAAACTTTCAGCTATTATCTCTATCGCCCGTTTATCAGATTCCATCAGATGGAATCCTCCCAGGACCAGATAAACCGGCTCATTGGAAAACTTGGCTTTCACCTTCTCAACTATTTTCAGTATCCCGGGATGGGCGCATCCTGTGATTATCGTAAGGCCGTTTACCGTCTTTAATACAACCGCCTGTTCGGCCATATATTTACCGTGGTAGGCTCCGGCGATCTCGCCTGTAGAAAATATGCCTGGGGCTATCTGCGTTAATCTCTCTGCCTCTATCAGGCCGGCTCCGGATTCTTTGGTTTTATCTTTAAATACCCGGCCAAAATTAGGGCAAATATACACACGCATGCCTTTTTTATGCTGTAATAGATCCCACAGCCCTCCCCAATGATCCCAGTGGTCATGGGAAATCACAACAGCTTCAATTTTATTTATATCAATTCCCAAGAGCCGCATATTTTCAAGCAACCACTCCCCTTTTTCTCCGGTATCGAATAGTATTTTATCATCTATCAGGAAAGAAACCCCCCAGCCGGTACGGAGTTTTTGATCCAAAGAAACCTTGTCAAAAAGTATTTTTATTTTCATTTATTCATCCCGCCTTGTCTAATTTGCTTATTCACGCTATTTAGCAATTTTTTTATCGTAAGCCGGGTTAATACGCTGTTTAATTGTTTTTCTATAGCGATCATCTCCCGCATTAACGGGCACCGGCCGGGCCGGGGACAAATATCTTTCTCAAATAGGCAGTCAAAGATATCCATATCATTACGAAAAACACTCACTATATCTATAACACGTATCCTATCCGCAGGGGCATTCAACATAAAACCGCCACTGGGGCCTTTTAACGATTTAAGTATCCCCCGCTTACTTAAGGCCTGCAGGATCCTTCTTAAAAAAGCCCTGCGCATCTTAAGTTTTTTTACCAATTCGCTTACAGTAATCACTTGACCGGGGCGCTCGGAAAAATAAATAAGCGATTTAACAGCATAATGTATATTCCTTGTGACTAATTTCATTTCTTAGGGGGAATGTAAAAGCTTAATTTTAAGATTTCATAGCAGGATCCGGTAATCTATGATCAACTTACCGTTCAGGTGGTCTATTTCATGCTGCAGTACTCTTGCGAAAAGCCCCTGCGCCTTGAATTCAATAACCCTGCCTTCTTCATTTAATCCGCTTACAATAACTTCATCCGGCCTCTCTATAACAACACCTATTCCCGGGATGCTCAAACAGCCTTCTTCCATTTTATCCGATCCTTTATTCTTAAGGATTACCGGATTGGCCAGCCTGACCGCTCCTTCCCCGATATCCGCAACTATCAATTTTCTGGCGATGCCGACCTGGGGAGCGGCTAAGCCTATTCCCGCAAAATGCCGCATAGTAAACAGCATTTCTTCAAATAGCTTTATTTCACTTTCAGTGATCCGCTCTATTGAGGCGTTTTTATTCCTCAAAACAGGATCAGGATATTCGCTAATTCTTAGTGTCCCCATTATTTTTTAAATTATAAAATAACACTATATTCCCGATTTTACAGCCGGTCTCTTTAGCTACCACAGGGCATTTCACCATAAATAAGAAAAAAATAGGCCTTTTTTCTTGCGATAAAGACTCAAAATTACCCTGCCCCTTACTGATTATCATATCAGCGCTCCTGTAGATCCTCTTAAACTTTCTGGAACATAAGGTAAGTATTGTCCCCGGGGCTCCCGTGCCGTTAGATATAACCCGTGCCGCCTTATCAATCCCGCAGGCTTTCGCGTCTTCAAATAACGCATCGTTTATCACAGGCCTTGCCTTAACGGCGTAATAAATCTCTTTATCCGGATACTCCATTTTGATCTCTTCTATTAAAACCCGGTCAAATACTACCTCTCCGGCATTATCGGCCAGATATAAGATATTTCTTGCTTTTTTTAATGCCCGCCTGAATCCCGCATAATGAAATATGGATTCTTGATGGATATTTTTATCTTCTTGCGCGAGTATCCTTTTTAACTCCGCTTTTATATCCAAATTATTCTTAACGCCGAAATCTATGATATTGCCTGCTATGGCTAATTCCAGCGCCGTCAATAACCTGTCCCTGGAACGGCCGACCTTATCCCGCAGCTTTCCCAATAACCGTAAGGCTATGCGGTTGCTTTTTTGCTTTATATCTTTATAAGGGTCTCCGCCGGGGCTTATATTTTTTAAAAGAGCGTACCCAAGCCTGGCTATTTCAGGAGGGCTGGATTGAAGAGAAATTTTCGGTATTTTTCTGGCAAAATCATCTATAATCTGTTTCTGTTGTTTTGGGGACGCTTTAACGATCCGCGCGCCCTCAAGCGCTTGTCTGAAAAAACAAGGCACACAATCCAAATAAGTTTTCATAGCCTTATCATTTGATGAAATAGCCTGCGGTTTATGCCACTACCGGATTTTTCCCCTTCGGGCTCCGCGCCCCGGATATTGCCCTGACAGTTTCGGGGATCGCGATAGGATGGCAATATTTATCCGTAATAACTAAAGTTATTTCCGCGGTTGCTAAAATGCTATTATCTTCTTTGTTGTATATTTTCTGCGAAAAAAATATTTGCGCTTCCGTGATTTTACTGACAATAGAATCGCATATGACAATATACCCAAATCTTGCGGGGCTTTTATATTTAACGTTTAATTCCTTGATAACAAAGAAAGTACCCTGCTCGTGCAGGCCCTTTACCGATAACCCTCTTGATTGGAAAAAATGAGTTCTGCCTTCTTCAAGGATCTTCAAATACGCGCTGTAATACGCGATCCCTATCGCGTCAGTATCATGATAATAAATAGTTTTTTCTATCATATTTTTTTATATCTTTTGCCTCTTCTTTTTAAGGTGTCCCCATCACTGATAGGAACTATATCCTGTAACGCCTTATCGTCATAAACGGAAACTACGTCAACCGTCTTGAGGGAAGAGGCAAAGTTCGCCTTTATCTTTAAGATCGTTTCTTTTGACAGCGGGTCAATATCGCATCTTCTTAACGGCGTATTGATCTGGACCTCATCCGGCTTGATATAATTTGCCAGATAAATCAACTTATTAACTTCATTTTTATTATCCTCAATAAACATTATCTGCAACGCCATCCGCCCAACGTAATCATTCCTGAATTTCTTTATGCCGTCCAAGATATCTGCAAACTCTACGCCCTCGGCGCTCCTGTTAATACCCTGCAAGGACTCCGCGGAACAGGCATCCAGCTTGGCAACAACAAAATCCGCCAGGATAAGCTCTTTTCTTACTTCATCCTGCGCCATCAAAGAGCTGTTCGTTAAAACCGCCACCGGCCCCTTGCGCAGCAACTTTACCGCTTTTATCGCTTCGCCTAAATTAGCTGCCAGGGCAGGCTCCCCCCTGCCGGAAAAAGTAAAATAATCTATGCGTGTATCTGGCAATTTCTTTAATTCTTCAATAACATCCCCAACCGGGATATAAATCTTTCTTTCGGATGTATAATTCTTAGTCGGCCCTATCTGGCAATAAACGCAATCAAAATTACAGACTTTTTCATCCTGTGAGAGCAGATCTATCCCCATAGAGCTCCCTAGCCTCCATGATGGAACAGGACCATAAATATATTTAAATACCGTCTCCATTATTTATCACCGACGAATTCTTTTATTTTAACTACAATCTCCATAAACGCTTCGGCGGATTTTGATTTATTCTTAAAAGACATAAAAGGAGTGCCCTTATCCGAATATTCCACAAATTCCGGCTGGAAAGGCACCCTCCCTAAAAATGGAACCTGTAATTCTTCCGCCGCCCTTTCTCCGCCTCCCCGTTTAAAAATATCTACCTCATTGCCGCAGCGCGGGCATGTAAAACCACTCATATTTTCAATCACGCCGACAACCGGAATATTTAATTCTTTGGCAAATTTAACGCTTTTACGCGCGTCTAAAACCGCTACATCCTGAGGCGTAGTTACTATAATGGCCCCGGAGACATTAGGGATCAACTGACAGGCGCTTAACGGCTCATCTCCCGTACCCGGCGGAGAATCTATAACCAGGTAATCTAATTCTCCCCAATTCACATCGGCCAGGAATTGTTTTATAACTGCCGCTTTCATGGGCCCGCGCCAGATAATCGGCTCATTAGAATCACACCCGGACAGCGCAACACTCACGGCTTTCAAATTATCAGATACCTCAACCGGCTGGATCCCGGACTCAAAGCCATAAAGCGAATGTTTTTCAATACCAAGCATCTTGGCAATATTAGGCCCGTGTAGATCAATATCCAATATCCCGACTCTTTTACCGTCCAAAGACAATGCATACGCGAGATTTACCGCCACCGTTGACTTACCCACGCCTCCCTTGCCGCTCATAACGATCAAAGGATACCTTATTTTAAATATCCTCTCTTTAAGCCGTTTTTCCTGTTTTGTCAGATCTTGTTCATCCATTTAAGCCGCAGGTTATCCTGTTTCCTTATTTTTTAAGCAGGTAGTCCGCTATCGCCCTGTAAAGAGTGCTTACTGCAAGTATCGAACAATGCAGATGGTCTTCCGGTAGTCCCTTTAACCGCTTGATAATATCCCCAGCTGAAATATTCAAAGCCTCATTGACGGTTTTCCCGCAAACCAAATGCGCTACCATCGCGGCACACGCCCTTGTGGCTCCGCACCCTTCCGTATAATATTTAATATCGGTGATCTTCTTATCCGCTATCACCAGGTAAAACTCCATAGAATCACCGCAAGGCCCCTTTAAATATGATGAGCCTGCAGGGTCATTCATTCTACCAAAAAACTTTTTACTATTTAAAAGGCTGACAACCTCTTCAGGATATCCGGCAGTATCTTCCTTGTTGCTTGAATTTTGCATATGAATACTTTCCAAAATATTACCTATTTACGCGGGAACGCATTTATTCTCGTCCGCGAAGCTGGGCTCTTTGTTGGCCTTAACCGGCAGCCGGGACTCGCTGATAAACGCTTTAAAATCCCCTAAATAAACAGCTTTTCCGCCCGGATCATTCGAAAAAAGGTATTGTTTTGTTTCGTCTAATTTTCTTATAATTTCCTCATCATTAGCATACGCCGAAACAAAATCTGTCCCTTTTTTAGTCAAAACAAAAACGGGTATTTGCAGGGAAAGCTGGTATCTGGCCAAAGGCCCTATTATCCGGCGCACATCAAAAGAAGCGCAACTCCACGCCAGATCAGCGTAATCGCGTATCATGCCGATCTTATCTTTAGAGATACCGGTCGTGCACACCGCTAAAGAGGTAATTGCAGCTATGCTTTCTGCCTCTAATAAACGCAATACCTTTAAATCTGCCGCAGAATGGCCGCTTACAGTAACGGCAATAGCCTTATATCCAGCCCTTACTGCCTCCCTGGCCCCTAAAGCCTGGTCAATAAGCGCGTTTTCAAATACCACCCGGCAACCGGCGGACCGGAGCCTGTTTATAATCCCTTTAATAGGGGAAGTTAACAATAAACTATTCATCCGGGCGCCTATACCCTGGATAATTTCCGGCCTATCTACGATAACCGTCCCCGCCCCTTCACAAACTACAACTGCCGCGTCTATAACGCCTTTTCTTAACGCAAAACTGATCATCTCCGAAGCACCATATGGTATTGAAATACCACCATATGAAATATTCCTCTTTTCGGTAAAAAAACCGTGGTCTTTTATTTTTGATTCAATTGCCCTTTTAACAGCGCTCTTAATGGCTTCTCTGTCATCGCCCCGGATGCCGCCAAAATCCTTATATAAATGTTTTGCCAAAGGGCAAAAAGTCATTACCGGCTCGGTAATATTGATTACTTGCCCGTTGGAGACGCTGACAAACGATGAAAAATATTTTAATACGTGAATATCCCGGCTATCCATAAAACTTATATTTTAAGCCTTCAATTTTTCCCAAATCCTGCGAATCTCATCCTTAGCTGCCGTATCCTTATGTTCCATAATAGTTTTGCCCTCTACCATAGCTTCCACCACAGCCTTATCAAACCCGATCTTTCCGATCAGCGGGATTCCGCTTTTCGCACAATGGTCTTCTATTATCTTTGACATATCCGGGTTTAAATCGTATTTATTAATTACCAGCCGCGCAGGAACATTAAAATGCCCGGTTACTTCTATGACCCTTAATGCATCGTGCATGCCGGATAGCGTAGGCTCGGTTACCACTAACGCACAATCAATGCCTGAAAGGGACGCAATCACAGGGCAACCTATGCCCGGGGCGCCATCAATGATCACCCAATCACAGTTATTCTTTTGCGCCAGCTCTTTTGCCTTTTTTCTAACCAAAGAAACAAGCTTGCCTGAATTCTCTTCAGCGATCCCAAGTTTGGCGTGCACCATAGGTCCAAAGCGCGTTTCGGAAATAAACCATTCCCCCGCAAGGTTTTCTTCCATCTTTATAGCCCCTGCCGGGCAAATATGGCTGCAAAAAGCGCATCCTTCGCAGGCAACAGGGTCAATTATAAAATCCTGGCTTATAGCATCAAATCTGCAGGCAACAATACATTTCCCGCACTTCCGGCATATTTTCTTATCAATCGAGGCGCTTAAACCGCTCCTGAAATCATGACGTTCTTTTATTTCCGGCTGTAATAATAAATGCAGGTCAGCGGCATCCACATCGCAATCCGCCATAACCTTATTTTTCGCTAAGGCGGCAAACGCGCCCGTAATAACGGTTTTACCCGTCCCGCCCTTACCGCTGATAACCACAATTTGTTTCATATAATTTTACCCTTCGTTAAATCTTTCCATACACATCCTGGGCAGCCAGGATAATAGGATACATCGTAGGCGCGCTAGTCAGATAAGGATGCGTCGCGATCTGTAAAGTTTCAAGCTCCGTACAAGACATCCGCTTCTGGATAGCGATACCTATTACATTAATCATTTGGGCACAAGACATCCCGCAACTTACCTGGCCTCCCAAAATGATGCCTGACTGTTTAGAAAAGATTAATTTTATCTTCCCCTTACAGGCTCCCGGTAAAGAAGCGGGGTGCTTGTCAACGCCGTCTATACTGCTTACAATAATTTCAAAACCTTCTTCACGGGCGGTTTTTTCAGTAAGCCCAGCCGAGCCTAAGACAAGACCATCAATATACGTGGAATATATAGCAATCGTACCTTTATTTTCACGGATAACTTTTATTTGATAAAGATTAGCGCCCGCGATCCTCGCTTCAGCTGTCGCTGTTGAAGCAAGCATTACAGGTATGGCCTTGCGGGTATAAAAATCTCTTTTGCAGGAACAATCTCCGATCGCGAAGATGTCAGGATCGACTGAAGTCCTCATATACTCATCCGTTAATATGCCTTTGCAAAAACCCATCTCCAATCCGGCTTCAATAGCCATTTTTATATTCGGCTTTGAACCTGCGCCGAGTATAACCCCTTCTACCGGGATCTCTTTGCCATCACTAAACCTCACCTTTTCAACTTTATCCTGCCCGATTATTTCTTCAACCCGGGCATTAACCAGGATATTAACCCCTTTTTCCTTTAAACGTTCCTCGGCCATCTGTGAGAATTCGGGATCAAATGAATTAGCTAATAAACGCGGTAACATCTCTACTAAAGTAACATTTACCCCTTTTAATCCGGCAAGTTCGTCGGCAAACTCAACTCCGATAAACCCTCCCCCGATTACTAGGATATTCTTACAGAGCTTGATCTGGCTTACAACTTCCTTCAAATACCCCATTTCTTTATGTATCGGGTAGACCCCTTTTTTATCTATACCCTTAATAGGCAGAATTAACGGGGTTGAGCCGACCGCCAAAACCAACTTTTCATAGGAATACCTGTTTTTGCTTGTTGAATCTACTGTTTTTTCCTTTCTGTTTATACTCACGGCTGTATCAACGGCTATCTCTATATTGTTCTTTTCCAAAGACGCCATACCCAGCTTATTCTCATCCGGATTATCCAGGCTGGAAAACATATAGGGTATCCCGCAGGGGATAACCCCGTCAGCAACATCCTTCATCACTACTATACTCTTAGAGGGGTAATATTTCCTGGCAGTCACGGCGCATACTACTCCCGCAGGACCGGCGCCTATAATAAGAATATCCGTTTTCTTACTCATGGGTTCCCCCGTTCTTTCAGCGACTCCAGCATTACGCACATGCTGTGGATTACCTTAATATCATTATCCTGGCAAAACTTGATAGCATCCGGGCTCTCTGCCCCGGGCTGAAGCCATACCCTTTTTATCCCCTTTTGCAGGCATTCTTTTAAAATGGCTTCGGTTACGGAGGGGGGAGTTACGATATCAACCACATCCACCTCAAAAGGAATATCGCTTATAGTTTTATAAGAAACCCTGCCTTCGACTTCATTAATATGCGGATTAACAGGAAAAACCATATAACCTTTTTCAATCAAACTGATTAATATTTTATAAGCGAACTTTTCCCTGCTTCTAAAAGAACCGGCTACGGCAAATCGTTTCTGTTTTAAAAAATCTTTAACTAAATTTTCCATTCTGGATCGCGTTAAAAAGACCATGGAAATCTTTTTTATACTCCGGGAACGCCCTAACCATAGGCTCACCCCTGGAATAAGCCATGGCTATTTCTTTTTTAAAAGGTATCCTCATCAAAACAGAAATATTCTCTTGTTTGCAGTATTCTTCGGTTTTTCTATTTCCCAGGTCGGCGCGGTTTATTACGACTCCAAAAGGAATTTTCAGTTTCCTTATCACCTCTACCGCTAAAACAAGATCATTTAAACCGAAGGGTGTCGGTTCAGTAACTAATATACAGAAATCGCTTCCCTTGACTGAAGCCACTACCGGGCATGACGTGCCGGGGGGAGCGTCAATAATAACGGTTTTTTTAGGGTTGATATGCTCTTTGACCTGCCGGATAAGGGGTGGAGACATTGCTTCTCCGATATTGAGTTTACCATGGATAAATTCTATATCTTGGAAATTGCCGAACTCCACAACTCCTATTTCCCTCTTCACCTCTTTTATCGCTCCTTCCGGACAAAGAGCGCTGCAAGCCCCACAGCCATGGCAAAGCTGTTCAAAGACCAAAATCGTCCCCTTTTTTCTGGATTGGCCGGGCAAAACTGCTATCGCGTTATAAACACATACCTTGGCACATTTACCGCAATAAACGCACTTAGATTCGTCAATCTCCGGAACGGGTATATACGCTTTGGCCTGCTTATTGATCCGGGGTTTAAGAAAAATATGGGCGTTGGGTTCTTCAACATCGCAATCAAGGAACTGCACATTATCTATAGATAAGGCGAGATTGACTGCTATGGTAGTCTTGCCTGTTCCGCCCTTTCCGCTCGCAACCGAAATAATCATCTTTATCCTTGTATTCGTTCAGCTATAATTACTTTCTGGACTTCGCTTTGGCACTCTCCAACATTGAAACCTTTATTAACGAAATAATCTCTTGCCTCATCTAAACGATGTTTAAAATAATCGTGCTTGCGCCCTTCACGCATATGACAGGCATTAATGATATCTAACCCCCTGGCGCTAAAATCGCTTAGGATAATCTTTCCGGCAGGCCGCAGCAAACGGATCATCTCATCTAAAACCACTAACGGTTTTTCAAGATGATGAAACACATTAATAGAAAATATGGTATTAAAACTTTGGCCCGAAAAACTTAAATGCTCCGCGTCTTCAATTCTAAGAGCCGCTTGTTTTTCCAGGCCAAAATATCGCAAATTCAATGCAGCTATCTCTTGCTCTTGCCGGGAGATATCTATGCTTACAAAAGTATACCCCCGTTTTGCCAAGGCAAGGGCAAAATGGCCCTTGCCGGTTCCGACTTCCAGGATCTCTTCAGAAACAGGAAGGGACTTATCAAGGATAAAATCTCTTTCCTTCTCTAAATCGTAACCAAAACCCCGGTAGAATTCAAGCCTTTCTAAATATATCTTGTGATTTTCAAAAACTTCTTTCTCCAAAATCCAGCCCCTACTCCCTTACCATTTTTACCCCGCATTTAGGGCAATTAATCAATGCGCATGGCGTCCCGGCTTGATGGGGAACCCTTTCTCCACAAGCAGGACACACGCAAGCACCTCCGGGGCCTGCCCCGGGGCGGTTTCCTCCCATCCGTCCCATGCCAGCACCCCTTCCCATTCCTCTTCCCCTTCCTGTACCCGGCCCCTGGCCTAAAGGCCCTGTTCCATCTCCTCTTGGCATAGCAACCACCTCCTAATCATGCTCTTGAAACATCTTATCCTGCACAGCATCATTCTTCCTGATCCACTCCATAAGCATAGCCGCGTGTTCCTTTTCCTCGTTCATATTATGCGCGAGGAGTTTTTTTAAAGATTCATCTTCAGTCGCGTCAATCCGTTCCTGATAAAAATCAACCGCCTCAAGTTCTTCGCGCAAAGACTTTCTCGCTCTTTCTAAATCAACATGCTTAGGGTCCATCTTCTCTAATGGTTCAAAAAACGGCATACAAACCACCTCCTTTTTTAATTATAACCTTGAAGCTTTCTTTCTTAAAACAGGTGCCTTATCCGTTAATTCCCAGTTAAACCCGGCGTCATCGCGGCCGAAATGCCCGTAACAAGCCGTCTTTCTATATACCGGTAGCAACAGTTTAAGGGAATCTATTATTCCTTTAGGCGTAAGATTAAAATTATCGCGAATAAGCTTAACCAACTGCTCATTAGGCAACTTCCCCGTACCGTAAGTATCCACATAAACAGACAGCGGCTCCGAGTAACCTATAACATAAGCCAGCTGGACAAGGAATCTATCGGCAAGGCCCGCGGCAACCATATTCTTGGCGATATAACGGCACATATAAGCCGCGGAGCGGTCAACCTTTGTAGGGTCCTTCCCCGAAAAAGCCCCGCCGCCATGTGAAACAGTGCCCCCATAAGTATCCACGATAATTTTCCTGCCGGTCATCCCGGTATCGGATTGCGGCCCGCCGATTAAGAATTTACCAGTCTGATTAACATAATATTTGGTATTTTTATCCACTAATCCCTTTAAGACCGGTTTGGCAATAAGATCAATAAGCTCGTGGCGCGACTTTGAGGTAATATTCCTGCCTGTCTTATCCAGAATATTATCGGTATGCTGGCAGGCAAGCACAACTGAATCCACGCGCTTTGGCTTATTATCGTGATATTCTATAGTAACCTGCGATTTACAATCAGGGCCCAAATATTTTAATATATTAGCCCTGCGCACATCAGCCATGCGCTTCACCAGTTTATGCGCGAGCGTTATCGGAAGAGGCATGTATTCTTTCGTCTCGTTGCAAGCGTAACCAAACATAATTCCCTGGTCCCCTGCCCCTCCGGTATTTACCCCCTGCGCGATATCGGGAGACTGGCTATTAATGGTGTTTACGATGGCGCAAGTCTTATAATCAAAGCCATACTTCGGGTGTGTATAACCTATACTCTTGATGATTTCTCTTACGAGTTTCTGGATATTAATATAGGCGGAAGTGGTAATTTCACCTCCGACGATCAAAAGCCCCATAGTAACATAAGTTTCACAGGCAACCCTGCTCCTCTCTTTGCCGGGATCAAGCCTTAAAACCTCATCTAACACACCATCTGATATCTGGTCGCATAATTTATCCGGATGGCCTTCTCCTACTGATTCCGAACTAAAAAAATAGCTGCGCCTGTTCATAAAATCCTCCTAAATTGAGATCGCCTCATTCGGGCATTGATTTACACAAGCCCCGCATTCCACGCAATCATCGCTGATTACCGCTTTAGCGTTCTCTATCTTGATTGCGTTAACAGGGCAGATCTCCCGGCACGCCCCGCAACCGCTGCACTTCTCTCTATCCACTCTAGCCGCCATGGTCACTCCTTATTTTTTATTCCTGCCCGGCATACCAAAATGCGAACCGACGCTTGGACCGGAAACTACCTTAAATCCTCCCTTTTTGTATTTCTCAATTGCCTCCTTTACCGTGCCTGAGGCATTGGTAAAGATTCCTATGCCTGCCGCCTGTAATGTTTGAAAGGCATTAGGCCCTACATTCCCCGTAACCACAGCCCCAACTTGCTTAGAAGCAACTAATTGGGCAGACTGAATTCCGGCCCCACCCATTGATTCAAGATTAGGATTTTTAATAGCTTCAAATCCTGAAGTTTCAGTATCGGCAATAATAAAATACTGGCATCTGCCAAAACGCGGGTCTACCTTAGAATCTAAATTGTCTCCTTCTGAAGTAACGCATATTTTCATAATTACCCCCCTAATGTTCGCAATCCTCTTCGTGCGGATGGTCACACTCTTCTTTATCTAAACCATACCCCTTGCCCGCCCCAGGATGACAGAGGCTCTCGCCGCCCTCAAGGGCTCCTTTTTTAAGCTGTTCAATTACTTCATCAATTTTGCCTTCCACTCCTACAATCGCCTTAATGCCATATTCTTCAAAAAATGAAGTTGCCCGCATCCCCATCCCCCCGGCAACGATACAATTGGCGCCTTTCTTATGCAAAAATTCAGGGATAGCCCCCGGCTGGTGACCCGGGTTTGCCACTTCCGTCCTTTTAATTACCTTGCCGTCTTCAATGTCAACAAGGGTAAAAGAAGGGCATCTGCCAAAATGAGCAGACACAAAATCACCATCTGTAGATATAGCTATACGCATAACCACTCCTTTTTAACTTGCTAAGGATGAGGAGGCAGGGTCCCTTTCCCCTCCCCCTCATCCTACAGCAATTAATCACTCTTCTCTGTCTGGGATTTTTCCAAATTCTCAATGCGGGCTTGAATATCTTCCAGCTGCTTTTTTAAAAGGTCAGCTTCGCTTTTTAAGATATCTGCCTCCCGTTGCGGATCCATTTCAGGCGCGTAAGGATACGCCCCGCCAAAAGCAGGGATCCCCATTGAAGCCCTTTGCCAACCCGCAAGCCCGGTAGCGTAATACCAATTACGCCGGCCCCTTCCTGCTCCGCGGCCATAAAATCCTCTTCCCCTGCCGGGGATCGGATTTATATAGCCGGGCACGGAATATCCGGAGCAATAACCAGCCGCTCTCCCGGTCATAGGACCTAATCCCATCGGACCTGTTCCATCTCCTCCTGGCATATCAAACACCCCCTTTCATATTTTGAAAATCATTTCCATTATTAAAGAAAAAAATATACGCCGCTTATTTCCTGCTGCACCTTTGGCATAAACCGTAAAATTGGATAATATGGTTAGTTATTTTAAAATTATATCTTTTCTCCAGGCCCCTTTCGGTTTGATTTAACAATTCTACCTCTTCGTCTATAAAATCGGCGTAATCAATCACCTTGTTGCAAGATGTGCATACCAGATGATGGTGGTGGCGTGCTCCTTTAGGCCCTTCTGCCAATTCATACCGTGCTCTCCCGTCGCCAAAGTCAAGCTTGGATACTATGCCTATATGGGCCAAAAGATCCAGGGTCCGGTAAATAGTCGTAAGGCCCAAGTTGGGGTATCTGGGGCGTATCTTCACGTAAATATCCTCCGCGCTCAGGTGGCCTTCAGACCTTAACAACAGTTCAAGGATCGCCTCGCGGCCGGATGTCAACCGGTATCCGCATCCCCTGAACTTACCGTGCCACCATGGAGGGCCAAAAGCCCCTCTATTACGCATATTGCTCTCCTATATGTTAATGAAAATGATTTCCATTAATAGTATACAAGCAAGACCCCCTTATGTCAAGTTTTATTTTATCAAGTCTTTCTTATATTCAGGGTATTGAGTTACAAAGAGGGCGTGCCTGAGGGCCGCGGCTGTTAACCTTAAAATTACCTTCGCGGTATTTGGCTGCATTAATACTAAAATGATTTAATACGGGGCCGACGAGATTTGAACTCGCGATCTTCGCCGTGACAGGGCGACGTGTTAGACCGGGCTACACCACGACCCCAAAAGCCGGAAGTGTCAATTCTAACCTAAAATTGCCTTCTTGGCAATAGATTTATTGGTGGCCGGATTACATTAATCCGGCATCACCACTAAATTCCATTAATGGAATTTAGTGGTGGGCGCTAGAGGACTTGAACCCCTGACCTAGTGAATGTAAGTCACTCGCTCTAACCAACTGAGCTAAGCGCCCGCGTATTTATTATCAAAGCCTGCCTAAAAATCCCAAGGCGAAAGCCATTACAAAAAGCGCGACCGTCTCTATAATACCGAGCACTACTATATAGTTACCGAAACCCTTGCCTGTCTCACCCATGGCATCACAGGCGACTGCTGCTGCCTTTCCCTGCATCAGCGCGGAGATACCCATGGCGATACCGCACAGTATGCCCAGGCTCCATAGATAGACCCCCTTGGCGGAAAGCTCCGCAAGCTTATTCATCAGGATCATTCCGTAAATAGTCTGCGTAAGCGGCGCGCCCACAAAAGCGACCAGCATAAAACTGGCTGTCTTATTCTGACTGAACGCCTTCTTCCATGCGCCTACGGCTGCCATCGCGGCTACGCCCGCTCCCAGCCCTGAACCAACGGCTGACAGGGCCAACACAGCTCCTACCCCCAGGTCCTTGAATTGCACTAATAAGGTCTGCTCCATTCTTTTCTCCTTTTAAGATAAATCTTTATTAATTCTTTAACGGCCTGTAACTGAAACCACTCCATTTTATATCAAGATGGTTACAAAATTCAAGCACATTTAATCTTACCCCGTGCACAAGGACAGACATCGGGCCCAGCAACACATTTAAAGTATGCCCCAAAAGAAGGATCAGGGCCGTGGCGATACCGGAAAAAATGTTATTAAAGCCGATGCTTAAGGCCATCTTGTTGAAGGCATCGGCTACTGCTACCGTAGCCAACCCGACGGCAAAGAGACGGATATAAGATACGAGGTCCGTGAAATTATTCATCAGGTTCAAAAGCAGGGTCCCCAAGCCCTGGCCCACCCCTTTAAGGGGGTTCTTGTTGGGATGAGAGAAGAATAGGACCAGAAGCGCCCCTGTCATGATCAGCCATTTACCAAAAACCGGAAAGCCAAAACCCAATACCAAATGCTTAGCTAATAAGAAAGCTGCCCAGATGATCAGAAGCCATCCCATATCAGCCCACGCGGCCAGAGACGGTAGTTTTAATATGAACCTCCATAAATGGGCGATACTTAACTGTAGCGCTCCCAGCAAGAAACAAAAAGATTGCACTCTCACATCATCGCGAAGCGCGGGAAGTATGGGTTTTACAAAACTTGGGAGCCACTCCTGCCCGAAGAATGTCGCGCTTAACAGGCCCCAGATGATCGCGCATGAACTTAAAATATAAAAGAGTATAAACGCTGAAGCATTCGGTAGCCTCCTGCCCAGTTTTCTCTGGATCAAAAAGGTAATGACGAACAATATCGCCCCGTATCCGGCATCTCCTATAAGCATACCGAAGAATATGGAGAAAAATATAAGAAACCAGAGGCTGATATCAAGCTCGTGGTAACCGGGGACTACCTCTATCAGCTTAAAGATCGGGTTGATAATTGATACCCATCGCGGATTACGCAGGAGAGTAGGGACCAGGTCATCCTCGGACGGTTCATTAATAACAACCCCCCACCCGTGCATAGCAGCTTCTTTGTGCAGCGTATCGGCCGCATCAAAGGGTATATAACCGCAGATATATTTAAGGGACGCTGCTTCCCCCATCCCGCGCAAAGCCCTGAAAAACTCCAATTCCTTCTCAAGCCCTGATTTAGCCTTTAAAAGTCCTTTAAAATAAGCAGTGTGTTTTTTTATATCTTCCTTAATAAATTCCGCTACCTGCCTGTCTTCGGATAAACGGGCGCGCATCTTAGAAAGCCCCATCTTAGGCAGGGGTATCTCGCGAAAGGGGACCTGTGGTTTTTGCTTAAAGACAACTACACAATTTACCATCCCTTTTGCGGTAAATATCTTCTTGACCGCGCTATCAGCAGGAAAATTACCCAACTCCTTTTGAGGGACCTGGTATAACCTGACATATATACCCTTCTGCTCTAACTCATGGAGTTCCTGCGGATCAAACTCCCCCCAGGCCTGCCAACGGAAGATATCCTGCTCCAGTTTGGCTGAGTACTCCCTTAAATGGTCCAGCCTCTTTGCAGAATCTATGATATGCCTGGATATATCCCTCCAGCCAGCCGTCTTTTCTTCCCGCGGCACAGGCGCGCCATTCTGAAACTCCCTGTCTGATAATATATTTATGGCGGATTCCAACAGATCCAGGTCATCATTGATCGCAGAGATATCTTTTCCTGCCGGGGCCTGCTGGTGTTCAATATGCAGTAAGCCGATATCCCGCAGCTTCTCCAACGCGCCATTATCATCTTTGGCCTGCACGATAATATGGGCCTTTTTCATCGGCACGATC
Source organism: Candidatus Omnitrophota bacterium (assembly GCA_041653955.1). Classification (GTDB taxonomy): domain Bacteria; phylum Omnitrophota; class Gorgyraeia; order Gygaellales; family Profunditerraquicolaceae; genus UBA1562. The sequence goes on along the minus strand of JBAZEH010000006.1, from coordinate 30,234 downwards.
ATGCAGCCACCCCTTCCAATATATACTCTTGTATCTTCCTCTTAGCCACCTTGCTGCGTCCGACGGCATTAGCCATCTGGTCTCCTATATAGATCTTTATCTTGCGTATAATATCCCGGGCTTCCGGTATCTTGACCTTCTCAAAGAGGTTAACGCGCTGCGTGGTGATCATAAGTTCATGCCTTAAAACAACTATCCCTTCCTCGATCGTCTTAATCTCCTCTTTCAGTGAGACCATCTGCCTTATGGTTTCCATTGCCGTATCAACCCATAAAGGAGAAAAGAAAAAGTCATATTCAAAACTTTCAAATTCCAACCTTTCAAAAACAGGGATATCCACCCCTGAAATATTCTTTGTAGCCCGCAAAACTTCCTTTATCCTGGCCAGTCCGCTCGTATCTACTCCAGGGTCGCATAACAGCCCTGCCCACGCTTCGGCGGAGCGCATCTTGGCCTCCAGGGCGCGTTTTCTATCACCCTCTATATTATGCTGCGTGAGGATCTCCATCTGCAATTGCTGTTTTTTCAATTGCAACGTCGGGAGGTACCTCTCGTACTGCTTTAACGCACCCCTCTGTCTTTTGAGTTCGCCCTTAGTAAATTTGATCTTTACCATAATTATTTCTTCGGCCAATACTCCTCTACTACGGACTTCTTAATAGCTGTTTCTTCGGGAGTGAAACATTCCGCGAGTATCTTCCAGCAAAGATCCAGGGCCTTCTCCAGGGGGATATTCACCTCAAGGGACATGAGCTCATCCTCAAATAACCTGCCGTAACGCAACAGCTTATTATCCCAGGCGCTCATCTGGAATCCCATCGCCCGCTTCTCCAGGGTCTCCCTGTACCCGGCGAACAGTTGAATCATCGTATCCATTATAGCTCTATGGTCAGAACGGGTCTTGCCGTTGACCTGCTGTTTAAGGCGGCTTAATGAACCGAAAGGCTCAACAACCCCGTTCTTCAGGTAGAATTGCCCTTCGGTAATATAACCGGTATTGTCCGGGATAGGATGGGTCACGTCATCCCCGGGCATAGTAGTCGCCGCAAGGATAGTGATTGAGCCTGCGCCGTCCAAATCCACTGCCTTTTCGTAGCGCGCTGCCAGCTGGCTGTAAAGGTCTCCGGGGTAGCCGCGGTTTGATGGGACCTGCTCCATAGTTATAGATACCTCTTTTAATGCGTCGCAGAAATTAGTCATATCGGTAAGTAATACCAACACTCTTTTTCCGGAGAGTGCGAACTGTTCGGCAACCGCGAGGCTTATATCAGGCACGAGCAAGCACTCAACCGTAGGATCGGATGCTGTATGTATAAAGAATACGCAGCGGGAAAGCGCCCCCTGCTTCTGGAGAGTGTCACGGAAGAAAAGATAGTCGTCGTATTTCAGGCCCATCCCTCCCAGGATAATAATATCAACCTTTGCCTGTACCGCGATCCTTGCTAAAAGGCCATTGTACGGCTCGCCGGCTATGGAAAATACAGGCAACTTCTGTGATTCAACGAGAGAATTGAAAACATCTATCATTGGAATGCCGGTATGGATCATCTTATTCGGAATAACCCTTTTAACCGGATTGACCGGCGGGCCTCCGATATCGGAGATATTCTCGGAGAGCGCGGGCCCGTTATCCAGGGGCGTTCCGCTGCCGTTGAATATGCGCCCAAGAAGATTATCTCCTGTTGAAACGCGCATGGGGTGGCCTAAAAACCTCACCTTATCCCCGGTTGATACCCCGCGGCTGCCCGCGAATATCTGCAGAGAGACCTTACCCGCGTCCATGCGGATTACCTGGGCAAGCGATACCCCGCGGCGCGTAGAAACCTCGGCGATATCAGAATAACCTATCCCTTCCGCCTCAACGGTAATAACATCCCCTGCGATTTGTATAATATCGGTATATACTTTATACATCTTTTTTCGTGCGAGAAAGGTGCCTCTCTGTCAATTCCGTTATCTCTTTTTCAACACCGGCAAACTCCGCGCTCTTATAGGCCATGGAGTTCCATCCCCTGAACAGCTGCCTCAACTCCTGAAAGAAGCGTAACGCCTTCTCCTTATCTTCAAAAGTAAACTCGGACTCTAAGATATTATATATGAACCCGTACACGTAACCCTGGCGATCGGAGGCAGTTGCTTCATCAACCGGGTCAAAGGCATTCTGCTGTAAATAAACAAAGTCCAGGAATTCTCCCTTAAGATAATCTACGTAGTCGGCAACCGAAACCCCCTCTTCACCGATAACCTTCATCATCTGGGCCACATCATTACTCCTGCGTAAGGCGCCATGGCCCCTTTTGACGTGCTCGGCGTCTATAAAGCTTCTATATTTACTCCAGCTTATCAGAGGATCTATTGCCGGATACCTGCGGGCATCCGAACGCTCCCGCGATAAACCGTGAAAAGTCCCTACTACCTTTAGCGTGGCTTGCGTTACCGGCTCCTCAAAGTTACCTCCCGCGGGGCTGATCGTCCCGCCGATAGTGACTGAACCTGTTGAGCCGTCATGCAGCCTGACTAACCCGGCGCGCTCATAAAAAGATGCGATACGCGATTCAAGGTACGCGGGAAATGCTTCTTCTCCGGGTATCTCTTCAAGCCTCCCGGACATCTCCCTCATTGCCTGCGCCCAACGCGAAGTAGAATCGGCAAGAAGAAGGATATTCAGGCCCATCTGGCGGTAATACTCCGCGATAGTCACCGCGGTATAAACGCTGGATTCTCGCGCTGCCACAGGCATAGAACTCGTATTACAAATTATGACTGTGCGCTCCATTAATGGCCGGCCAACTCTCGGGTCTATTATATCTGGGAAGGTCTTAAGCGTTTCAACCACCTCTCCTGCGCGCTCACCGCAGGCAGCGATAATAACGATATCCACTTCGGCGTGACGGCTGGTAAGCTGCTGCAAAACCGTTTTCCCCGCTCCGAACGGACCCGGGATGCAATATGTGCCTCCGAGGGCAACCGGAAAAAATGAATCTATGAGCCGCATCTTGGTGATAAGCGGCTGCGATGGCTTCAATTTTTCTGCATACGCCTGGATAGGTATCTTTACCGGCCATAACTGCTGCAAAAAAACCTCATGCTCTTTGCCCTGTTCATCCTTTAACCTGGCGATAACCTGTTTCAGGTTATATTTACCTTCTTTAGCTATCTCCAGGATCTCAAGGCGGCCGCGAAGCGCAAAAGGCACCATAATGTAATGTTTGAATATCTTCTCCGGGACAAAACCGAGCTTTTCTCCTGCCCGCACATTATCCCCGGCCTTCTTTTCAGGGGTAAACTGCCACTCTGTTTCATCCTTAAGCGCCTCAAGGTATACCCCGCGTTTCAAGAAAAACCCGCACTTCTCGGCAAGGTCGGGAAGAGGATTCTGCAGGCCGTCGAATATCTGCCCTAATAAACCCGGCCCTAGCTCCACAGACAAAAGTTCATTGCTAAACTCTACCTGATCTCCCACTTTAAGTCCGGTAGTGCTCTCATACACCTGCATCTCCGCGTTCTTGCCTCTTATACGTATTACTTCGGATTTAAGGCGCTCTGTCCCGTGAATGATATAAGCCACTTCATTCTGCGTGACAAAGGAATCAAACGCAGCAGAAACCATATTCCCGTTTATCCTGGTGATATATCCTTTTCTCATATCAATTGTCCGAAACCGCCCTGGCAAGGGCTGCGCCCTTGTCCGCGGATAATATTTTGTCCCAGCGCAGCATTATAGATAGTTTCAACGCGTAGGCTAATAATACCTCTAAATCAAAATAGCGCCTCCTGGCAAGATCATCTATAGACTGCCACCTTGCCAGATCCAGCGCCTTCTCTGCTTCAAGGATGGAAGGGTTCCTGATAGCGGAGGTGGCAATACCGGCAATATGCGCGTCGTGGGTATCTTCTCCGCGCAGGTATCTGTGCGGGTCTATCTTTTTGCGCACCGCCCTTAACCTGACCAGTTCATTTCTTAACGCGCTATCAAAATGATAGGCCCCTTTTAAAACAATACTGTTTGACTTTGCTGCCTGCTCACCGTTCATGACGGAAGCAAGAAGCCTGATTTCTTTGCCGCAAATTGCCCCCTCGCAGCGCCTGAGAAACTCCTCTTTTGAAAAAGGGGGTTTCTCTCCGAAAGATAATACCGGAAGGCTGGAGATCAGATATGTATAGTACGACGCCATCCCTGTTATGCCTCTAATATCTCTTTTAATCTGGGGTTTAAAGAGGAACCGATATATTCTGCCAGGGCCTTGTCGGTGAAATCATAATGGGATTTACCCGAATCATAGCTGATGATAAAACCTCCGCTGATATCTTCCGAGGATTTAAGCTCTATCCTCCCCTTGGCCGCTTCCTTTAACTTGCTAAAGAACCCCTTCTCTAATGCCTCTTTATCTTCCTTGCCGAGAGAGATCACGATATCTTTATCCCCGTGCTTTTTGACGAGCTCCCCTATGATCTTCGCCAGCTCCTGGGGCCCGAGCGCCTCCCGCACATCAGAAATAATAAATTTACCCAGCATAGCGGAAATCTCTCCCTTAAGGGTAATGATCATATCGCGCCCTGCCTGTTTCAAGGAGGCTGACGCGGCATCTTCCATTCTGGATATCTGCTCTTTTGCCTGTATTATGATCTTTTCCGCGTCTTTCTTCGCCTTATCTATTATCTTCACGGCCCGGGCTTGTGCCTGCTCTTCTATATCTTTGGCTTTCTTTTCAGCAGCCTGGATGCCCTCCTGCTGTATCTTAGCTATCAATGCCTTTATCTCTTCTCCCATCTCTATCTCCCGCTTAATATGTTGATTGGAATTCAACCGGATAATTCTTTCAGTACAGCAACTGGATCCCTGGCCTCTAAAACAGGCCTACCTATTACTAAAAAATCAGCCCCGGCTTTAATTGCTTCTTGCGGGGTCGTAACCCTCTTCTGGTCGCCGCTGGAAAATTTACCGGGCCTTATCCCGGGAGTAACTATAATAAAATTCTTCCCTAAAGAACTTCTGACCATCTTCGCTTCCTGCGCAGATGATACTATGCCGTCTAGCCCGCACCTTTTCGCCATTTTCGCCAGATACAAGACCTCATCCGATACGCTCCTCATGATCCCCAGGCCCTTTAAAAAATGTCCGCATATGCTGGTAAGTAGAGTTACGCCCAATATCTTTGTCCTGCTGCCGCGGGCAACAGCAGCTACCGCCTTAAGCGCCTCCGGGCCTGCCAGGGCATGAACTGTGAGCATGCCAACCCTGTATTTTAAGGCCTCCTTGACCGCGCCTGCCATCGTGTTCGGTATATCATTGAATTTCAGGTCCAGGAATACCTGCGCGCCCTTCTTGCGGATAGCCGTTATGATCTCTGGCCCACAGGCAGTATATAGTTTCAGGCCAACCTTAAAAACAGAGACCTTAGGATAAAGCAGGTTCACCCAACGCATCGCCTCTTTACGGTTATCTACGTCCAGGGCGAGGATTATTTTATTTCGGCATTTCATATCTTAATGCTGCCCGTAAGATCTTTTATACCTTTGACTTTGTTCCTGTTTAAATATTTTTTTATCCCTTCCAGGACCTCGATACTCGCGGCAGGATTAATAAAATTCGCCGTGCCCACGCTGATAGCGGATGCCCCTGCAAGGAAGAATTCAATGGCGTCGGCACTATTCATTATACCACCCATCCCTATAATGGGGATTTTAATTTTCTGGTAAGCCTCCCATACCATCCTTACCGCGATCGGCCTGATCGCCGGGCCGCTTAACCCCCCGGACACGCTGCCTAATCTGGGCCTTCCGGACCTTATGTTGATGCTCATGCCATAAAAAGTGTTAACCAGGCTGACGGCATCTGTCCCGGCATCTTCGCACGCCTTGGCGATCTCCGCGATATCCGTAACGTTCGGTGATAGTTTAGTAATTATGGTTTTCCTGGTCGCCTTGCGCACGCTCTTGACCACGGCAAACGCAGCGGCAGGATCCTGGGATATCAACCTCGCATTACGCCTTGCGCTTTTAATATTGGGACAGGATATATTCAGCTCTAAAGCAGCCACACCCTTTATTTTCTCTAATTTTCTTGCGAGCTCAACAAACTCTTTAGGGTCGTTCTCGGATGATATGCTAACAATAACAGGAGGGCCAATCCTTATCAATTCCGGAAGTTTATCCCGGATGAAACCCTCTATCCCCGGGTTCTCAAGGCCTATGGAATTAAGCATGCCGGACGGGGTTTCGCAGGTACGCGGGGGCAGATTGCCCTGACGGGATTCTAATGTAATAGTTTTGGTAACGATAGCCCCGAGTGATTTCAGCTCCATAAAATCCCGGAATTCCCCGGCATACCCGAAGGTGCCCGAGGCGACCATTACCGGGTTCTCCAGTTCCAGGTTGCCAATAGATACATTTAAGTCAGCCATTTTTATTTGCCCAGGATCATCCTTATGGCGATAAAGGCGAGAAAAACTCCGAACAATCTTTTAAGGGCAAGCTCGGATACCCCCTGGATCATATGCGCTCCCAAGAGACCGCCCACAAAAAACCCCAGGCAGATAAAACCCGCCATCCCCAGTTTTACATTACCGCTATAATAATAACGCATAGCCGCCAGTAACCCTATAGGAGGAATCATGATCGCCAATGTAGTCCCCTGCGCCTGGTGTTGCGTCAGGCCAAAAAAGTATACCAGAGCAGGAATCAACACTGTCCCCCCGCCTATGCCGAACATCCCTGCGAATACGCCCGCGGCTAAACCCACAATAATATATAATGCTGGATTCATATTATCCCCTCCTAAAAACTGGGTTCGATACACAGTATCTTGTATTTTTTAAAATCCTTCAGGCCGCCCTGGATAAAACTAAGGTTTGTCAGGTATTTCATCTTGCACCAGTTGGGGAATTCATTTTTTGGCTCCATCGCAAAGTTCCATTTTACGTATTGATAAGCGGTGTAGGCCGAAAGCAGCAGGGAGGCGACGGTAAAGATCACCCAAAAAGGGCTTGCCCAGGCGACGCTGAATATCAGCCCTAGGATAAAAAAGAAAGCAAAAATATGCATAAGATGGAAGTTGCCCAGATAAATAAATCCCCTTAGGGGAAAAGGCAGCATAAAAGAAGGGTTCCCCTTAAGAAACTGCAGGATTATCTCCAATCCATTCTTCTTAACGTATTTATCTATTAAAGGAAGGTGTGCCTGCCCGTAGGTAACCCACACCTTCCTTAGCGCCTTAAGATCCGCCCGGTGCATATGGTCTACTTTAGCGAGAGGCGCGAAATAAAACTTCCAGCCTTTACTCCTGTGCTGATAGCTAAGGTCCATATCCTCTCCTGTGGGCCTATCCCAGAACCTGGCGCCTATATCCTTCATCGCGCTCCTTCTATAGGCAACATTGCAGGTACCGAAAAAATACGCCTTATGCCCTCCGATATCGGAAGGCACGGGCTCTTTCGGAAAATCAGGATAATACCCTTCCCGTATAAAGCCATAACGGGGAGAAACCATATTGAAGCGAAAATGCTGGCACCAGGCTTCTACTAAATTATCCGGATCAACTTTAAGCGTAAATACCTCTCCGCCTACGCAGGCGATCTTGGGGTCGCGGGCGAAATGCTTTAGCATCTCGCTGATCCAATTCTTATCAGGGGCGCAATCCGCATCGGTAAAAAAGAGGAACTCCCCTTTTACCTCTTCAAGGGCCTTGTTGCGCGCGAATCCCGGAGAAGGGCAGTTAGGGACCTCAACCAATTTTATAAAGGGGTATCTCTTTTGCCAGTCTTTTATGATCTCTATGGTCTTGTCGATAGACCCTCCATCGGCGATCACCCACTCCCAGGAATCACGGGGGTAATCCACGCCAAGCAGGTATTCAAATGTTTTCTCTATAGTGCGCTCAAAGTTCTTTACCGGGATAATTATTGAGACAAAAGGATTGGGGAACGCCATTGTGCCTCCTATTTTTACCTACCAGATGACCTCTCCGGCATTAAACACAGGCCCTTCCTTGCAGGCCCTTTTGAATCCCTCTTTTGTATTTACCACACAGCCAAGACAGGCGCCTATACCGCAAGCCATATGCTCTTCCATGGAGATTTGCGCCGCGATCCCGTGCTTTTTAGAGACCCGGCTTATCTCCTTTAATAAGGGCCTCGGGCCGCAGGCATATATAACGGCTCTCTGGGTATCTCCCATATCCGATAGCTCTTTCTCTAAAAGATCTCCGACATAACCCTTGAATCCTCTTGAACCGTCATCGGTAGAGACCCTGACCGCGCACCCTAAATCTTTAAGCTCTTTTTCACATAACAAATGTTCCTTATCGCGCGCTCCGATCAGGGCCAACTTCCTGCTCTTGGAAAGCTTTTCAGCCAGAAAAAGCAATGGCGCCACACCCATTCCTCCGGATGTCAGAATAGACAATCTATCGCCCGCAACGGACAACGTATAATCAAAACCTTTGCCAAGGGGTCCGATAACGTTTATATATTCTCCCGGTTTACGTCCGGACAAGATCCGGGTAGCCTCACCTACCACCTCATAAAGAATCCATATATCCGGGCCTCCTGCCTTATGGATGCTAAAAGGCCTGCGCAATAAAGGCTCATAACTCCCGCTTACCTTAATATTAAGGAATTGCCCGGGGACAGATTCCTTTGCTATCCAGGGAGCCCGCATAGCTAAACAGAAATAATCGCCCTTAACTTTCTTATTATAAAGTATCTTTGCGGTTAATTGAAGCATCTTTTTTGTGGTTATTCGTGCGTTTTACCAGATAGGCGGCCAAAAACAGGAATAATATAATTACCCCGATAAATAATTCCGCTTCCTGCGCATAAGCCATTATACCTTCACGCCTGATATCCCTCCAGCCGCGCAAAAAAAGCACAATAAGCAACGAGAACAAGATAGAGCCGATCTCTCTTTTTAGCCACTCCATCTTTAACGGCAGGTATTCATAAACCTCCCGTTGCAGCATCTCGGAAAGCGAAGGAAAAAGACGAGGCACTTTCTTGATATAGGCCTGGTATGTTCCGGGAAACATGACCAAAAGCTTTTTCTCTTCCTTGAATATAAGGAATATATACCGCCATATAAATATGGCAAGGAAAACCGCGACTATCCACCAATCAAATAACACCAGCACGACACCAAGGCCTACGCATAGTATACCTAAATACATCGGGTTGCGGCTTAAGGAGTACGGGCCGCCCTGTATCAGCATATGGCCGTTTCTTGAGTATTCGGATTTATAACCGCGGGCCGATGTCCGTAATAGCTGGCCCAGAAGAATAAAAACGATCCCGGATATCTGCGCAACCGCATCCAAGGAAGGATCCTTTGCCCTGCGCAAGAATACGGCCGGGAATAAAACAAGTATTGCGAAAGCTAAAACTATAAGTAATCCGTTTACCTTAAGCCTTCTTTTCATTTTTTATTTCTGGCAGCGCGGGCAGAAATATGTGCCGCGGCCACCCAATGAGACCCTCCTTATTAACCCCTTGCATACCGGACAAGGCTTACCCTGACGGCCATATACCTTATGGTATTTAAGGTAGCCTCCGGGTCTGCCTGATAGTTGAACATACTGATCTATGGAAGAACCTTTATGCCGGATAGCCTCCCTTAAAGTATCCTTTATCTCTTTCAAAAGACGCTCTTTTTCTTTATCTGATAGGCCCTGCGCGCTCCTCGCCGGGTCTATGCCGGCCCTGAAAAGCGCCTCAGCAGCATACAGATTCCCTATGCCGGAGATAAAAGACTGGTCCATGAGCAAAGGCTTGATCTTGCCCTTTTTACGGCCCAAAACCTCTTTAAACCTGCCGCTGGATAAATCAAAAGGCTCAGGCCCAAGCCCCCGGATAAATTTTAGAGCGCGCCAGTCACCCAAAAGACGAAGCTCGGCAAATAAACGCCTGTCATTAAGATCAAGCGCTGTGCCGTCTGAAAACCTGAAACTGACACGGCTTTTCCTGCCGTCTCCCGGGTAAACCAGTTGCCCGGTCATCTTTAAATGGATCACCAGGGAGTTGCCACCGGATAACTCCAGGATCAAAAGTTTGGCTATGCGTAAAACCTTTTTAATGACCGCGCCTCTTAAACCTTTTTTGAACTTACCCACTGAGGGTTCGCGTATTACAGCCGCATGATGCACGCAAACCTCAACGATCTTTTTGCCTAAAACCGCTTTCTCCAATTCCCTCTTTACAGTCTCTACTTCGGGCAATTCCGGCATCACTTACCCCCTATCAACCTGATCCAGATCTCTCTTGAGCGGGGGCCGTCCCCTTCGCAAAAATATATCCCCTGCCAGGTGCCCAGCGCCAATCTCCCGCCTTCAATAATAACGGTTAAAGACGGGCCAAAAAGTGAAGATTTTATATGGCTGTCGGAGTTCCCTTCGCTATGCGTATAGCCGGCATCCGCGGGCACCATTTTATTCAACGCATTGATTATATCCTTCCTGACGGAGGGATCGGCATTCTCATTAATAGTCAGGCCGGCGGTGGTATGCGGGCAGAACAAAACGCAAACACCGTCCTTAACGCTGCCCTGCGAGACAATGCCTGCTATCTTGTCGGTAATATCTAACAATTCAACGCGGCTTGCGCTTTTTATCTTTATTTTTTGCATTCCCTGTTTTCCTATGATACTCCTGTAACGATTTAACCCCAAGCCCTTTCTTAACCAGGGCCTCTATCCCGTTGACGGTCGCCTGGGCCCCGGATATTGTAGTAGTATAAGGTATATTGTAAAGTATGACCTGCGAGCGTATCTTGATCTCATCCTGCCGGGGTATCCTGCCCGAAGGCGTGTTGATCACTAACTGGATCTTGCCGTCTTTCATCAAATCCAGGATATTGGGCCTGCCCTCGGCGATTTTGACCATAGACTTAACCGGGATATCGCTCTTCTCTAACGTGCTTGCTGTCCCGGCAGTAGCATAGATCTTAAACCCTAAGTCGCGTAATTTCTTCGCGATAAATACCACCGCCCTTTTATCTTTATCTCTGACTGAGACAAACACATTCCCTTTGCGCGGCAGGCGCTGCCCGGCCGCAATCTGGCTTTTGATATAGGCGCGCCCGAAATCAGAATCTATGCCCATTACCTCTCCGGTAGATTTCATCTCCGGGCCCAGGATAATATCAACCCCCGGGAACCGCCCGAACGGAAATACGGATTCCTTCACCGCCACATGCTTAGGGATAATCTCTTTTGTAAATCCCAGGTCTTTCAGCTTCGCGCCCAGCATAACCTTTGTGGCGAGTTTAGCCAGCGGGATACCTATTACCTTGGAAACAAATGGCACCGTCCTTGAGGCGCGCGGGTTCACCTCCAGAACATACACCTTATTATCCCTTATCGCGTATTGCACGTTCATCAGCCCGACCACATTCAGCTCTTTAGCCATCTTATAGGTCGCTTCTCTCACTTTATCCAGTATCTCCTGCGATAATGTATAAGGGGGAAGCGCCATCGCCGAATCCCCTGAATGTATCCCGGCCTCTTCAATATGCTCCATTATCCCGCCGATAACAAAGGTCTCGCCATCCCCTATGGTATCCACATCCACCTCTATGGCGTCTTCAAGGAACTTATCTATAAGCACAGGGTGTTCCCCGGAAACCTCTGCCGCTTCTTTTATAAAACGCTCCAGGGTAGATTCATCATATACGATCTCCATAGCCCTCCCGCCAAGCACATAAGAAGGACGGACCAGGACAGGATAGCCTATCTTTTTTGCTGCTTCTTTCGCTTCCTGGAAGTTAAAGGCGGTCCCGTTATCAGGCTGAAGCAGGTTTAATTTGTTAAGCATCTCTTTGAACCTTTTCCTGTCTTCGGCGATATCTATATTATCCGCGCTGGTGCCCAATATATTAACACCCGCCTTGCGTAAAGGGACGGCAAGATTAAGGGGGGTCTGCCCTCCAAACTGGACTATTACTCCGGCGGGTTTCTCCAGGTCTATTATATTAAGGATATCCTCCTGGGTGAGCGGCTCAAAATATAAACGGTCCGAAGTGTCGTAGTCGGTTGAAACCGTCTCGGGGTTACAATTCACCATTATGCTGTCTATCCCCTTCTCCTTAAGGGCGTAGGCGGCGTGGCAACAGCAATAATCAAACTCTATTCCCTGGCCGATACGATTCGGGCCTCCCCCCAATATAACTACTTTCTTATTTTTCCCGGGCCTGGCCTCATCCTGCGTCTCGTGGGTGGAATAAAAATACGGCTGTTTGGCCGGAAACTCGCCCGCGCAGGTATCCACCAGCTTGTAGACTGCTTTAATACCCTGTTTTTTGCGGAACTCTCGCACCTTATCCTCCTTGGAATTTAACAGATACGCCAGCTGCCGGTCGGAAAAACCGTTTGCCTTCGCCTCTTTCAGCATGTCCGGCGGGATCCCGATCTCTTTGGCGGGGTCATTGCCTCTGAATTTTTTTATACGCTCCTCTATCTGGGTCAATTCCTTCATCTCACTTAAAAACCAGCGGTCTATCCTAGAAAGGCTGTAAATATCATCTATTGATAACCCTGCCTTCAGGCCATATCTTATATAAAATAACCTCTCGTCGTTTGGCACGCGGATCTTATCCCTTATGAGCTTCATCAGGCCGTTATCGGGCCTGACAAGCATATCGTCGGTGATCTTGTCTTTCCCGTCTGCTCCAAAACCGTAGCGGGAGGTCTCGGTAGAACGTATACCTTTCTGCAAGGCCTCTTTAAAATTACGGCCTATGGACATCGCTTCTCCTACCGCCTTCATAGAAGTATTCAACACGCGCTCTGATCGGGAGAACTTCTCAAAGGTAAACCTGCATATCTTAAAAACACAGTAGTCTACCGTGGGTTCAAAGAAAGAAGTGGTCTTGCCGGTGATCTGGTTCATTACTTCCGGCAGGGTAAGGCCTACGGCTAATTTTGTTGCGACCCTTGCGATCGGGAAGCCGGTCGCCTTAGAGGCCAATGCCGATGAACGGGAGAGCCTGGGGTTTACCTCTATTATAACAATATGCCCGTTATCGGGGTTCTGGGCATACTGGATATTCGCCCCGCCTCCGGTAATCCCTATGCGCCGTATTATCCTTTTGGATAAATTCACGAAATCTGTATATTCCTCCGCGGTCAATGTCTGGCTGGGAGCGACCACTATACTATCTCCCGTATGCACGCCCATCGGGTCAACATTCTCCATAGATGTGATCATGATCACGTTATCAGCCGAATCCCTCATTACTTCAAATTCTATCTCTTTCCACCCCATGACCGACTGCTCTACAAGCACCTGATGCACGGGGCTGGTTTCAATACCTTTGCTGAGAAACCTTTCAAGTTCCTCTTTATTGTATACCGTAGAGCTGCCGCTACCCCCCAGACAATACGCGGGCCGTAAGATCAAGGGAAAACCGATATTCAGGCCGATACGCATACCTTCTCCAACGGTAGTTGCTATTCCGCTCTTAGGCACATCCACGCCGATCTCCTGCATCGCCTTCTTGAAAAGGTCCCTGTCCTCCGCGCAGGCAATAGCCCCGACCGGCGCGCCGATCGATTCTACACCATATTTCTTCAGGATCCCTTTTTTCATCAAAAAGAAGGCGAGATTCAAGCCGGTCTGCCCTCCGAGAGTAGGCAATATCGCGTCCGGGCGCTCTTTCGCGATAATGCTGGTTACCGCCTCAACAGTCAGCGGTTCTACATAAGTGACATCTGCCATGCCCGGATCGGTCATTATCGTGGCGGGATTAGAATTTACCAATATAGTAAAATAACCCTCTTCTCTTAAGGCCTTGCAGGCCTGGGAGCCGGAATAATCAAATTCACAGGCCTGGCCGATCACTATGGGCCCGGATCCGATCATTAGAACCTTTTTGATATCTTTGCGTCTTGGCATCTACCTGCTCCTTTTTAACATTTTTATGAATTTCTTTAACGCGCCGTTTACCTCATTAAACCCGGGGCTCGCGGGATAATACTGTATACCCATGGCCTTTAATCTCTTGCTCTCTATCCCCTCCACGGTGCGGTCATTCAGATTGTAAGCCGTAACTTTTACACCCTTTATTTTATTGAGCGAATCCGCGTCCACAATATAACCGTGGTTTTGGACCGTGATCTCTCCTTTATAAGAAGCCGGATTATGTATAGGCTGGTTCACTCCCCTATGGCCTAATTTTAACTTAGTTAACTTCGCGCCTAATGCCCCGGCCAGGACCTGGTGGCCGGTAGAAATACCCAATATAGGCAATTTGCCGAGCAGGGATTTTATATTGCCGGTAACCTCTTTTAATCCGGGATCATCCTCCGGGCCATTTGAAATAACCAGCCCCGCAGGTTTAAGGCGCATTATCTCCGAGGCTGAACTATTGTAAGGCAAAAGCGTGATCGAGCACCCCAGCCTCTCCAGCTGTTCTATTGTGCTGTTGGCTACCCCAAGGTCAACTATGGCTATCCTGTATTTTCCGCTGCCCTTTCCCGCGCGCGTGGCCTTTGATACAGATATCCTGGGGAGGGCGCTGCCGGGAGCCCCCTTCTTGAACTCCTGTATTCTGGACAATAACTCTTTAGATCCAAACTCCTTCGTTGAAATAACCCCTAGCATCTCTCCCTTTTGCCTTAAATAAACAGCGAGGCTGCGTGTATCTACCGCACGGGCCGCAAGAATATTGCGCTCTTTTATAAAACTATCAAAGCTCGCCTTCGCCTGCCAGTTTGAATATGTGCGCGAACTTTCTTTAATCGCAAGACCCGCGATCCAGACTCCCCGGGATTCATTAAATTTGGGGGCTACTCCGTAATTGCCTATCAAAGGATAAGTAAGCACAAGTATTTTCCCTGCGTTGGCGGGATCAGTCATCATCTCCTGATAGCCTACCACGGAACTATTCAAGATCACCTCGCCCACCCTTTCCCCCCCGGCGCCAAACCCCTCACCCGTAAAGCTCTTACCATCCTCCAGCATCAAGATAGCCTTCATGCTTTATTCTCCTTTAACAACTCATTTACTTTATTAACTGTCTCCTCCACTGTTGCTGCCTTTATCACGCCCTTTATATCCCAGGAGTTAAAACTTATTACCGGTATGCCGAATTGCAGGCAATAAGCTATCTCAGAAAGGGTCCCGGCTTCACCGGGAAGGGCTACCACTACCTCCGCGCTTTTTACTACCAAAAGATTCCTGGCTAAACCCATACCCGTAGGTATAATTATATCTACATAATCATTAGCGTCATTTTTGTCGTAACCTGGTAGAATGCCTATAGTTAAGCCTCCGGAAGCCTTAAAGCCTTGGCAAACAGCCTTCATTGTCCCACTTAGGCCTCCTGAAACAAGTATATCCGCCACTTTTGTCAGTTTTTTGCCTAATTCTTGGGCTAATTGCTCCACTTCAACTGTGCAATTCCGCCCACCTATGACGCTGACAACTTTTTTGTACATATCTAGCTTTTATAACTTAGCTTATCGTGGGGCAGCCCTCTACGGGAACGCCCTCTACTAGCTATACTTCTATTATTGTCTTGAAAAATGCGCCTGACAGGAGTCGAACCTGTACCACCAGCTCCGGAGGCTAGTGCCCTATCCATTGGGCCACAGGCGCATATATTTAAAGATTAATAAGCACCCTCCGGGATTATCTCATATCTCACTATATTATTTATTAATTTGCCGTCCAGGTCGCGTATCGGCTTCTCAAAAACCTTTTTGCAGCCCGCGCCCATACCATGTACGGTTATAACCGTATTAATGACCTGCGCGCCCTTAACAAATATAACCATACGAAAAGCCACGGAGTTATAATTTGTCCCGGAATTATTATAGATGTCGCCCTTCGCAACGGCATAGCTCTCTTTAGGGTGTTTTTTGAATTCAATATTCCTGTAAGTAAACATATTTGGGTTATGGGACGCTAAGGCGCTAAGGCGCTTTTAATAGCGGAGGCTACAAAATCTTTATCGCCCGCCTTGAACTGCTGCACGGAAACTTTCTTAAAACTTTTAGCGCCCTTCTTAGAAAGGATCTCCCGCATATAATCCGCGCAGCGCTCTTTACCGGCCCCGCTGCCATAAGTAGTAAAAATAAGTATATCTTTGCCTTCAAGGCCGGCAACCCTGTCCATATAAGTATTGACCGCCGGTGCCGGGCCGAATGCCCAGACCGGGGTACCCACACATATAAAGTCGTAACGGCTCAAATCAAAATTAACCGGGTTGATGAGGGCCCTTTTGCGCCTGAATGCCCGCGCTGCCTGCAGAAAAAAGCTCTTTGACTCATCCAGGCCTTCAAGCTCTATCATATCAACGGGGCCCCGCGCCTGCAATATCCCGCCTAAGGCCTGCGCCACCCTCCTGGTATTCCCGCTGTAAGAATAATATATAATTGCGCTCTGCATCAAAATAGCTTTAATTGTTCTTCCTGTTTATCATGCCTGTCTTCGCCGGAGAAAACAGAGACCTTGCCGTATTCCCCGTCATAACCGGCCTGGATATTTACCTTACCTTCTCTCACCCTCAAAATACCTTCGGCGATCCTGGGAGGCAGGGATTTGGATAAGATATCCTTAGGCGCTTTTGCCAGGATCTCAAACTCGCTGCCAAGCTTGGCAATACAACTGCGATACTCCCTATCTACCCCCTGCGAAGCCTTACCTATGCCTTTTGCCTCCGCGATGATCTCATCCAAAGGTATAAGGTTCTTGAAAGGGATACTGTTTGAAGGCACAAACCCCTCCTGCCTGTCAGCTAATTGCTCTATCCTGTTCATCACGCCTACAGTTACGGGCTTGCCGCATTTAGGGCATCTGCCCTTATTGTCTTTTGTCTGTCCGGGAGATAACCGCGTGCCGCAAAGCCGGTGGCCGTCATAATGGTATTTACCCTCTTCCGGGAAAAATTCCACTGTATATAAAAACCTTTTTTTATCCTTGCTCTTTAAGACCTCTCGTATGGTCTTATAATCCATATCGCAATTAAATATATTGGCTTCGCGGCCTATTTTAGAAGGAGAATGGGAGTCGCTGTTGGAAATCAGGGTGAACCTGTCCAGGGCGCTTAAACGCCAGTTCATCGCCGGATCAGATGACAATCCGGTCTCCAGGGCAAATATACGCGAAGTCTGCTCTTCAAAACAATCCTCTATCCTGTCAAATCCCGACATAGAGCCGAAAAGGCTGAACCACGGCGTCCATATATGGCCCGGAATAACCATACAGTTTTCATCTATATCAAAAACTATGCGCGCCAGTTCCGCGGCATCCATCCCGAGTATCGGCCTTCCGTCAGAAGCAAGGTTGCCGTGGCGCGAAAGCGTCTCATTTATCTTATCGGTCGTCTTAAAGGATGGGCTCAAGACAATATTGTGTATACGATAAGTCCTGCCATTCTTTGAATAAATACTGCTGATCTCGGAGCTAAGGATAAAATATATACCTTTATATTTAAACAACCCGTTCCCCATATCCTCCAGATTCCCTTTTAACTCCTCAAGCCAAAGGTGATGGGTAAAATCTCCCGTGCCCATGAGGGATATGCCTTTTAACTTCGCCCATTCCGATATATGGGCTACATCCATATCTTTGCTTGTCGCCCTGCTGTATTTTGAGTGGATATGAAAATCGGCTATAAATTCCACGATAACTCCTTATGCATGGCCGGGATTCCTATACGCGAGATTGCCGTTAACTATGGTGTATTCGACTACTCCGCTCAATCTTTTTCCCAGAAACGCCGAGTTTTTTGATTTAGACACGAACCCGTCCTTCTCAACCGCCCATTCGGTATCCGCGGAGATAACGATAATATCCGCGTCCATCCCAACCCCGAGCGCCCCCTTGTCTATTCCTAATATCTTAGACGGATTAAGCGATAGCTTTGCCGCTAAAAGTGGCCAATCCATAGAGCCGCTTTTAAGCAGCCCTGTAATAGTTGCGGCTAATTCGGTTTCCAGGCCAATCACCCCGAACTCCGCGCGCTCAAATTCAATCGCTTTTTCATTCTCCGTATGGGGAGCGTGATCCGAGGCAATAACATCTATTACCCCGTTGATCAGTCCTTCCTTTAAAGCGTCCCTGTCTTCGCGGCTGCGCAAAGGCGGATTCATCTTCAAATTAGTATCAAAACCTAATAACTCATCTTCGGTCAACAGGAGATGATGCGGCGCGGCCTCCGCGGTAACTTTAACGCCCTCTGCTTTCGCCCTGGCTATTAATTCCACAGACTGTTTGCAGCTAACATGGGCGATATGAAGGCGCGCACGGGATTTTTTGGCCAATCTCAGGTCTCTTTCTACGCGCCTATACTCTGACTCCCGGCTTATACCGCGTAAACCCAGCATGGTAGATATGGCCCCCAGGTTTACTACGCCTCCGGAGGCAAGCGCCTTATCTTCGCAATGAGAGATTACCAGAAGCCCCTCCCTGGCTGCGATCTTCATAGCCTCTGACATAAGCTGTTCATCATCTACCGAAGCCCCGTCATCGGATATCGCCGATACCCCTTCTTTTTTCAGCCTGGCAATACCTGAGAGCTCTTTCCCGTTACGCCCTATCGTTATCGCCGCGCAAATCAATACATTTACCGCCGCGCTCTTATCAATGATCCTCTTTAAGCCCTTGATATTCTCCGCGCAATCTATGGCCGGCTGCGTGTTCGGCATAGCCAAAAGGCTTGTAACCCCCCCTTTTAAGGCTGCCCTGGTACCGGTAACAATAGTCTCCTTGTCTTCCCTGCCGGGCTCCCTTAGATGGACATGCATATCTACGATCCCGGGCATAACGATCTTGCCCGAAGCGTCGATCATGTTATCGGCGCTGCCGGATATCTTTTTGGCTACCCGCGAGATCTTGGCGCCTTCCGTTAAAATATCATAAACCCCATCTATATTGTTTCCTGGATCTATCAAACGCCCGTTCTTAATCAATATTGTCATGAGTAATATTCTCGTTGGCCTGCGCCACCAGGAAAAGAGCCGCCATCCTGACGGCGATACCATTGGTTACCTGCTCTAATATCACTGAATTTCCCCCATCCGCTATATCGCTTGCTATTTCAATGCCGCGGTTCAAGGGCCCGGGATGCATAACAATAATATCTTTTTTGGCCTTCTCCAGCCTCTCCCTGGTGATCCCGAACTTTTTAAAATACTCAAGCTGCCTGGGGAAGGCGCTCTCGCCATCGCGTTCAAATTGCATCCTCAGGACATTGACCGCGTCGGCATTACTTAAGGCCTCATCTATATCATCTGTAGCCTTAACCCCCATCTCCTCGATAGCCGCGGGTATAAGCATTTTTGGCGCGCAGACCATAACCCTGGCACCCAGCTTAGTCAGGCCCCATATATTAGAACGCGCCACGCGTGAATGCGCTATATCCCCTACGATACTCACGTTCAAGCCCTCTATCCTGCCCAGCTTCTCTTTCAACGTGAACATATCAAGAAGGGCTTGCGTAGGGTGTTCATGCCAGCCATCGCCGGCGTTGATCACGCTCGCCCGCAGATTACGCGCCAGCATAGCGGCTGCCCCGGAATAATTATGCCTTACCACAATGATATCCACTTTAAGGGCTTCTATATTTTTCCCAGTATCTATCAGGGTCTCCCCTTTACGCACACTTGAGGTTTCGGAAGCTATATTTATAACATCCGCGGACAAGCGCTTTGCCGCGATCTCAAAAGATACCCTTGTCCGCGTAGAGGGCTCATAAAACATATTCACCACTGTCCTTCCGCGCAAAGCCGGCACCTTTTTAATCTCGCGGGTTGAGACCTCCTTAAAAGATTCCGCGGTGGAAAGGATCAGCCCTATCTCTTCCCGGCTTAACTCTCGCAGGCCCAAAAGGTCTTTTCTGGTCCAGGCTACAGGCATATTTAATCCTTTTCTACTATTACTATTTCGTCACAACCGTCTGATTCGGCCAGACGCACCTCTACGGTCTCTTTTTGGGAAGTAGGAATATTCTTGCCTACATAATCCGCGCGGATAGGGAGTTCCCTGTGCCCCCTGTCAACCAGCACAGCCAGCTGTATGGATCTGGGCCGGCCCAGGTCAATAAGTGCATCCAGGGCAGCCCTGACAGTCCTGCCGCTATACAATACGTCATCTACCAGCACAATACTTTTTTCGGTGATATCAAATCCTATCTCGGTCTTATGCACGAGAGGCTGCTGTGAAATAAGGGTAAGATCATCCCGGTATAATGTGATATCAAGTATCCCCACGGGGACCTCCACCCTGTCTATCGCCCCAATGCATCCGCTTAAACGCTTCGCCAGGTGCGCCCCGCGATTGCGTATTCCCACAAGACAAAGATCACGCGTGCCTTTATTTTTCTCTAATATTTCGTGGGCAATACGCGTGAGCACGCGGTTAAGCCCTTCCCGGTCTAAAAGTTTAGTTTTTTCTTTCATAATTACAAAAAAATACCCCGACATATATTTGTCGGGGTCATAATTGTAGTTTTATAGGTCATTTTTCTCTTCCCTTGCCAGTTTCTCAAGAACCGGCTTAAAGGTTTTTATTTATCTGTTAAACTATACCATCCATCAGGGGGCTTGTCAAGGGAAAGTTCCAACAGCAAAAACTATACCACCACCACAAACTCCCCGCGCGGCCTTTCGCGCTTAAAAGCATCCAAGAGCTCCTGGGCGCTGCCCCTCCCGATCTCTTCAAATTTCTTCGTCAGCTCACGCGCGCACACTATATGCTTATCCCCTGCAATATCCCGCACATCCTCAAGGGTCTTTATTATCCTATGGCTGGATTCATAAAATACCGCCGTGCAACCAAGTCTGACGATCTCTTTTAGCCGGTTCTTGCGCGCCAGGGGCCCCCGCGGCAGGAACCCTTCGAATAAAAACTTATGCGCGGGTTTTCCGGAAAGAACCAGGGCATTTACCAGGGCCGCCGGCCCGGGGATAAGGGTCATACCTATATTATTTTGTATCGCTAAATTGATGATATGGTACCCGGGGTCCAGAATACCAGGCGTTCCTGCATCAGAAACCAGGGCAATAGATTTTCCCTCCTTTAACATGCGTATGAGATACGCCCCCTTGGTTACCCTGTTATGCTGGAAATAGCTTGTGGTCGGGACTGTTATTCCGTAATGATTAAGCAGTATCCTGGTGCGGCGCGTATCCTCGCAGGCGACCAAGTCTACGGATTTTAAAACCTCTAAGGCGCGCAGCGTAATATCTTTCAGGTTACCGATAGGTGTGGCGACTATATATAACATTATTCCACGGTTACGGACTTTGCTAAATTGCGCGGCTGGTCCACATTACAACCCCTTTTGGCGGCAATGTAGTAGGCTAATAACTGAAGGGGCAGGGCCACTATTAGCGGAGATAACAATTCGTTTATGCGCGGGACATATATTACATGCTTAGTCAGTTCTGTTATCTCTTCATCATCCTCGCTGGCGATAGCGATGATCTTGCCCCGGCGGCTGTGTATCTCCTGGATATTGGAGACCATCTTCTCATATATCTTTGATTGGGGCGCGATGCAGACCACTGCCCTGTATTCATCGATCAGCGCGATAGGCCCGTGTTTCATCTCGCCTGCGGCATATCCCTCTGCGGGTATATAAGATATCTCCTTTAATTTCAAAGCCCCTTCCAGGGCCGAAGGATAATTTACATTCCTTCCTAAGAAAAGGAAGGAACCGAAATGCGAATGCCTATGGGCTAGGCGCCTGATATCTTTCTGTCCTTCTAAAATCCTCCTTTGCAGCTGGGGCAAGGTTTTCAGGGCAGCCAATAATTTGTTGATCTCTTCCCAGTCTATGGTATCTTTCAGCCCCGCCAGATATAAGGCAAAAAGGTATAAAACCAGCAGTTGCGCCGTATAGGCTTTAGTAGAGGCCACCCCTATCTCCGGGCCGGCGTAAGTATAGATGACTCCGTCACATTCGCGCACCAGCGTAGAACCCAGCACATTGCATATAGCAAGCGTAAGCGCTCCTTTTTTGCGCGCCTCGCGCGCGGCTGCCAGGGTATCGGCGGTCTCCCCTGACTGGCTGATAGCGATCACCAGCGTATCCTTATCCACCAGGGGATCGCTATAGCGGAATTCGCTGGAAAGATCGGCCCTCGCGGGGATCTTGCATGTTTCCTCAAGCATATATTTAGCGCATAACCCCGCGTGATACGCGGTACCGCAGGCTATGATAACGATATTATCCTTATTTCTTAACTCCTCTTCCTTGATGCTTAAGCCGCTGAAAGATACCCTGCCGGTCTCCCGCGAGATCAGCGTATTCAGCAGTTTCTCCGCTATCGCAGGCTGCTCATTGATCTCTTTCAACATAAAATGCTCATACCCCTGCTTCTCGGCCTGATTTATATCCCAGTCAAGGCGCACCGGCTCTTTACGGATACTTCTGCCCTTAAAGTCAGTTACATTGCAGGAATCTTTATCCATAACAACCATCTCTTCGTCATCCAGGAAGATGATTTCTCTGGTAGAATCCAGGATAGCAGGCGCGTCCGAGGCAAGAAAATTCTCCCCCTTTCCTAATCCCGCAATCAATGGGCTTCCAAAACGCGCTCCTACCAGCTTTCCCGGCTCTTTCTGGGATATAACAACCAGCGCGAATGACCCTTCCAGCTTTGGAAGCGCCTTCATTACAGCCGCCTCTAAAGGAGTGCCGTTACTATAGAATTTTTCTATAAGGTGGGCGATAACCTCTGTATCGGTCTGGCTGACAAACTTATGCCCTTCCTTTACCAGGCCCCCCTTTAATTTAAGGTAGTTTTCAATGATGCCATTATGCGCGATGGCAATAGCCCCCGTGCAATCTCTGTGAGGATGGGCATTGATCTGATTCGGCACGCCGTGCGTCGCCCAGCGCGTGTGGGCTATCCCAAAGGTGCCATGAAGTGGTTTTTTACGCAGGAGGTTTTCCAGGGAACTGATCTTACCCTGGCATTTTCTTATGGAGAGGACGCATTTATCCGCAAGGAGGACAGCCATACCGCTTGAATCGTATCCGCGGTACTCCAGGCGTTTTAGGCCATTCAGCAAAATATCCGGGGCTGACCTTGAACCTATATATCCGATTATCCCACACATAAATGAGCCCACAACTTACGAACACGTTAATGTGAATAAGTTGTTTGGATTAATTTACACCCTTCCTTATAAATAGTAATAAAAGGAGGATGTTTCATTAATAAAAAATTCAGGGTGATTAAATTTAACGTCCCCAACCGGATTTGAACCGGTGTCGAGAGCTTGAAAAGCTCTTGTCCTAGACCAGGCTAGACGATGGGGACTATGGATTATGCCTCTTCTTCCGCTATCACGTGGGCGACGCAGGAAACATGGTCTTTACCCTGCAGCTTTATCAGGCGCACACCCTGCGCCGATCTTCCGGTAGCGCGTATATCTTTTACGGCGCAACGCAGGAACATGCCGGCTTGCGTGATAACCATCAGCTCATCTTGGTCATTGACAGTCTTGAGGCTCACTGCCTCGGAGTTTTTATCCGTAACCTTTATATTAATTATCCCTTTACCGCCGCGGCTGGTCAGGCGGTATTCCTCCGCGGGGGTGCGCTTGGCGAAACCAAGCTCGGTAACAGTCAATACTGTGGTGTCTTTCTGCGCGAGGACCATGCCTATGACCTCGTCTTTCTTTTCAAGCGATATGGCTCGCACGCCGCCTGCCTGCCTGCCCATATCCCGCACCTTGGTTTCGGAAAATCTTATCGCCTTGCCCTGCCTGGTACCCATAAGTATCTCCTGTTTCCCGTCGGTGAGGATGACGCTGATAAGCTCATCCCCTTTATCCAGGCTTATACCGATAATCCCTGCTTTGCGGGGGTTACCGTAGGCGCCGAGCCTGGTCTTTTTGACCTGGCCGAGTTTCGTCGCCATTACCAGGTATTTATCTTCGGAGAACTCCTTAACAGGAACGGTAGAGCTGATCTTGGAGCCCGGTTCCATCTGGACAAGATTGACTATCGCCTTGCCTTTAGAGGTACGGCTCGCCTGCGGAATCTCGTAAACCTTCAGCCAGTGCACCTGGCCTTTGCCCGTGAATATTAAAAGATAATCTTTAGTGGAAGCAACAAAAAGATGTTCTACAAAATCCTCTTCCTTAACCTCCGCGCCGGTAACGCCTCTGCCCCCGCGCTTCTGTTTACGATAGGCGCTTACAGGCAGGCGCTTGATATAGCCGCCGTGGCTTATCGTTACCACAACATCCTCTTCGGCTATCAGGTCCTCCACCTCAAGTTCCTCTACTTCTCCTACGATATCGGTCCTGCGCTCATCGCCATATTTTTTCTTTAAGGCCTCCAGCTCATCCTTAATGATCCCCTCTATCTTTTTTTCGGAGGCGAGTATTGCCTTGCATAATTCGATCTTCTTCAGCAGTTCGGCGTATTCAGCGTCTATCTTATCGCGCTCCAGGGCGGTAAGCCGCTGCAGCTGCATCTCCAGTATCGCCTGGGCCTGAACTTCGCTTAAGCCAAACTCTTTCATAAGGCGGTCCCTGGCGTTATCCGTATTCTTAGAAGTCTTGATCGTCTTTATGATACGGTCTATATATTTCAGGGCTATCTTTAAGCCCTCCAGGATATGCGCCCTCTTCAGGGCCTTATCTAATTCAAACTGCGTCCTGCGGCGTATGATGACCTTCCGGTGCCCTATATAATGTTCCAGGACCTGAAGCAGCGTCAGTACCCGAGGTCGGTTATCCACCAGGGCGAGCATTATGATCCCGAATGTAGTCTCAAGCTGGGTATGTTTAAAGAGCTGGTTCAGGATGATCTGCGCCTCTACGTCGCGTTTTAGCTCTACAACGATCCGCATCCCGTCCTTATCAGACTCATCGCGGATATCGGATATCCCTTCTATTTTTTTATCATCCACCAAGGAAGCAATAGATTCTATAAGAGAAGCCTTCTGTATCTGATAAGGTATCTCCGTAACGACTATCAGGTCTTTGCCGTTCTTTTGGTGCTCGACCGTTGCCCGCGCCCGCACCAGCAGTTTGCCTTTTCCCGTCGTATACGCATCCTTGATCCCGCCTTTGCCGCATATTATGCCGCCCGTCGGGAAATCAGGGCCTTTTATATACTTCATCAGGTCCTTTATCTGCGCCTCAGGGTGGTCTAATAAATAGATAATGGCGTCAGCGACCTCATTTAAGTTATGCGGCGGTATATTGGTAGCCATGCCCACGGCGATCCCGCTTGAGCCGTTGACAAGGAGATTGGGGAGGCTGGCAGGCAATAGAAGAGGCTCCTTTAAAGAAGCGTCAAAATTAGGCCCGAAATCCACGGTATCTTTATCTATATCGGTTAGCATCTCATCGCTAATAGATGCCAGGCGCGCTTCCGTATAACGCATAGCGGCGGCGGTATCCCCGTCCACAGAACCAAAGTTCCCCTGGCCGTCAACCAGCGGATAGCGCAAGGCGAAATCCTGGGCCATCCTCACCAGGGTATCATAGACCGCGACATCCCCGTGGGGATGGTATTTGCCCAGCACCTCTCCGACGATACGCGCGCATTTCTTATAAGGCTTGCTGTGCTCAAGATTGAGCTCCTGCATGGCGTACAGAATACGCCGGTGCACGGGCTTGAGCCCGTCGCGTATATCCGGCAGGGCGCGGCCGACAATGACGCTCATCGCGTAATTCAAATATGAATCCTTAACCTCTTCTTCAATATAAACCGGTATTATTTTTTCGTTTCTCGTATACATTTTATATATCCAGGTTTTTTACCTGATGTGCATAATTTTCAATAAATTCCCTGCGCGGCTCGACCTGGTCTCCCATCAAGACCGTGAACATCTTGTCTGTCGCTACCGCGTCCTCAAGAGTTACCTTTAAGATCGTGCGCTTTTCAGGGTCCATGGTTGTCTCCCATAACTGATGGGGATTCATCTCTCCAAGGCCCTTATATCTTTGTATATGCATCCCTTTCGCAGCAACCTCTTTTATATAAGAAAGGACATCCCGTAAAACACAGAGGTCGCGATGCTCCTTTTCATTCGTTACGCGGTAAGCCGCTTTTACCTTTTTTTCGGTATCCTTGCCCTGCGCGCCCTTACCTTCCGGGGGTTGCGAGGAATATGTAGATATATCAAAACCCATCTTTTCTATTTTAGTTAAGACCGGCTCTATCTCCTGGGCCTCAAATAGCTCCAGAACCTCCTGTTCAGCTTCTTTGCCGGCCTTATCAGTAAAAGCAGCCAATTCCTTATCAGAATAGAGAAAACTGTCTTGACCCTCCACTTTTATCTTATAAATAGGCATTTTTTTGGTCTTTGGATGCCTATATTGTAGATATTTAGTGATTTCTACTCCCTTTTTGCCTAAAATACGCCCTAATTTCTCTAATTCTACTAATGAAAGCAGGAGCTCCTGAAATTGGTTATCTGTAAAGGATTTTTTATCTTTCAGGCGCATAAGGGTGTGGCCTTCCCTGCCAAGATCCAGCAACAGTTCATCCATCTGCTGTTCAGTTTGGATATACTCCTCGCGCTGCCCCCTTTTGATCTTGTATAAAGGGGGTTGCGTAATATATACATAACCATCTTCTATGAGTTTGGGCATCTGACGGTAAAGAAGCGTTAAAAGAAGGGTCCTTATATGCGAACCATCTATATCCGCGTCTGCCATTAACATCACTTTATGATAACGCAGCTTGCCTATATCAAACTCCTCCCCTACGCCTGTCCCCAGGGCCGTGATTATTGTGCGTATCTCTTCATTAGAAAGGATCTTATCCAGCCGGGCCTTCTCCACATTCAGGATCTTGCCCTTAATAGGTAATATTGCCTGGAACCTGCGGTCGCGGCCCTGCTTAGCCGAACCGCCGGCAGAATCACCTTCTACTATATAAATCTCACAAAGCGCCGGGTCGCGCTCCGAACAATCCGCCAGCTTCCCGGGAAGGCCGGCCCCTTCAAGGGCGCCTTTCCTGCGCGTAAGCTCGCGCGCCTTGCGCGCTGCTTCGCGGGCGCGCGAAGCAACTATTACCTTATCTATGATCTTATTCGCTATAGAAGGGTTCTCCTCAAAGTACCCGGATAAAGCATCCAGGCTGCTTGAAGCCACTATCCCTTCTACTTCGGAGTTCCCTAGTTTGGTTTTTGTCTGCCCTTCAAACTGGGGATTTGGTACCTTGACGTTTATTACCGCGGTAAGCCCCTCGCGGACATCATCCCCGGTGATAGATGAATCGGCATTCTTAAGCAAATTCTTGTTTTTAGCGTACTGGTTTATGGCGCGCGTCAGGGCGGACTTAAAACCGGAAAGATGCGTGCCCCCCTCCACGGTGTTTATATTATTCGCGAAGGAAAAAAGAGTCTCGGCGTAACCGTCATTATACTGCAACGCCACTTCTACTATAATATTATCCTGCTCTTTCTGGAAATATACCGCTTTATTATGAAGGGCGTTCTTATTCTTGTTTAAATAATCAACAAAGGATATAATCCCTCCGGCGAACTCAAAGACCGCCTCCTTATCCGCGCGCTCATCAACAAGCTTGATCTTAAGCCCCCTGTTCAAGAAAGCGAGCTCTCTTAAGCGCTGCGAGAGGGTATCATAGGAGAATTCCGTCTTGCTGAATATCGTCTTATCGGGCTTAAAGGTAACCTTTGTGCCGGTACTATTGCTCTTTCCGGTAATGGTCAATTTGGAAACGGTCTTCCCGCGCTCATAGCGCTGATGGTAAACCTTCCCATCCCGCTTCACTTCTACCTCTAACCAGTCAGAGAGCGCGTTCACCACGCTGACACCTACCCCGTGCAACCCCCCCGATACTTTATATACCCTGTGGTCAAATTTACCCCCGGCATGCAGCGTGGTCAGGGCCACCTCTACCGCAGGTTTCTTCTCTGTTTTATGTATATCTACGGGGATCCCGCGGCCATTATCCGCGATACTTACGCTGTTATTTGGGTGCACGGTCACTTCAATAGAATCGCAATAACCCGCCAGGCTCTCATCAACGCTATTATCCACCACCTCGTAAACCAGATGATGCAGCCCCCGTATTGAAGTATCCCCTATATACATGGCGGGCCTGCGCCTTACCGCCTCAGTACCCTCTAAGACCTGGATATTGGTAGCGTCATAAGGCTTATCATCCTTGACCGGCGCCTGCGCGGATTTATCCGCTGTTTTTGCGGGTTTTTCTTTGGTGTTTTGTGATGACTTCTTTTTCATTGCATATCTCCGAGATAAAAGCGGATATCTTTTATATTACCGGGCTTCCCGCTTAATTTCTCAAGCAGCCCCTGCTTACGTAAACTTAACTGGTAAAGCCACCCGGAGGAATCTACCGTTATCCCCAGGACCCCGTTACGCAGATATCTGAATCTCGCGTGGCTGATCTCTTTTTTACGCAGGGCCCGCTTCAACAAAAACTCAGGGCCTTCCTTTGCCGTTCTGCCTTTTTGATGTTGAAGCCCTTTTATTACTTCGTTAACGACATCCTTGATCGCATCCATTTAACTCAAGCGCATCGGCAACACTATATAAACATAACCATTGATGCGTATAACCCCCGGCTTCTCGCTGTCTGTCAACTCAAACTCTATTTTTTCTTCCGCCAGATTTTTTAAGACATCTGTCAGATAGGTGGGGTTAAAACCTATCGCAAGCTCTTTACCGCCATACTCTATGGCGAGTTCCTCCCGGGACTCCCCTATATCCGGAGTGGACTTAGAGATAACCAGTTTATTTTTAAACGCCTCCAGCTTTATCGCCTGGTAGTCGGGAGTGGACAATAAGGCCGCCCTTTTAACCGCGAGCAAAAAACCCTCCCTGTCAACACCGATCTTATTGTTAGACGGAGGCGGGACCACCTGCTGGTAATCCGGAAACTCCCCTTCGATCAGGCGGGAGATGACTACGGCGCCCCCCAGATCAAAAAGCGCCTGGTTATTACCCAGTAATATTGAAAGGTCTCCGTCTTCCCGAAGGTTGCGGTTTAGTTCGTGGATTGTTTTGAGAGGGACGATCATCCTTATATCCCTCTCGGTACTTTGTTTTAATTTACGTTCAATAACCGCCAGGCGCTTTCCGTCCGTCGCTACAAGAGTAATCTTGTTTTGCCGTATTTGGAATAATATCCCGTTTAGTATATATCTTGTTTCATCTAAAGATACAGCAAAAGATGTTAATGTCAACATTTCTTTTAATACCTGCTGCTCAAGCTGCACCACCCCGCCATCTTTAAATTCGGGCAATTTGGGGAAATCCTCGTAGGGCAGCCCCATAATTTTAAACTGGCAGGATTTTGTGTCAATAGTAACCAGGTTGTTCTTTTTGGTGGTTATGCTTGCATTTTCATCCGGTAACTCTTTTATTATATCGGCAAATCTTTTTGCCGGGATAGTTATCATCCCGGGCTCCTGCGTATCCACAGGAATTACACAGCTTATACCTATATCCAGGTCGGTTGCCGTTAATTTAAGCTTATCCTGCTGCGCATCAATTAATATGTTAGCCAATATAGGCA
>JBAZEH010000006.1:0-753 GCA_041653955.1 Candidatus Omnitrophota bacterium | reverse complement strand
TATGCCGTTTAATAGGACGCTTTTTTCCACAGATATTTTCATTTACATTACTCCTTTTATTATTTTATAAAGAATAAATATAATCGTAATAGTAATAAGGGTTTTAGTTTCTGTTAGAATCTCCGCAAGGCATTAAAATATATCCTATTACACAAAACAAAACCCTTGAATAAGCTGGAGATAACAGGCTGCTTTACTGTTGTATAACGTGTATAATTTTTTCTATCTTATGTTTTAATGTTTCATCGCCCTGTAGCTCTTTTTTGATCTTATTATAGGAATGCAGTACGGTAGTATGGTCTCTTCCTCCCAGGATCTCTCCTATTTCCGGTAAAGAAAGGTCTGTTAACTCTCTGCTTAAATACATCGTTACCTGCCTGGGCAGCACTATATTTTTATTGCGCCGCTTCAATTTAATATCCTGCAGGGATATGCCAAACTCTTCAGCGACACAACGTTGTATAAAGTCAACAGTTATCAGCTTTTTGGGTTCGCGCAGAAGGTCTTTTAAGACACCCTTGGCCATATCCAGGGTTATCGGTTTTTCTTCCAATAAAGAATAGGCAATGGTGCGTATAAGCGCCCCCTCTAATTCCCGGACATTTGTTTTGATTAGCTGGGCTATAAAAAATATTACGTCATCAGGGACAAATACAGGTTCCCGCTCAATCTTCTTTTTGAGTATTGCTACGCGCGTCTCCAGGTCCGGAGGTTGTATATCCGTGGTAAGTCCCCAGCCGAAGCGCGATACAA
>JBAZEH010000005.1:0-67507 GCA_041653955.1 Candidatus Omnitrophota bacterium | reverse complement strand
CCGCCATTGTTGAGGCACAGGTGAACCTTATGAACAGAGTACGCAGGGTTCGCTAATGGTGACTTATGATTTCACAAAAAGTCAGCAATTTGAATCTGAACGCCGTAAATTGAAGCAGGAATATCACAGGAATAAGGTAAAACTAAGAAAGATTATTGCGCCCATAGCTCAATTGGATAGAGCACCTGCCTACGGAGCAGGTTGTTGGAGGTTCGATTCCTCCTGGGCGCACCAGTATTTTGTTAATCAGAATTTGTATGTCGTCGAAAACAGACATTAATTTTATGCGGGAGGCGCTTAAGGAAGCGCGTAAGGCCTTCATGGAAGATGAGGTACCTGTGGGGGCGGTTGTAGTGCATAAGGGTAAGGTCATCGCCAGGGGGTATAACCAGGTCGAACGCCTTAAAGACCCTACTGCGCACGCCGAGATGCTAGCGATTACCAGCGCCGCGGCCGGCCTGCAAGCAAAGTGGTTGAGCGGGGCTTCGCTCTATGTTACAATTGAGCCCTGCAGTATGTGCGCGGGGGCACTTGTGCTTTCGCGTATAGGGAATTTATGTTTTGGCGCGAAGGACCCCAAGACAGGCGCCTGCGGTTCCGTGATGAATATCGTTAATAATAAAAGGCTTAACCACAGGGTTAATGTTAAAAGAGGGGTTTTAGAAGAAGAGTGCGGCTCTTTACTGAAAGAGTTCTTTAAAAAGAAACGTAAGGTATAGATAAATTCAGGAGAGGTGGCTGAGCGGTCGAAAGCAACTCACTGCTAATGAGTTGGCCCGGGAAACTGGGCCCCCGGGTTCAAATCCCGGCCTCTCCGCCAATTTTTGCTGGCGTTGGCTGGCGGCAAAAATTGTTCCGAAAAAATTCAGATAAGGAGATTTTCCGGGATGGACATTCCACGGATCTTCAACATTACCGAAAGCGCTCATCGCATACATAACCCGTTCACACCCGAAAAGTTCGCTACTCTCGGAGCAGCGCTGCGCCTGGAAACGGGGACCCGAGTGCTTGACCTCGGCAGCGGTTCGGGAGAGATGCTGTGCGCCTGGGCGCGCGATTACGGAGTCACCGGCATCGGCATTGATATGAGCCAGTTGTTTACCGAGCAAGCGAAACTCCGCGCTGAAGAACTAGGAGTCGCCGATCAAGTCAAGTTTATTCATGGGGATGCTACCGGCTACGTCTCTGACGAGAAGGTCGGTGTGGCAGCTTGTGTTGGTGCCACTTGGATCGGCGGGGGAGTCTCCGGCACTATCGAGCTTCTGGCGCGGAGCCTGCGCGCTGGAGGGATCATCCTTATCGGTGAGCCCTACTGGAGGCAGTTACCGCCGACGGAAAATATTGCCAAGGAGTGTCTTGCCAACTCAATCTCCGATTTTCTCATGCTTCCAGAACTTCTCGCGTCTTTCGGCCGCCTTGGCTACGACGTCGTTGAAATGGTTCTGGCTGACCAGGACGGTTGGGACAGATACGAGGCGGCTAAATGGCTCACGATGCGCCGATGGCTTGAAGCCAATTCCGATGATGAATTAGCGAAAGATATTCGAGCCAAACTGACCTCGGAACCCGAGCGCTACGCCGCTTACACGCGTGAATACCTGGGCTGGGGTGTGTTTGCGCTGATGCCGCGGTGATTCGTTGGCGTATCCGGACGAATTTGATTATCCGGGCAGCTCATTATTTAAGTAACGTAGTCGTAGTAAGGCTCTGATTTTGGAGGTTCTTTAGTTCTTGAAGGTTTGTTGAATATGGGTTCGTCTGGCGGGCGCGACTACCCATTTAATTTTCTCTTATCGGGAAAACTAAACGCACAACTAATATCTCCGGGAGGTGAGCATGAAATCAAAAACAGCAGCGGTACTCTTTGGCTTCTTCCTTTTATTGTCGGCTTCGGGCTTATCTTATTGCCAGGAGGAGGTACAACAATATGCGACTATGGAGATCAGCGGCAGTGTTGCCCAGATAGATACCATTTCCGGAAAGATAGCCCTGGATGTGTATGACGGGATAAAGTTGTTCTTTGTCGGCGATGAAACAAAGATAACGAGGGGCGTAGATGATATTTCCATAAACGATATACAGATAGGTGACCCCTTATCCATAGTTTACTATATAGATACGGAAGGCGATTATCAGGCATTAAGGATATCGGATAGTAACCTGGCGGGAGGATAAAAAGGAAAATGCGCAGGTCTAAAAAGAACAAGTTTATCAGATACCTGAAGATACTCAAGAAAGGCTTGCGCAGGATCAACCGCAAAAAGGCCTTATCCTGGTTGAACAAAAACCTGGAGGGCCATCCTTTTATCCTGGGTTTATTTTTTCTTTTCTGGGTCAATTATATGACCAGGGTGATATTCGAGCGTCCCGAAGTGGCCCAGCTTATTAAAACGCATTTAAGGGTGCATTCGCTTTTATTCTTCTTTTGGTTCCTCCTGGTTATCCTGTCAAATTCCCTCAAGGATAAAGAGAAGGTTAAATGGTATTTAAAGAAACGTTTTATCGTGTTTATGCTGCTTTTGATCACACCCGTAGGATTAATACTCCTGTGGGCGGGCAGCAAGTTTAAACGCCGCACAAAAATAGTATTAACAGCCGTTTTTATTTCATTTTTCATAGTGAGCACTATTTATCAGGAGAAAAGATACCAGAGTTTTGCCAGGATGTCTCCTTTTGACCGCGTCACTTCAATATTAAACAGGCAAAAAAGGAAGGTATATCTTAAAACCCTGGCACGGGATGAATTTAAAAAGCTCAGGTTAGAAACCTCTTCAAGAAAGAAAAGGGAGAAACTGGCTGTATCCGATATGTATTCTATTTATACCCCCAGCATCGCTACCATACAGATAAAAGATAAGCAGGGCCAGGATATGGGGCAGGCAAGCGGTTTCGTTATATCCGATGACGGCTTTATAGCCACAAACTTCCATGTGGTAAATTCCGCCTATCAGGCAGAGGTAAAGATAGGAGAAGATATTTTTAACGAGGCGTATCTTGCTGCGTACAATCCTGATATGGATATAGCCGTATTAAAAGTAGATGCTAAAGGGCTTTCGCCGCTTATTATAGGGGATTCCGATGAACTTATCAGCGGCCAGTTTATTATTACGCTGGGAAACCCGCTGGGTTTTGAGAAATCTGTTTCAAGCGGCATAGTTAGCGCAATACGTTCAAGCCCCAGCCTTAAACTGATCCAGATGACCGTACCGGTTTCCCCTGGCAGCAGCGGTTGCCCGGTGCTTAATGAATACGGGGAGGTCGTGGGTATTGCTACCATCGCCTCATTTTTTATAGCGCAGAACCTTAACTTTGCCGTCCCTATAAATTACCTTAAAGAAATGGTTAAAGAGGATTGAGATGTCATATACTGTATTCGCTTTAAAATGGCGGCCCAAGGATTTTAACGAAATAATAGGGCAAGATACTGTCGTCTCCACTCTTAAGAATGCCATCCATAAAGACAGGCTGGCTCACGCCTACCTGTTCTCGGGCCCCAGGGGAGTGGGCAAGACTTCTACCGCCAGGATATTAGCCAAGGCGCTTAACTGCAAGAACGGGCCTACGGAAAATCCATGCAATAGTTGCCCGGCGTGCCTGGATATCGCTCAGGGCCGCAGCCTGGATGTTATAGAGATAGACGGAG
Source organism: Candidatus Omnitrophota bacterium (assembly GCA_041653955.1). Classification (GTDB taxonomy): domain Bacteria; phylum Omnitrophota; class Gorgyraeia; order Gygaellales; family Profunditerraquicolaceae; genus UBA1562. The sequence continues at coordinate 63,864 of JBAZEH010000005.1, read as the reverse complement.
CCTCTAACCGCGGCATAGACGAGATAAGGGCGCTTAGAGAGAGCGTAAAATTCGCCCCTACGCAGGGTAAATATAAGATCTATATAATAGACGAGGTGCACCAGATCACTTCGGAAGGTTTTAACGCTTTGCTCAAGACCCTTGAAGAGCCACCGCCTTTTGTTAAATTCATATTTGCCACTACCCATCCCCATAAGGTCATCCCGACGATACTTTCGCGCTGCCAGCGCCTTGACTTCCGCAGGGTTTCCATAATGGAGATCATCGGGCAGCTTGAAAAGATAGCGCGGGCGGAGAAGATAAATAATGTAGACCCGCAGGTCCTGTTTGCCATTGCAAAAGCAAGCGACGGCTCCTTAAGGGACGCGGAGTCCATATTAGACCAGTTGATATCGTTCGCTAAAGACCGGGTTTCCCTGGAAGACGTTATTTCAATGCTGGGGCTGGTGGAACAGGATAACCTTTTTGATATCGCTGATAAGATAGTGAAAAAAGACGCGCGCGGGGCCCTGGAGTCTTTCAATAATATTGTTGACAGCGGAAAGGATATGGGTAATTTCCTTATAAACCTTATTGAACATTTCCGCAATCTTATGATCGCCAAGGTGACCCAGGCAGACCCAAAACTAATAGACTTACCCAAAGAAATATGCGATAGGCTGCTGGAACAGGCAAATGCCTTTAGTTTGGAGGAGATATTCAGCGCTTTTAATACCCTGGTCAATACGCAGGAGATGACCAAGAGGCTTGATTCTTTGCGTATCCCCCTTGAGGTAAGCCTGGTAAAACTTGCCCATGACAAGAAAGGCGCGTATTCTAATGTTATTAAGCCGAATAGCCCAAGGGATATTGAGGCCCCTCGCGCGTTGAATAAACAGCTTAAAATGGATATAAAGAAAATAGATCCGGGGACAACGCCCCCTGAAACAGAAAAACATTCTTTTGAATCCGAGCCGCAGGAGCCGCCTGCCCGTTTGGATAGTATAAAAGGGGCATGGCGTAATATCATAGACAGCCTCTCGCATATCAAGATGTCGGTGGCTACGTATCTTGACGAAGGCACCCCTACGAGGTTTGATAAGAGCGTGCTGACCGTTTCTTTCCCGATGAGCCATTCGCTGCATAAGGAGGCGTTGGAAGGAAAAGAAAATAAAGCGATAATAGAGAAGACTATTTCGGGTATATTAAATACCAGCCTTAGGGTAAATTTCGCGCTTTCCGGAGATATCGAGCAGAAAGACAGCCATAAATCCGACGCGTTCATCAGGTCGGCGCTGGATGCTTTTAACGGCCGCGTGATAAAAGAGGAATAATGCCTAATTATACCGAATCAATAGAAAAACTGATAGAGAAGCTGACTAGGCTGCCCGGCATCGGCAGGCGCAGCGCCGAACGTATAGTCGGTTATATCCTTGGCGCTCCCCGCCAGGAGGTGCAGGGGCTTTTGGAGGCACTCGCAAAGGTGAAAGAGAATGTCCGTTTCTGCCGCGTGTGCAATAATCTGAGCGAGCAGGAACTGTGCCGCGTATGCCAGGATGAGCGCCGCAGGAAGGATATTATATGCGTAGTTGAGAACCCGGGAGACGTGACTTCAATAGAAAAGACCGGAAAATTTAACGGCGCATACCATGTCCTGCTTGGCGCCATATCGCCTCTGGACGGTAAGGGGCCAAGCGATCTAAAAATAGATGGCCTCATCCAGAGAATAAAACAGGGGAGTATCCGGGAAGTCATTATAGCTACAGACGCGGATACAGAAGGAGAGACTACAGCTTTATACCTTGCTAAACTGTTAGGCCCGCTGGGAGTGAAACTGATGCGTTTAGGTATAGGAATACCTATGGGTTCTAACCTGGAATATGCCGACGCAACGACTTTATCCATGGCACTTGAAGCCCGCCGTCCGATTTAATTATCGTGATCACTATTACTAATTTATCCAAAAATTACGGCCAGAAGATCCTTTTTAAGGATATCTCCTTGAGCATAAACCAGGGAGAAAAGATAGGCCTTATCGGGCCTAACGGCGCCGGGAAGACTACTCTTTTTTCACTTATCCTCAATGAGACAGAGCCTTCCGCGGGAAACATATCTGTCCATAAAAATACCTATATAGGATACCTGCCCCAGGAGTCGAGTTTTAAATCCGAGGCCTCGGTTCTGTCGGAGCTCATAGAAGGAGACGGGCGGATAATGCTCCTCAGGAAAGAGATGGAGAGGCTGGAGGAGAAGAATGAGGCGGGCTCAAAGAAGTACGGAGATATATTACATAAGCTGGAAACGCTCGGATTCTTCGTGCTTGAGCATAAGGCAAAGAAGATACTGGCGGGCCTTGGTTTTAAAGAGAGAGATTTCAACCGGCCTATATCCCAGATGAGCGGCGGCTGGCAGATGCGCGTCCTGCTGGCAAAGCTACTGACCTATCAGTATGATATCCTGCTTTTGGATGAGCCTACGAACTACCTGGACTTAAATGCCGCGCTATGGCTTAAAGAGTATCTGTCCGGTTTTGACGGCACATTCGTCATGATCTCCCACGATAAAGCCTTTCTTAATGAAGTTACAAATTATACCCTTATACTGGAGAACGGCGCTATCTTTAAGGTGCGCGGTAATTACGAACATTACCACAGGATAAAAGCGGAAAAGCGCATTCATTTATTAAAGCAATTTAAAGAGCAGGATAAGAAACGCAAGCAGCTGGAGAAGTTTGTGCAGCGTTTCCACGCCCAACCGAATAAAGCCGCGTCAGTGCGCGCCAAACGCAGGGTCCTGGAGAGGATAGAGCAAGAAGAGATCGTGGTGCCCGGGGACCCGAGAGAAAGCATAGGAAATTTTCGCTTTCCGCCTACACAAAGAAGCGGCTATAAGGTGATAGCGCTGGAAGGGGTCTCTAAGTCTTACGGCGATATCAATGTATATGACAGCCTGGATTTTGAGGTTACGCAGGGTGAGAAGGCGGTGCTGGCCGGGGAGAACGGAGCAGGAAAATCAACGCTTTTAAAGATACTCGCGGGAGTAACCGGCATTGACAGAGGCTCGCGTACCGTAGGGCACAATGTGGATGTAGGGTATTTTTCCCAGACACGCATGGATGTGCTTAGCCCGGAAAATACAGTTTTGCAGGAGGCATATTCCGCCGCGCCAGGGTATATGTCCGAAGAAAACATACGCACTATCCTGGGGGCATTCCTTTTTACCGGAGATGATTCCGACAAGAAGGTAAAGGTGCTTTCAGGAGGAGAGAAGAGCCGTCTTATACTCGCTAAACTCCTGATAAACCCCCCGAACTTCCTTCTATTGGATGAACCTACGACCCACCTGGATGTGGACGCAGTGGAGGCGCTGGTCCGGGCCTTAACGGAATATGAAGGCACGCTCGTGTTTATCAGCCATGATATATATTTCGTACGTTCTATCGCAAATTCGGTCTTTGAGGTGAAAGAGGGGAGGATCAGGAAGTTCCCAGGTAATTTTGATTATTACCTTGATAAAAAAGATACGGAAGAGGTGATAATAGAAAGAAAGAGATCTTCTCTTGACTTGGATAAGGCGAGGCGCGAACAGGAAAAGCAAAAGTTAAAAGAAGCAGAGAAGAAGAGAAAAGAAGAGGAGAAGAAACGCAAGGGGCACAATGTTTCTTTGCGCGTGATTATCAATAAACTTGAGAAAGAAAAAGAGGGGCTGCGCCTGGAGAGTTACGCTAAGGCGCGCGCTTTATCCGGTCCTCATATTTACCGTGATGAGGATACTGCGAGGGAATACGGACGCCGCATGAAAGAGATAGAAGAGCTGATTTGTGGAATAGACAGCAAGATAAAAGAGTTGGAGGGCCGGATCATTTAGGGCTTGATTTAGCAGGTTTTTTCAGTTAAAATACATATTCAAATTCCCCCTTAGCTCAGTCGGTAGAGCGAGTGGCTGTCAAATCCCGCGAACGCGGGGTTTGTCCCGGGCGCAGGGGCGCGAGGGATGAATAAAGGCAGCTTCCGCGGGAAATCGCGGTTGAAAAAGCAGGAGAATTGCTGGAAGCCCGAACGTAAAGGCGAGGGTAATCAGCAGCCGAGCCTTGAGAAATCAGGGAAGGTTCAGAGACTATGCACCTGCTGCCTAAAGCGAAAGCCATGGCAAAGATATAGTCCAGGTCCGGGAGTAACTCCGGGTTGCTTGTAACCACCAGGTCCGAGGTTCGAGTCCTCGAGGGGGAGCCATACTTAGAGTAGCCCTATTCATATGAGTAGGGCTATCATTCTTTGATGAGATAGTTTAGTAAGGATTGGTTACTGTTCAAAACTGAATTATCCGGAGATTAAATTTTATATTTTATCCTTCTGTGATATAATATGTTGCAAGAAGGTTTTATTTAAAGCTGCTTAAGATAAGCATAAAAAATAAAACGAGAGAACATTATGAAAAAAATCCCATTGTCGGTAGTAGTCATGGCCAGAAACGAAGAAAAGAATATAGCAGAGTGCCTGGAATCCGTGGTGGATTGGGTAGATGAGATCGTAGTAGTAGATGATTACAGCTCTGATAAGACATTGGAAATCGCGAAGAAATATACCGATAAGATCTATCAGAGAAAATGGGATATGGAAGGCGCATCGCGTAATTTTGCCTATTCAAAAGCCGGTAATGATTATGTATTAAGCCTTGATTGCGATGAGCGGGTTACCCCGGAGTTAAGAAAAGAAATAATAGGGATATTTGACAAGGCCCCGGAGTTTAACGGATATAATATACCGCATCGGAACTTCCTGGGTAATTATTGGATAAAACACGGGGGGTGGTATCCTAACGCGAAATTGAAGATGTTTAGAAAAGATAAATTTCGCTATGAAGAATCCGAGTTCCATCCGCGCGCTTTTATGGAGGGTAAAACCTTTACCCTGAATAAAGATATCCTGCATTATAATTACCCTGATTTTCACTCCCTGTTCGCCAAGGTCAATCATCAGACAGACTTTGAGGCAAAGAAATGGATAAGGGATGGGAGGAAGATGAGCCTGAGGATATGTTTCATAAAAATATTCTCGCGTTTTATGAAATTCTATTTTGTAAAAAAAGGATATAAGGACGGCTTTATCGGTTTTTTCCTCGCTATTTACTCCGGGATATATCAGTTTTATACTTATTGCAAATATTGGGAGATTAAGAATAATTTAAAGGAGGGCCGGGTTTAGTTAAGAAAGCAGGCCCGGCCGGTCCGCATTTAGTATTGCCCTATGTGAGCTTAACTGCCGCCAGGCAGGTAAAATGCTTGCGTAGGGTTTTTTGTTTCTATATAATAAAAACATAAACCGCCTATCAGGAGAAAAGATGAAAAGAAAGGTCAGTGTTAAAACTAAGAGATCGGAAACCAGGAGATGGTTCGGGTCATGGTCAAATGAATATGACGCGACATTGGGCAGTATAAGCTTTCATAAGGGGATTCTGGACCTTGCAGCACGGCTTGCTGGGGTCAAAGACGGCAGCAGGGTGCTTGATATCGGATGCGGAACCGGGCTCTCAAGCCTGAAATTACTGGCTAAAGCAGATTGCACGGTGACCGGTATTGACAGCTCAAGGAAGATGCTGTCTATTATGAAGAAGAAGATAAAGAAACTTGGACTTGAGGCGAGGGTTTGCTGTAAGCTTTCAGATTTTTCTTCCCTGAAGTTCAGGGATAATGCATTTGATATTATTGTTTCTACGGTTGCATTGCATCATATCAGGGATAAATCCGTACCGCTTAAGAGATTTTACAGGTTCCTTAAGCCAGGGGGAAGGCTGGTCATAGGCGATGTGGATATGGATACCTCCGGAAAACACACAGATATAAAAAGGCTGTTACGTATCCTGGATGTTTTAAAAGATGAATGGGTGCCTGCGTTAAAAGAGGCAGGCACCGGGGCATTCAGAAGGATGTTTGTAAACGGGGTAAAACATATCCTTAATGAAGGAGAATATTGCGTAAGCTTTAAAGGGTGGGCGAGGTTGTGCAGGAGGGCTGGGTTCAGGGTGGTAGCGGTAAAACCGGTGCCGCGGCATAATAGCTTTAAGGTCCTTTTGGCTGTAAAACCTGCTTGACACAGGCCTTTTTTGTGGTATACTTAGTATGACAATTTGGTGAAGCGCGACTGGTGGTCAACATGGGAAACCATGAGGAAGCGCTTAAAAAGAAGTGAAAACCGTACACCTGGGTTTTTGTAACCCGGGTGTTTTCTTTTTATAGGCACCTCGGCTTATTGGATTGCCGGGTGCGCCCTTTCTGGGCAGGGGGTGTTAAGATGTTTAAAAGAGGCAGGTGGGATAAGACAATAGACGTAAGGGATTTTATCAACAGGAACTATACTCCTTATGACGGTGATAGTTCATTCTTAAAGGGGCCTACAGCCAGGACCAAAGCCCTGTGGGATAAGTGCCTGAAGCTATTTGAAGAGGAGAATAAGAGGGGCGGGGTGTATGATATAGATACCGAAACCGTATCTACCATAACCAGCCATAAGCCGGGGTATATAGATGAGAAGCTGGAATTGATCAAGGGCCTTCAAACCGATGAGCCGTTAAAGAGGGCTATCAAGCCTTTAGGCGGGATAAGGCTTGTAGAGGCAGCCTGTGAAGATTACGGCTATAAGCTTAGCCCCAGAGTAAAAGAGATATATACCAAATACCGCAAAACCCACAATGATGCCGTATTTGATGCCTATACCGCGGATATATTAAAAGCCAGGCATACCGGTTTAATTACAGGACTGCCGGATAATTACTCCCGCGGGAGGATAATAGGTGATTTCAGGAGGGTCGCGCTTTACGGTATCAAAAAACTTATTGCGGCGAAGAAACATGACAAGGAGACCCTTGAAGATTATTCTACCGAAGAGGCTATAAGATTAAGGGGTGAGATCGCCGAGCAGATCACTGCCCTTGAAGATATCATTGCTTTGGGGAATATGTATGGTTTTGACCTTTCAAGGCCAGCACAAAACGCAAGCGAAGCGATACAATGGGTATACCTCGCTTATCTTGCCGCCGTAAAAGAACAGGATGGCGCGGCGATGAGCCTTGGGAGCGTGAGCAATTTCTTTGATATATATATTGAGAATGACCTGAAGCGCGGGGTCATTACGGAAGAAACAGCCCAGGAGTTGATAGATGATTTTGTGATAAAGATCAGGATCGTCCGGCACCTGCGCACCAAAGCATACTCCGACATATTCGCCGGAGACCCGGTTTGGGTCACTGAAAGTATAGGGGGCGTAGGTATAGACGGAAGGCACAAGGTGACCAGAAGTTCATACCGGTTCCTCCAGACACTGTTTAATCTGGGCCCGGCCCCGGAGCCCAATCTTACCGTGCTTTGGTCAAGCCGCCTGCCTGAACCATTCAAGGGTTTTTGCGCGGATGTTTCTATAAAGACCAGCTCTATACAATACGAAAATGACGATATGATGCGCCTTATCGGAGGGGATGACTATAGCATATCCTGCTGTGTATCCCTGCTTAAAAATGGGAGCGAGATGCAGTATTTCGGGGCGCGTTGCAATCTGCCCAAGGCGCTTCTTTACGCCTTGAATGAAGGCCGCGATGAGATAACGGGAGAGAAGGTAGTCCCGGATATAGCGCCTATCAAATCAAATCCTTTAGACCACAATGAAGTGAAAGAGAAGTTCATGCAGGTTTTAAGATGGACTGTGAAGACCTATGTTGAAGCCCTGAATATCATCCATTGCTCTCACGACACCTATTATTATGAAAGAGCCCAGATGGCCCTGTTGGATACCGAGCTTACCCGTTATATGGCTTTTGGTATCGCCGGGTTATCGGTGGCGGCCGATTCCTTAAGCGCTATACGTTACGCTAAGGTGAGCGCCATAAGGAATAAGAAGAACCTGACCACATCTTTTAATATAGAAGGAGATTTTCCTAAATTCGGCAATGACGACGATAAGGTCGATGGCAGGGCAGTTGACCTGGTGAACCTGTTCCTTACAGAGCTTAAGAAGCATAAGCTTTACAGGAATTCCTTCCCGGCAATATCGATCCTTACTATTACCTCAAATGTTATGTATGGCAAGAAGACCGGCTCTACCCCTGACGGGAGAGAAAAGGGGGAGCCTTTTGCCCCGGGAGCAAACCCTATGCACGGCAGGGATGATAACGGGATAATCGCGTCCCTTAATTCAGTGGCCGCTATCCCCTATACGGAATGCCGCGACGGGATATCCAATACCTTCTCATCGCTCCCCGAAGCGCTGGGGAATACCCATGAGAGCAGGAGGTCAAATTTAAAATCACTGCTTGACGGCTACTTCATGAAGGGGGCGCACCATCTTAATGTCAACGTGATTGACAAGGAAACCCTTGAGGACGCTATGAAGAACCCGCATAAATACCCGCAGCTGACCATCAGGGTATCCGGATACGCGGTGCACTTTAATAAATTATCCACGGAGCAGCAGAAAGAGGTATTGGCAAGGACATTCCATGAAAGCATGTAAGAGTAAAACCGTTATAGGGAATATCCATTCTTTTGAGACGTTCGGCACGCACGAAGGCCCCGGGATAAGGTTTGTGCTTTTTATGCAGGGCTGCCTGGCGCGCTGTTTGTATTGCCATAACCCCGACACCTGGAATGAAAGGGCAGGCAGGCAGATGAGCGCCGAACAGGTTGTCAGGAAGCTGGATAAGTGCATGCCGTATATTATTTCCTCAAAAGGAGGCATAACGGTCTCCGGAGGCGAGCCATTGCTGCAAATGGATTTTCTGAAGGAGTTATTCTGCCTCTGTAAAGAACGGGGCGTGCATACCGCGATAGACACGGGCGCCTTTTACCGCCCACAGGATGAATATAAACTGTTTTCGCTTCTTGAGTTAACCGATCTTTTTCTTGTAGACATAAAGTCGGTAGACAAGGATCTGCACAAGCGTATTACCTCAAGAGACCTAAAGCAGGTGTTGGATTTTATTAATTTGCTTGAAGAGAACAAAAAGCCGTATTGGATACGTTATGTCCTTGCGCCCGGACTCAACGATACAGAAAAGGACTTAAAAGCGCTAGGTAGTCTGGTCCGCGGTTTTCGCCACGCGTCTAATTTTGAATTCCTGCCATATCATACCCTCGGAAAGCATAAGTGGGAGTATCTTGGATTGGAGTACCCGCTGAAAGATGTCAGGGTAGCCAGATCCGAAGATATCAAAAGGGCGCTGCAATATATTTAGTTGCGGCATCGCGCCTTTTTATATACAATACTATTTATGCAATCCATCCTTATAGTCGGCGTTATTATCATAACGGGATTTATCTTTGGCGAGCTCGCTGTTAAGTTCAGGCTCCCTAAGGTAACAGGATATATTATCGCCGGAGTCATCTTGAACCCCGCTTCTTTTCACTTCATTCCCGAAGATTTCCCTAACCATACCGGGCTGATCACGAATATTTCGCTGGCATTCATCACTTTTTCGGTAGGGGGGACGCTTTTACTCTCCGGTATAAAAAAATTAGGCAAAACTATACTCTATATCACCGCCTGGGAAGCGGAGCTTGCTTTTATCGCGGTTGCGGCGGGTTTCCTGCTGATATCTCCTTTTTTTATCCACATATCAGAAGCGACCTGGGTCGCTACTTTCATACCGATAAGCCTGCTGTTAGCTTCCTTGGCTTCTCCGACTGACCCTTCCGCGACGCTCGCGGTAACCCATCAATATAAAGCCAAAGGCGACGTTACCTCAACGATAATGGGGGTTTCGGTATTGGATGATGTCCTGGGGATAGTCAACTACAGCCTGGCAGTGGTGGTCGCCGGTTCACTTATTTTGCATAAGGCATTCAGCGTGGATTCCTTATTATTAAAGCCGGCAGCCATCATTTTCGGGGGCGTCGGATTAGGCATTCTTTTCGGGTCCATATTCAATAAGGTGTCTTATTTTATAAGGAAAGAGACCGAAGGGGTATTTATTGTGGCGACCCTTGGGCTTTTATTTTTATGTTATGGTATTGCCCAGCTCATTGGGGCAGATGAACTGCTTGCGACGATGGCTATGGGGGCGATCGTAGTGAATTTTAATCCCGAAAGAGAGAAGATATTCATGATATTGGAGAGGCCGGAGGAATTGATATTCGTATTATTCTTTACCTTAAGCGGGATGAGCCTTAATTTCGGGATACTGGCTAAGAGCGCCATACTTGTAGTATTCTTTTTTATCTTCAGGGCGCTCGGTAAGGCCGCCGGCTCTTTTATAGGCGCCTCCATTTCAGGGGCAGAGAAGAAAGTCAGGAGGTACACCGCAGGGGGCCTTATCCCGCAAGGCGGGATCGTGATAGGATTGGCGCTTATGATAAAACAGCAAACTGCCTTCGCGGATATCGCCGATCTTATAATCAGCATAACGATAGGGTCTACGGTAATACATGAACTCGTAGGCCCGGTATTTGCTAAGATGGCGCTTAAGAAAGCAGGCGAGATAAAGGTTTAAATGTTGTTTTTATTGACGGGTATAATAACTTTTATCAGCGAGTATCTTGACTCCGGCCTCGGCATGGGGTATGGCACTGCCCTGGCGCCTGTCCTGATAATCATGGGCCATGAGCCGTTAAAGGTCGTGCCGGCTATATTGGTTTCGCAACTGTTCACGGATATCGCCGCGTGCGTATTCCATCATAACCTGCGTAACGTTGATCTTAATTTTCGTTCCTCCGATTTCAGGATAGCCTCTTTGCTCGGTTTGATCAGCGCCGCGGGGGTCATCGTATCGGTATTTGTGGCGGTAAGGATCCCCAAATGGATGCTTACGCTTTATATAGGCACCCTGGTATTGATGATGGGCGTTATAATAATGGCGACGATCAAGAGGCCTATGCGTTTCTCATGGCGTAAAATAGCCGGCATAAGCCTGCTGGCGTCTTTCAACAAAGGCATATCCGGAGGAGGGTATGGGCCGTTGGTCATGGGCGGTCAGCTGATCTCCGGGGTAAACGCCAAAAATGCAGTTGGGATAACGGCTTTTAGCGAAGCGATAACCTGTTTAGTTGGTTTTCTCGCCTATATCGCCAGCGGCAGGGCAATAGACTGGAAGCTGACAGGGATACTGGTATTGTTTGCAACCGGCGCCGTTCCGGTTGCCGCATTCACTGTAAAGAATATCTATTCGGACAGGTTAAAAAAGTATATAGGGATATTGATAATTATGTTGGGAGCGGCGACTATCTTTAAGGTAAGCTTGGGAGGATAAACAGATTGAAGAAACTGGGATTCAAGCCAAAGGCGATCATATTCGATATGGATGGAGTTATCGTTGATTCCATGCCGTATCATTTTATCGCCTGGTATGAGGCCTTAAGGCCTTTCGGGGTAAGGTTGAGCTGTTTTGATATCTATTCTAAAGAAGGTGAGCATTGGGATAAGACGCTGAAAGTATTCTTAAGGCGCGCGAATAAAAAACCGACGCGTAGGCTTTTAAAGAAGATATTCGCGAGCCGCCAGAAGATATTCAAGAAGTATTTCAGGCGGTTTATCTTTAAGGGTACCGAGGAGTTCCTGTTGTGTTTAAAGAAGAAAGGATACCCCCTGGGCCTGGTCACCGGGACGCCCGCGGATGAGATAAGGAAGATATTGCCGCTAAAGATACGGCGGTTATTTGATTGTATCGTATCAGGGGACCAGCTTAAAGACAGCAAACCTCACCCGGCGCCCTACTTAAGGGCTGCCGAGGTTATCGGATGTAAACCGCGGGAGTGCGTGGTGATAGAGAACGCCCCCCTGGGTATAGAATCGGCAAAGAGGGCGGGTATGTTTTGCATAGCCCTCGCGACCAGCCTGCCGCCGGCATATCTTAAGAGCGCGGATATTATTCTTGAGGGGCTGGAAGATATCGGCGGTATAATTGACAATACCTGTGTTTTATAAGAAAGAGGTAACATGGAGATAAGGGCAAGGCAGAGGGGAAATGTTGTTATACTTGATATAGCCGGGCGCATTGACGTGAATGCCGCTAATTTTGTAGAGGTGGTAGGCCAGTGTATTCACGACGGCTATACCGATATACTATGTAATTTTGAGGCGGTTGATTTCATAGATTATATGGGTATCTCCGTGATAGTAATAGCTTATAAAGAGGTCGCGAATAATAACGGTAGAATGAAATTCATTAATATCCCCGCGCATCTTAAAGGGGTATTCTCCGTTGCCGGGCTAGACAGGGTAATAGATATCTACGGGACCGAGGACCTGGCGATGAACAGCTTTAAAGAGGACAAGATCATAGAAAATATCAAGAAGATGCAGTTAAGGCGCAGGTTCAAGCGCCTCCCCATTGATATAAAAATAGAGCTTAAAGAGAGATATGGCAAGGCAGCCTCCTGTTTTAAGGGGGACCTTATAAACCTAAGCGCTATCGGGGCGTACATATATGGATGCGGCCAGTTCAAGCTGGGGGACCATATACTTTTAAAGTTAAGACTCCCCCCTAAACAGGAAGAGATAGAGCTTGAGGCTAAGGTCGTCTGGCTGCCGGATAAACAGGTCCAGCATCACTCGTACCCCGGGATGGGGGTCGAGTTTCATAATATCTCACCAGCCATACAACAGAAACTTATTGAGTTCATTGAAAGAAACCTCTCCTTCATGTCCACCGACAATTAGGGACACCCTTTTTGCCAATCGAGGGACACCCTTTTTGCCAAAGCTAAGGGTGTCCCTCGAATTAATCCAATATTACTTCAATAGTATTGATATTATTTGATAAAGATGCGATCTGGCTGCGGTGTATTAAGAAGCGGGGTTTCTTGATATTTTCAGCAATAGTTTTCCAGTTAATGCTTACTTTATTTATGGAATAAACTCCAAAATCTTTCCTGCCAGGATTTATAAACCTTACTTCCAGGGGTTTACCGGCGAACGATGTTGATATAGCGATCTTTTTATCGGGGCCGAACTGTTTAAAGGTAAGTTTAGGTTCTATTACAAGGTCGCCATATTCACCCCTTATTCCGAATGATTGAGTCAATAAGGTGAGTATATACCAACTGGCTGAACCTGTCAGGTAACTGTACATGCCGCGGCCTTCGGCATTGAAATATTCCGGAAGGCAGGGGTATATCTTGCTTTTTGGAGTGTCCACGGCCATCTTATAAATAGAGTTCAGCACCTCAAAACCTTCCCGCGCGAATCCTTGTTTGTATAAGGCGTAAGCGAACATCACCGACATATGGCTGAAGAATGCCCCGTTTTCCTTGTCCCCATAAATAAAAGAGAACGCCCTCCCCATATTAAGCTGTTCTTTTTTAAAATCCGTATTTAAATGAATTCCTCCGGATCTCTTGTCTTTAAGATACCGATCCACATTTTTCAAAAGCGATCCGGTCTGTGTTTTATCGGCGATACCGCTCATTACCGCAAAGGCCTGGCCTGCCAGTGTCATGCGTATTACCCCGTTGATATTCCCTTCCAGGCGTTCCTTATCATTATTGTAATAACCGTTAAAAAACCCTTCTTTTAACCATTCGCTGTTTTTTATGTGTGCGCGCATCCACTCGGATTTATTGTTCAGGTCTTTGATCAGTCCGGATCTTGGTATAGTTATCTTTTCTAAAGATGCCCCGCATTTAATATCCCGGAAATATCTCTCCAGGAGCCCGCGTTTTGCCTTGGCATCGGAATAATCTATCGCGCCCTGCGTTATGGAATCAATGAGCGCGGCCAGCTCTTTAAAAATGATCACATTATCGGTGTCAAGGCGCTCCAGGAGCTGGGCGAGGCTCGCCAGATTCTGAGCGTACATACAGCTGAAAGCCACGCTTTCCCCGTGTTTGTATCCCATATCTAATCCGTCGTTCCAATCCGCTCCTTCAAGGCTAATATGGTTATGCTCTCCGACGTTGAAGAATTGCACTAAATTCTGCACTAAAATATGCTCTAACACCGTTCCGTAATATACCTCGTTATTCCCGGCCTTAAGCAGATTACCGTGTTCCGGGCTCCAGCCAGGGTCCAACTCCTTGCTTCTTGATAACTGGCGGTCCCTGAAATAGGGGGTCTGTTCTGATAGTATTCCCAGATCAGCGGTCTGATGAATATAAAGGTGGGTGGTGATAAACGGCCATATACCATGGTCCATCCATACGCGGCTGATATTATTTCGGTCAGCGATGAACTCCCCGGAGTTTTTCCCTATAATCGTGGCGTTTGAGCCGTCTATGCGTACGCCCCTGAAGTTGTTAAGCAATAAGGGCCTTACTTCCCGGGGGTTATTTAATATAAGGGAGAGGGAGTCCTGCCATAGGTCGCGCCAGCCTTTGCCGCCCTTGCCGTAATCAAAATCAGGCAGGAAGGAGCAGCCGGATATCTTCCTTAATACCGGCTGGATATTCACCCACTTGAACCAATTATCAGCTTCGGTATCCTTTGTTTTTAATGCGATAGAAGAACTTATTTCCCGCCAATATGCTTTATTTTCTTCCAGCGCCTTTTTTATTTTAACCGGATTATTGAATTTTGAGAATATTTTACCGACCCCGGATTTATCTTCTGTTATGCCCATCACTATAATATATGATACTGTTCCTTTAGGTTTTAAAGCGCAGGTCTTAAAGCGCAATCCAGCCATAGATTCCTTTCCTTGTATATGGCTGTTTTTGGCGGGTAATATATTTTTTAATATTGCTTCGGGGGCTTCCAGGTCTCCTGATTCTCCGGTGAACTCTGCCTGCGTAGAGTAGATATATTGGGGCGAGGAGAGTTTGCCGTCCGTGCCCAGGACAAAATAGCAGGTATGGTTTTTTTTATGCCCCGATTCATCAAATATGAGGGTGGGTTTAACGATCACCCCGTATTTTTCCTTTTGTACGCGTTGCAGAAGAGAAGTTACATGGCGATGGTCATGCAGGTTATGCGCGGACCTCGCGAATAAAGGTATGGCTGCTGTGGGTATGAACTTTACGGCCCTTGAGGAGATATTCGTGATATCCACGAGCATTATTTCTGCCGGTTCTCCGGAGGCCGGGACAAAAGAGGTAATTTCAGCTCTTAAGCCGATCTTTTTGTTCCGGCGGGTTACTTTTTGCCACAATAAACCTGCCTCTAAAGTAAATTTGTCTTCCAGACGGTTAGCCTCTTTGGATACTCCGGTTGCCGACCACGCCTTGCGCGGGTTAATATATATCCAGAAGTTACGGCTTGTTTTAAGATTAGATAGCCCGCCGCGGGATACCGGTTCAAGGAGGTAAGAATTATAATCCGTTTTTATATCCCCGTGCAGGTCAGGCGAGATAGAAGATATTATAGGAAAGGAGTTGCAGAGAGGTAAATAAAGGCTTTTCAGCCGGGAGGCGTTTTCAGAGATAAATGTGCCTTTATCGTCTACAAATCTCCAGAGTGGCTCATTCATATTGGCTAACAATTTAGCATATCCGTACTGCTTTTTCAAGCCTTTTAAAGGGACACCCTTAGCTTTGGCTGAAGGGGTGTCCCTCTTTTTGTTGAAAAACGCCAAATAGGTGGTAAAATATCAATACTATGCGCGCGGCAGTTTATTATAATAATAACGATATACGGATAGAACAGATGCCTAAGCCCAAGGCGGGACCGGGCGAACTGGTTATACGGGTTGAGGCGTCAGGGATATGCGGCAGCGATGTTATGGAGTGGTATCGCATAAACCGCACGCCCCTTGTATTAGGGCATGAGATAGCCGGTGTCATAGAAGAAGCCGGAGAGGGTGTAGATAATTATAAGAAGGGGGACAGAGTGGCCTGCGCGCACCATGTCCCTTGCGGAAAATGCAATTATTGTTTATCCGGGCATGAAACAGTTTGCGATACATTGCGCAGCACTAACTTTGATCCGGGAGGATTTTGTGAATATTCCCGTCTCCCCAGGATAAACGTGGATCGCGGAGTTTTCTCTCTTCCTGATACAGTATCTTTTGATGAGGCTACCTTTATCGAGCCTTTGGCCTGCGTGATCAGGGGACAGAGGACAGCGGGCCTGAAAAAGGGAATGAATGTTTTGGTAGCAGGAAGCGGTATCGCCGGGTTATTGCATATACATCTTGCCAGGGTAAACGGAGCGGCAAGGATCATAGCCACCGATATAGCGGATTACCGCCTTAAGGCAGCCGAGAGATTTGGAGCGGATAGGGCCATAAACGCCAAAGATTATTCTGCCGATATATTACGCGGGTTGAACCAGGGCAGGCTCGCGGACCTGGTAATAGTGACCGCGGGGGCGCCTTCTGCTATTCAGCAGGCGCTGGGGTCTGTTGAACGCGGCGGGACTATCCTCTTTTTTGCCCCTACGGATAAAGACAGAGAGATCCCGTTTGATTTCAATAAGATATTCTGGCGCACCGAAATAACCCTTACGAGTTCATACGCGGGGAGCCCTTCTGATTATAAAGAAGCGCTTGGCCTGATCGCGGGGCATAAATTAAATATCCGTGATATGATTACGCACCGTTTTAATTTATCCGGGACAGGGGAGGGATTTAAACTTGTTGTAGGGGCCCAAGGATCCATAAAAGTAATCATTTATCCGCAGAAATAATAAGGAGGAGCGCGATGGATTGGGGAATAAAGAATAGAATGCAGCGTATATTCAAAAAGGATGGAAGGACCGTGATGCTGGCGCTTGACCACGGGTATTTTCTGGGTGTGGTGAGCAGGCTGGAGGACCCGCGTAAGACGATCGAGCCTTTGATCCCTTACGCTGATTCGTTGATGCTTACAAGGGGCATCCTGCGTAACTGCATAGACCCCGCATATAACACGCCTATGGTATTACGGGCATCCGGAGGGAATAGTATCCTCGGTAAAGACCTTTCGAATGAGGGGATTGCCCTTGCGTTTGAGGACGCCATAAGGCTTAACGCCAGCGCCGTGGCTTTATCCATCTATGTTGGGACCGACCATGAACATCAGACGTTGATCAATTTATCCAGGCTTGTAGATGAAGGCCAGAGATACGGGATACCGGTCCTGGCGGTTACCGCCGTCGGGAAAGAGCTGGAGAAAAGGGATGCCAAATATCTTTCTACCTGCTGCCGTATTGCCGCGGAATTAGGCGCCCATATAGTGAAGACTTATTACTGCGATGATTTTGAGAAAATAATCCAGTCCTGTCCTGTCCCGGTAGTGATCGCCGGAGGGCCTAAACTGAAAGATGAGCTTGACGCCATAAATATGGCCCATGAGGCGATTGCCCGGGGGGCAAGGGGAGTGGATATGGGCAGGAATATATGGCAGTCGCGCTGGCCGATAGCCATGATCTCGGCGATACGCAGCGTGGTCCACGAGAATGCCTCATTTGAAAAGGCCCGCGATCTATTCAACGCCCTGAAAGAAAAAGCGTAACTTACCGGTAAACTATGCGCGTAAAACAGTTTTTTTCTATACCTATTGTTTCTCTTTTGCTGTGCGCGGCGCCTTTCTTTTCTGCCTATGGGCAGGATGCGCCATACACGGCAGGGGATGAATTGATAGTATTTTTTTCTCCTACTTGTCATAAATGCACCGAAACCAAGGAGACGGTAATGCCCGGGATAGAAAAAGAGTTTGCCGGCAGGATACGCATAGAGTACCGCGATATCACTGATATGGAGAACTATAAACTTCTATTGAGCCTCAGGGAAAAATATAAACCGCAGATAGAGGGCGTCCTGCCGACATTCTATTTCAGGGGACATTTCCTGGACGGCAGGGGGAGGATAAAAGACGGTTTGAAGGAGCTGATCAGCGGAACATTAAGCCGCTCGCCGCAGTATAAGACGGGTTCGCCTTCTATAGACCTGATCGCTTATTTTAAGACTTTCGGCCCCCTTGCCGTTATAAGCGCCGGGCTTACCGACGGGATAAACCCCTGCGCGTTCACCGTTATCGTATTTTTCATATCTTTTCTATCGCTCCAGGGATATAGAAAGAAGGAGCTGGTAGTTATCGGGCTCACTTTTATATTCGCTGTATTTTTGACTTACCTGGTTATCGGGGTGGGTTTATTCAATTTTTTTTACAGGTTAAAGGGGGTTTGGATCGTCTCAAAGATATTCAACCTGGCCATAGGGTCATTAAGCGTGGTATTAGGCTTATTCGCCCTTTATGATCTCTTTAAGTTTAAAAAGACAAAGGATACGGGAGGGTTATTGCTGCAGTTGCCCCCGGCGATAAAAAACCGGATACACTCAGTGATCGGGATGCATTATAGAAAAACCGGGGATAAGGATAGCAAAATCAGGGGCCCTCATATTTTAAAGATGGCTTTAAGCGCGTTGACCGTCGGGTTCCTGGTGTCGGTATTAGAGGCGGTCTGCACCGGCCAGGTGTACCTGCCTACGATAACCTTTGTACTCAAGGCGACCCCTCTTAAATTGCATGCCTTGGGGTATCTGGCCCTTTACAATATTATGTTCATCGTTCCGTTATTCGTTATCTTTTTATTCGCTTTATTGGGCGCAACCTCCGAAGATTTCTCCAGATTTATGAAAAGGCATCTCGCCGCGATCAAATTATTGATGGCAGTGTTATTTTTTGCGCTGGGTATATTTTTATTATGGAGGCCGTAATGACAAAGATATTCTTATTTTTGATATTGTTATCCTTGCCTCTGCAGGGCTGCCACGCACAGGAGGCGCGGAATGAAGAGAAGCGGATGCAGGGAGATGAACCATATACCTGGGATTTCGGCCGTATAAAGGAAGGCGAGATCGCATCCCACAGGTTCGTTTTAAAGAATGAATCCGACAAAGAGATAAGGATAAAAGATATTACCAGCTCCTGCGGATGCACCGCTTATGATATAACGTCTAAGATCATTATGCCCGCGGAGGAGGCCAGCATAGGGGTTAAGTTTAACAGTAAGGGGTATTACGGACCGGTAAAGCAGTACGTATATGTGCATACGAATAATCCGGATAATCCTATTATAAGGCTCACCATTCAGGTTGAGGTGACAAAGTAATTCATAGGGACGGTTCTCGCGCCAATCGGGAAAGTGTCCCTAAGGGGGTACACTTTCCGCTTTGCGTTGGAAAGCGTCTTTGCTTTGGGGAGGGGAAGATGTGGAGTTTAAGAATAAGGATGTGGTTGCTGCTCACCGTGCTTTTTGGATTGATATATACGGCTATGGTGCTTATAGGCACCAGATTTTTTCGTATACAAGGATTCTCTTTTTACCTGATATTGTCTTTTGTGATCATGTTTATCCAATATATGCTGGGGCCCAAGCTGGTAGAATGGACGATGCGCGTTAAATACGTCAAAAGAGAGGAGTACCCGCGTTTATATGAGATGGTGGAGGATCTGGCCGCGCGCGCCAATATCCCTGTTCCAAAGGTATGCGTGTCTCATGTAGCCCTTCCCAATGCTTTTGCTTTCGGAAGGGGCAGGAGGGATGGGAGGGTTTGTGTTACGCAGGGTATCCTGAATTTATTGAATGAAGAAGAGCTGCGGGCAGTCCTGGGCCATGAGCTATCCCATCTTAAAAACCGCGATGTCCTGACGATTACCCTGTTATCGGTTATACCGATGGTCATGTACCGTATCGCCTGGCACTTCCTTTTTTTCGGCAGGAGGCGCGACGATAGGGGGGGCAATACCGTGCTGGTAGGATTGGCTGCTTTTATCTTCTATTTTATCACCAACCTTCTGGTGCTGTATGCCTCCCGCATAAGGGAATATTTCGCGGACAGGGGTTCCGTGCTTTTGGGGAATGACCCTTCAGCACTCGCCTCAAGCCTGTATAAGCTTGTTTATGGTTCAGCCCGCATGAACAAAGAATCGCTCAAGGAAGTGGAGGGATTAAAGGCGTTTTTTGTTAATGACCCTTCTCAGGCAGTTAATGAGATCAGGGAGTTAAAGCAGCTGGATTTGAATAACAGCGGCACCATAGACCCATCCGAACTATCGGAATTAAAAAATAAGACCATACGCCTGGGTTTTACAGACAGGCTTATGGAAGCATTAAGTACCCATCCCAATATGCTTAAGCGCATAAAGCAGCTTTCTGAGTATAAATCCTGACCTAAAAAGATAAGGGGCGCTTCTTGGTCTGAAAGTAGAAGTGCCCCTTATTTAGCCGTCAAATACACCTCCCTGCCCCTTTTCTTTAATTGACATAACTTTAATTATCATATATAATTATAAAACTATGGAATTAAGCGAGATTATAGCTCAAAGAAGGGAAAAACTTGAGCACCTTTCGGTGGGGGGGGCGAGTTTATACCATAATAAGCCCTTTGCCGGGTGCATCAGTATCGGTGAGGCCCTGAAGGATTTCCAGGAGGATAGGCCTGTAAGTATTTGCGGCCGCATTATAGCCAAACGTTCTCATGGAAAAGTGCTGTTTGCGGACTTAAGGGATTCTACCGGTAAAATACAGCTTTATCTTAAGCAGGCTATCATTGGGGATGATAAATTTAACGGCCTGCAGGATATGGATATAGCGGATATCATAAGCGTAAAGGGCACGCTTTTTAAGACCCACGCCGGAGAATTCACCGTAAAAGCAGAGGATTATATAATATTAACTAAGGCCTTAAGGCCCCTGCCTGAAAAATGGCATGGTCTTAAAGATGTGGAGCTGCGTTATCGCCAGCGCTATTTGGACCTTATCGCCAATGAAGAAGTTAAAAAAGTCTTTGTTATGCGTTCGCGGATCATTAAAGCCATAAGGGGTTTTCTGGATGAGAAGGGCTTTATGGAGGTGGAGACGCCGATGATGCATCCCGTGCCCGGAGGAGCCGCGGGAAGGCCTTTTAAGACGCATCACAATGAGTATGATTCGGCTTTATATTTAAGGATCGCCCCGGAGTTATACCTTAAACAGCTTCTTGTCGGCGGATTGGATAAGGTCTATGAGATAAACCGTAGTTTCCGCAATGAAGGGGTATCTACGAGGCATAACCCGGAATTCACCATGCTTGAGGTTTATGCCGCTTTCGCGGATTATGAGGATATGATGCGGCTCGCGGAGGAGATGATAGCTTACGCGGCCCGGGAAGTCCTGGGTAAGACAACGCTGGCTTATCAGGGTAAGGAGATAGACCTGAAGACCCCCTGGCAGAGGCGCTCTTTTACCAGCCTGGTTAAGGAAAAGTTCGGTATTGACCCTTCTGATGAAGCGGCGGTTATGTTAAAGAAACTGCAGGATAAGGGTTTTGCAAAAGGGCTGAACAAACTTAGCCGTTCTCAGGTTGCCAAGATAATTGAAGATTTGCTTGAAGAGGATATGCACGCTAACCCGACTTTTGTTACGGATTATTTTACGAGCTTATGCCCTTTAGCCAAGACGCAGAAAGAAAACCCCCTGGTTTCACAAAGGTTTGAACTGTATATGGCGGGTATGGAGGTCGGCAACGCTTATTCGGAACTTAACGATCCCATAGAACAGAAGAAGCGTTTTGAGGATGAGATCAAAGATGCGCTGCACGATGAAAAGAAGGCAGTAGATGAGGATTTTGTGCTCGCCCTTGAACATGGTATGCCTCCCGCGGGCGGATTAGGTATCGGTATAGACAGATTAGTGATGTTATTCACGGACCAGCCTTCTATCCGTGATGTGATCTTATTTCCGTTACTCAAACCTGAAAAATAAACCAAGGGGACGCTTCTTTGATTGGTTCAAGAAGCGTCACTCAATCGGCTCAAGAAGTGTCCCTATGAAAACGGAGTTGTTTATAAGCTGGCGCTACCTCGCCACCAGGAGAAAAGAGAAGTTTATCTCGCTTATCAGCGTCATATCCGTGATGGGGGTGGCGATAGGGGTAATGGCGCTTATCGTGGTGATCGGCGTGATGACCGGGTTTGATAAGGACCTGCGCGATAAGATTGTCGGGAACTACTCTCATATCACCGTAGCCGGTTTTGGCGGGATAGAAGATAAGGAGTATTACAGGATAGCCGGCCAGATATCCGCTAATCCCCATGTTACGGGTATAAGCCCGTATCTTCAGGGGCAGGTCTTGATAAAAGAAGGCAAACGTTTGTTCGCGGCGGGGTTAAAGGGCATAGACCCGCTGACAGAGCCGACAGTCACCAAAATAGGGCAATATCTGTTGGCCGGTAATATAAATGAACTGGGTGAAAATGATATAATCATCGGTAAGGAGCTGGCGCTGTATTTAGGGGTGGGGATGGGTTCTGATATCACGACCTATTCCCCCTTCGGCAAAGAGCGCGCCTTAAAGGTCGCGGGTATATTCAGCTCGGGGATGTATGATTACGATATGAACCTGGTTTTTACCGATATAGGGACAGCGCAGGGGATATTGGGATTAAATAATAAGTTTAGCGCTATCGCCGTGAAACTGGATGACCTGAATCTGGCAGGCAGGGTGAGGGATGAATTGTCCGGGTCCCTGGGGCTTGATTATAATCTGAAGACCTGGATGGAGATGAACCGGAACTTTTTCGCCGCGTTGAAGCTGGAGAAACTGACTATGTTCATCATATTGACGCTTATAATCCTTGTTGCCTCTTTTAATATTATCAGCACGCTCGTGGTGATGGTGGTAGAGAAGACCAGGGATATAGGGATATTGAAGGCGATAGGGATGAGCTCATCCGGCATAATGAAGATATTTACTTGTGAGGGGCTTGCCATAGGCATATTAGGGATACTCTCGGGCGCGCTCGGGGGGATAGCGCTTTGCGGTTTACTGAAAAAATATCAGTTCATAAAATTACCTCAGGATATCTACTATATAGACAGGCTGCCGGTATCCATAGAATTATGGCCGGATATCGCCCTGATAGTTTTAGCGGCAATAGCGATTACCCTGGTCTCAACTATTTACCCCGCGGCTAAAGCAGCGAGATTCAATACGGTTGAGGCCTTACGATATGAATAAGAGCGTTTTGCTGGAAGCCTCCGGGCTGTTGAAGGCTTATTATAGCGGCAATAAACAATTAGAAATATTAAAGGGGATAGACCTTAAGATAAATAAAGGGCGTTTCGCGGCGATAGTCGGCCCTTCCGGGGCGGGTAAATCAACCTTATTGCATATCCTTGGAGGGTTAGATGCGCCGACAGGCGGCAGGGTCCTTCTTGATAACGAGGATATATACCGCCTTAGCGACAGGGAACTCTCGGGGTTAAGGAATAGAAGGATAGGTTTTGTGTTTCAGTTTTATCATCTGCTGCCGGAATTCACCGCGCTTGAGAATATATCGCTGCCGGCCCTGATAAAGGCGGGCCAAGGTTCTTCGCGGGCAGACCCTAAGAAGGAGGCCTTAAGGCTCCTTGAACAGGTAGGATTGAAAGAGCGCGGCACACATTTCCCCAGCCAGCTTTCCGGAGGCGAACAACAAAGGGTAGCTATCGCCAGGGCCCTGGTGAATAAGCCTGACCTGCTCCTGTGCGATGAGCCTACCGGCAATCTTGATTCAAACGCGAGCGAAGGGATAATCGCTTTATTGCAAAATATAAACCGAGAAAATAATACGTCGGTAATAATGGTAACGCATAACCGGGACCTGGCAAAGATAGCGGAGGAGATATATCATTTAAAGGACGGCATATTGATAAATCAGGAGGTAAAATGAAGATTTATATAAACGGTAAATTTTACGACAAGAAAGACGCGAAGGTCTCCGTGTTCGACCACGGCCTTTTATACGGGGACGGCGTATTTGAGGGTATTCGTTCTTATAGCCGCATGGTCTTTAAATTGAATGAGCATATTGACCGCCTGTTTGAATCGGCGCATACTATCATGCTTAAGATCCCTATGAGCAGGGAGCAGATGATAAAGGCGGTTATCGCGGCCTTAAAAGAGAATAAGCTGGCGGACGCCTATATCCGCCTTTTGGTGACCAGGGGGGAAGGCGACCTTGGCCTTGACCCGCGTAAATGCGAAGGGAAGGCAACAGTTATAATTATCGCAGATAAGATAGCCTTATACCCGGATAAGTTCTATAAGGAGGGGCTTGAGATCGTAACCGTGCCCACTATAAGGAACCTTCCGGAGGCGCTTAACCCCCAGATAAAGTCATTAAATTACCTGAATAATATCCTTGCGAAGATCGAGGCAACCAACTCCGGATATGAAGAGGCTATTATGCTTGATTCGCTGGGTTATGTTGCGGAATGCACCGGGGATAATATTTTTATCGTGGAATCCAACAATCTTTATACCCCTCCGCAGTGTATGGGGACATTAAGGGGTATTACCCGCGACACGGTCATTGAGATCGCCAAGAAAAATAAGATACCCGTGCATGAGCATGTGCTTACGCGCCATGAGGTATATAATTCTGATGAGTGTTTCCTGACCGGGACCGCCGCGGAGATAATTCCGGTGGTGAAGGTTGACGGCCGCATGATCGGCAGCGGAAGGCCGGGGAAGGCCACTTTAAGCCTGATGAAGAAGTTTAAGGGCGCCACCAAGAAAGAAGGGGTAAGGTATTGATGTTGTGCGATATCTGCGGGAAGAACCCCGCGACAGTGCATCTTACTGAGATAGTAGACGATCAGATGAATGAACTGCATCTTTGCGAGCAGTGCGCGAATCAGAAGAGCATGCAGATGGAACAGCAGTTCGGATTGAGCGACCTGCTTGGGGGGATGGCTGATTTCGAAAAACCCGCGAACAAAGAAAAGGATTCCATCGCGGCCGTTAAATGCCCCAACTGCGGGCTCGCTTACTCTGATTTCAAGAAGCTGGGACGGCTCGGATGCAGCGAGTGTTATGTCGCTTTCAGGAAGTACCTCGGGCCCCTGCTTAAAAAGATACACGGTTCTAACATACATTTTGGGAAATCCCCCTTTAAGACTGCCAAGACTGTTGACGAAAGCGCTGATACGGGCCTGCAGGAGTTGCGTAACCGCCTCCAGAAAGCGATAGAGAGCGAAGCATTTGAGGAAGCCGCGAAGATACGCGATCAGATAAAGGAGCTGGAGAATAAATGAAATTGAACGACCTTATGGATCATAGCAGCGAGTGGCTCAAAGGGACAGGCCCGAACTCCGATATCGTTATATCAAGCCGCGTACGCTTAGCCAGGAACCTGGATAAGATACCTTTTCCGCACTGGGCAGATAAGAAGCAGGGCGAAAGCGTGCTTGGGATGATCGCGCAGGCGGCGGATAAGACGGATTACCTGAAAGGGACCACCCTTTTTAAGTTAGGGGAACTGGATAGCATAGATAAACAATTCCTGGTCGAGAGGCACCTGATGTCTTATGAGCATGCCCAGAAAGCCGATAATAAAGCGGTCATGATAGACGACGGGGAGATATTGTCCATAATGATCAATGAGGAGGACCATATAAGGATGCAGGTGATGCAGTCGGGGTTCAACCTCTTTGAGGCGTGGAATATCGTAAATAAGATAGATGATTCGTTCGCTAAAGAACTGCATTTCGCGTTCTTCGCGGACTGGGGATATTTGACTGCCTGCCCGACTAATACCGGCACAGGTATGCGCGCCTCTGTTATGCTGCATCTTCCGGCGCTGGTGATGTCGGCGCAGATAAACCGGGTGCTCGCGGCAATAGCCAAGTTGAGCTTTACCACGCGCGGGCTTTACGGAGAAGGGACGAAGGCTACCGGCAATTTTTTTCAGGTATCCAACCAGGTCGCTTTAGGCCACAGCGAAGACGATATAATAGAAAACTTAAGCGGCCTGATCCGGCAGGTCATTGAACAGGAGGGCCAGGCAAGAGAGATGCTGTTGTCCCGTAACAGGGCATTATTGGAAGACAGGGTAAGCCGCAGTTTCGGCATATTAAAGAGCGCCCATATCATTACCAGCCAGGAGACTACCGAGCTGTTGTCTATGGTGAGGCTCGGGTGTGACCTGGGGATCGTAAAGGATATTGATCGCAGCGCCATAAATGAACTGTTTATCACCACTCAGCCGTCGCATCTGCAGAAGCTGGAGAATAAGAAACTATCAAGCCAGGAGAGGGATGTGAAAAGGGCTGAATTAATCAGGAATAAACTAATGAAATAAGGAGGAAGGATGTTCAACAGATTCACCGAGAGGGCCAGAAAAGTCATCATCTTAGCCAAGGAGGAAGCGAGGCGTTTTAATCACGATTATATCGGCACAGAGCATATATTGCTGGGCCTTGTCCGCGAAGGAGAGGGCGTAGCCGCGAATGTATTGCAGAAGGTAGGTGTCTCTTTAGAGAAGATCCGCCTTGAGATAGAAAAGTTAGTCCAGCCGGGCCCCACTACGCAGATCATCGGGGATATACCTTTTACCCCCCGCGCCAAGAAGGCATTGGAGCTGGCTGCCGAAGAGGCGCGTTCTCTCGGGCATAATTATATCGGCACAGAGCATATATTGCTTGGCTTGATTCGCGAAGGAGAGGGGATAGCCTCGCAGGTATTATTGAACCTTGGGTTGGACCTTAATACAGTGAGGTCTGAAGTTATGGAGCTTCTTGGCTCGGCGCTGCCCAATGCGGGTTCTCCCGCTGCCAAGACAAAGACGCCGGCGCTGGATGCCTTCGGCAGGAATCTGACCGAGCTGGCAAAAGAGAATAAACTTGATCCTGTGATAGGCAGGCAAAATGAGATCGAACGGGTCATACAGGTATTAAGCAGGCGCACGAAGAATAATCCTGTTTTGTTAGGGGAGGCGGGTGTGGGTAAGACCGCGATAGTGGAAGGGCTTGCCCAGTCGATCATATCCGGCAATGTGCCGGAGGTATTGCGCAATAAACGGATCATCGTCCTGGACCTGGCATTAATGGTCGCCGGCACAAAATACCGCGGGCAGTTTGAAGAACGCATAAAGGCAATAATGGAGGAGATAAAACGCTCCCAGGATGTTATTATATTCATCGATGAATTGCATACCCTCGTAGGCGCGGGAGCGGCCGAAGGGGCGATAGACGCGTCAAATATCCTGAAGCCGTCATTATCGCGCGGCGAGATGCAGTGTATCGGCGCGACCACGATGGATGAATACAGGAAATATATAGAGAAGGACGCGGCCCTTGAGCGCAGGTTCCAGACCATAATGGTCGAGCCTCCTTCGGTTGAGCAGACGGTAGAAATATTAAAGGGTTTGCGCGATAAATATGAAGCGCACCACCGCGTGACCTTTAAGGATGAGGCCCTTGAGGCAGCGTCAAAGATGTCAGACCGTTATATTTCAGGGCGCTTCCTTCCCGATAAGGCCGTGGACCTTATAGATGAAGCGGGTTCGCGCGCGAGATTGAATGTATTGGTTGTGCCCCCGGAGATCAAGGAGCTGGAACAAAAAGTAGAATCCATAAGAAAAGAAAAAGAATCTTACATCAAAAGCCAGCTGTTTGAGAAGGCAGCGGCATTAAGGGACCAGGAGAGGCAGGCGCGCCAGGACCTTGAGAAATTGAACGGTGAATGGTCGCAGGCAAAAGACAAGATGAGGCCTGAAGTCGGCGAAGAAGAGATCGCCAAGATAGTGTCCCAGTGGACAGGGATACCGATATTCCGCCTGGAGGAAAAAGAGAGCGAGAAGTTGTTAAAGATAGAAGAGGAGCTGCATAAGCGCGTTATAGGGCAGGAGGAGGCGATCTCCGCTATCGCGCACGCTGTTAGGCGTTCGCGCGCGGGCATAAAAGACCCCAAGCGGCCTATCGGTTCATTTATATTCCTGGGGCCCACAGGCGTAGGCAAGACCCTTTTGGCGCGGGCGCTCGCCGAATATATGTTCGGAGATGAAGACGCGTTATTACAGCTGGATATGTCCGAATATATGGAGAAATTCAATGTCTCGCGTTTAATAGGGGCGCCTCCCGGATACGTGGGTTATGAGGAGGGCGGCCAGCTTACCGAGAGGGTGAGGCGCAGGCCTTATTCCGTTATACTGCTGGATGAGATTGAAAAGGCCCATCCCGACGTGTTTAATCTTCTCCTTCAGGTTTTTGAAGAGGGTCGCCTTACCGATAGTTTCGGCAGGAAGGTGGATTTTCGCAATACCGTCGTGATCATGACCTCTAACGTGGGGGCCGAACTTATCCGCAAGAGCGGTTCGATGGGCTTTAAGGCCCAAAAGGAGGACGTGACCTATCAGGAGATGAGGGATAAGCTGCTTGAAGAAGTAAAGCGCACATTTAAGCCCGAGTTCCTGAACCGTATTGACGATACCATAGTCTTCCGTCCGCTGGTCAAGGAGGACCTTTTTCATATTATTGATATTGAGATCGGGTTTGTTTCCGAGAGGCTTAAAGAGCATAATATCATTATGGAGGTAAGCCAGGATGCAAAGGAGTTCCTGATTGAAAAAGGCTTTGACCCCGTATTCGGGGCGCGGCCTTTAAAGAGGACGATACAAAGGTTTCTTGAAGATCCTCTGGCATCCGAAATAATATCCAAGAAGTTCAAGGATGGCTCTAAGATAAAAGTGTCCCGCAAGAACCAGGAGCTGCTTTTCGAGGCATGAAAAAATTCCTCATCATCTTAGGCGGCAGGGTAATGTCGTTTATGCGCCTTTTTGGCGGGCTGGCATATCTGTCAGGCCAGACCTTTTACTGGCTTTTCGTTACCCCGTTAAAAAGAGAGCGTATCTTTGAACAGTGTAAAAAGGCCGGCGTAGACAGCCTGCCTATAATTTCACTGATAGCTTTTTTTATCGGGGTGATCCTGGCTCTTCAGACAGCCTATCAGATGCAGCGCATGGGAGCCGAGATGTATATCGCCAGTATCGTCGCGCTCTCCATGGTAAGGGAGATGGGGCCTGTTATCACAGCTTTGATAGTTGCCGGAAGGGTAGGGGCGTCAATTACCGCCGAGATCGGCTCCATGCAGGTGACCGAGCAGGTAGACGCCCTTGAGGCATTTGCCACCAGCCCGATAAAATACCTGGTAGTCCCGCGCCTGGTAGCCTTGAGCATAATGGAACCGCTACTGACGTTATATGCCAATTTAGTAGGCATATTCGGGGGTTACCTTATTTGCGTTTATAAGCTGGGTGTTTCAGGGGGTATGTACCGTTATGTTACTTTTAGCGCGCTGCTCTATAAAGACTTATTTACGGGGTTAGCCAAGGCGCTGGTTTTCGGGATGATAATCGCCTTCGTGAGCTGCTATGAGGGCTTTAACGTAGAAGGCGGGGCAGAGGGTGTTGGCAAGGCTACGGCGCGCGCAGTTGTGACGATGTTCATCATGATCATCGCCTGTGATTGCTTCTTCACGGCGCTGTTCTATTTCATATTTCCATGAACATAGCGCCCTTTTATAGCGATTAATGCGGGCTCATTTATGATAAATATAGAAGGATTATACAAATCGTTCGGGGAGCATAAGGTTATCGATAACCTGAACCTGAAGATCGAAAAGGGAAAAACCTATGTGATCATCGGGCGCTCCGGCTGCGGCAAGTCCGTGCTCCTTAAGCATATAGTGCGGGTATTAAGGCCTGATAAGGGGAAGATATATATAGAAGGGAAGGACCTTGATACATTGAATGAAAAAGAACTTGATGCCTTGAGGCTCCGTATCGGGCTGGTCTTCCAGGGCGGGGCGTTATTTGATTCGCTGACTGTGGGAGAAAACGTAGGCTTCGGGCTTATAGAGCATACCAAGATCAGCAAGCAGGGCCTGCTGGAGAGGATAGAAGAATCATTATGCATGGTCAACCTGTGCGGTATAGGGAATTTGATGCCCTCCGAATTAAGCGGCGGGATGAAAAAGCGCGTGGCGCTTGCCCGCGCCATCTGCATCAAGCCAGATATCATATTATATGATGAGCCCACTACCGGAGTTGACCCCATAACGGCGGATAGTATCAATGAACTTATCAGGAGTATGCACGATAAACTGAATATTACTTCTATCGTGGTCACTCACGATATGAAGAGCGCCTATAAAGTGGCCGACAGGATCGCCATGATGTACCAGGGCAGGATCATCGCCGAAGGCACGCCCGAAGAGATACAGAACACGGACCACGCGGTAGTGCATCAGTTTATAAACGGCCTGGCTCAAGGGCCGATAACGGAAACTTTAGAAAGTTTTAAATAAAACCGGAGGTAACCGATGATATTCGGTCAGTCAAAATTAGAATTAAAGGTAGGTATATTTGTTTTTGTCGGCATTATCATATTGAGTTTCTTTGTATTATCTATGAAGGAATTCAGGAGCATAGCTACGGGATATGAGCTGAATTTCATTTTCAATTTCGCCAACGGCGTCAAGGTGGGAGCTCCGGTAAGGTTTGCCGGAGTGGATGTGGGGGAAGTTAAAAATATAAGCTTTTATACTCCGGGAGGAGATCCCGCCCCTAAAGTGCGGATAACAGGTTATATAAAAAATAATATAAAGGTCCCCATTGATTCGCAGGTATGGGTGAATACCCTGGGGTTGCTGGGCGAGAAGTATATAGAGATAATGCCTGGAGAGGATAATGAAAATGCCCTGCCCCCGAAAGGAAGTATGGTAGGGGTTGACCCTATACCGATGCAGGAGATCTCGGTATTAGCCAGGGATATAGCCAAGAACTTGGATGAGAGTATCAAGAAGCTGATAAATAAGGAAGGCACGATAGGCAAGCTGCTATATGATGACGAGGTATATAAAGAGCTGGATGCTTTGATCACGGATATACGGAAGAACCCCTGGAAGCTTTTCCGTAAAACAAAAGAAAAGAAATAGCAGATGAAGACTAAGACGGTATTCGCCTGTCAGAATTGCGGGTATCAATCCCCGAAATGGCTCGGCAGGTGCCCTGATTGCAACAGCTGGAACTCCTTTGTTGAAGAGGATTACGCCGCGCCTTCGGTCAAGGGAAAGGAAAGGAAGGCATTATATAAAGATGAACCGGTCCTGCTGAAGGATGTAGAGATCAGGGAGGAGTCCAGGCTTAAAACCCGCATATCGGAGTTAGACAGGGTGTTGGGGGGCGGGATAGTCCATGGCTGCGTGGTATTGATCGGCGGTGACCCCGGAGTAGGAAAATCCACAGTCTCCCTTCAGGTATCAAACCAGCTTACAGGGCACGGCCACACGGTCCTTTATGTAAGCGGAGAAGAATCTGTCAGCCAGACAAAATTAAGGGCCAAGAGATTAGGGGCGGGTAAAGACGGTGACCTTTATATAGTCAACCAGACGGACCTTTCTTTGATAATTGAGTATATAAAAAAGATCAACCCTGAAGTGGTGATCATTGATTCTATACAGGTCATCTTTGAGCCGACGATAAGCTCTTCTCCCGGGAGCGTAAGCCAGGTGAGGGAGTGCGCGGGCATACTCACGCAATTGGCCAAGACTACAGGCACATCAATTTTTATCATCGGCCATGTCACCAAAGAAGGGGCCATAGCTGGGCCGAGGGTCCTTGAGCATATAGTTGATACCGTGCTTTATTTTGAAGGGGACAGGTTCTCTACCTATAGGATATTGCGCGCGGTAAAGAACAGGTTCGGTTCGACAAATGAGATCGGCGTATTTGAAATGGCCTCCGAGGGGTTAAAAGAGGTAAAGAACCCCTCTGAGATATTCCTTTCGGAGAAACCGCGCGATGTCTCAGGCTCCGTAGTAGTGTCGGTGCTGGAAGGGAGCCGTCCGCTGCTGGTTGAGATACAGTCGTTGGTAAGCAGGTCAACCTTTGGTTACGCGCGCCGCAGGACGCAAGGGTTTGATTTTAACCGCTTGAGCCTTTTGGTGGCGGTATTGGAGAAGCGCATAGGTTTGCATCTTGGTTCTGAAGACGTATTCGTGAATGTCGCCGGAGGGATAAAGATAGAGGACCCCGCGGCAGACCTGGGCGTTGCCATAGCGATAAGTTCCGCTTTCCGCGAGCGGGTCGCCATTTCAGACGCGGTATTCCTGGGAGAAGTAGGTTTATCCGGAGAGATCAGGAGCATATCGCAGGCGACACTGCGCATAAATGAAGCGGCAAAACTGGGTTTTAAGCACTGCGTATTACCGAAAAATAATCATAAGGGGCTGGATTACAGGAAAGATGATATAGAACTGATACCTGTTTCCACGCTTAAAGAAGCATTAGATATCGCCATAGGGAAATTATAAGGAGGTAATTATATGAATTTATTAGCTGTTCGTATTCTTTTTTTACTTGCGAGCGCGCTCATCGGTTTTCAGATCTTTGAACCCAATGACATGGGGATATTGGGAGCCATGATAGGAGTAGCATTAAGCGGTATCATCATAATCGTTGAGATGGGGATGCGCCGCGTATCTATGAGGGGGCTCTCCAGCACTGTGTTCGGGCTTATACTCGGTTTGATCATGGCCAAGCTCGTTACCGACGCGTTCACGCTCGCCCCCATATCCAGTTCCAGTTTATCGGTAATAAGGGTCACGCTTACGCTGGTATTCTGTTATCTGGGTATGGTCATAGGTTTACGCGGGAAGGATGAGTTTAATATAATCATACCTTACGTGCGCCTGCGCAGGCAGAACCAGTCGGAGGATTTGACCCTTCTTGATACCAGCGTTATCATCGACGGCCGCATACTGGATATATGCAAAACGAAGTTCCTTGAGAATAAGCTGGTCCTTCCCAAATTCATCTTAAGGGAATTGCAGCATATAGCTGATTCTACCGATTCCATCAAGCGCCAGAGAGGCAGGCGCGGCCTTGAGATATTGCATACGCTTCAAAAGGAGATGGGGCAGGATATAACCCTGCATGAAGAGGAGCTTCCCGATATACCGGAAGTAGACGCTAAACTCGTGAAGCTGGCAAAGATATTAGAGGCGAAGATATTGACCGTAGACTTCAATCTGAACCGCGTAGCCAGCCTTCAGGGTATAAAAGTGCTTAATATAAACGAGTTGGCGAATGCCTTAAAACCTATGGTATTTCCCGGGGAAGAGATGCGCATCAAGCTTTTGAAAGAAGGCAAGGAGCATAACCAGGCAATAGGGTATCTGGAAGACGGCACCATGGTCGTGGTGGAAGACGCGCGCAGGATGCTCGGGCAGGAGGTAAAGGTCGCGGTCACCTCTGTTCTCCAGACCCAGGCCGGCAGGATGATATTCACCAAGCTGAACAAATGAGATATGTCACGGCGATACTCCTTGCCGCCGGCAAAGGCCTAAGATTAAGGTCAAGGATAGCCAAACCTCTTGTCAGAATAGGCAAAAGGCCCATTATTATTTACAGCCTTAAAGCCCTCGCGAAGGCCCCGGAGGTTAAAGAGATAATAATAGTAGTAAACCGGCGGAATTCGGGGCAGATATATAAGCAGGTCAGAAGGTTTGGCGTAAAAAAGGTCAAAGATATAGTCCTGGGAGGAGAAAGGCGTTCTGACTCGGTAGCCAATGGCCTTAAGGCGATTGGCAGCGCTACGGAGATGGTCCTTATCCATGACGGCGCGAGGCCTTTTATTGATAGAAAAACATTATCTTCGGTAATAAAAGCGGCGGAGAAGTCAGGGGCTGCCATAGCCGGGGTCCCGGTAAAAGCGACGATAAAGAAAGTCGCGAGGGGGAGTTGCGAAGTAAATACGGTTAAGGAGACGATAGACAGGGGTTCATTGTGGGAGATACAAACCCCGCAGGTATTCAAGAAAGAATTGATCTTAAGGGCGCATAAAGGCCCCGGCCGCAGCCTGGCGACTGATGATTCCATGCTGGTGGAGAGGCTGGGTAAAAGGGTGAGTGTTGTAATGGGCAGGTATGACAATATAAAGATAACTACTCCGGAAGACTTGATATTGGCGAAGGCGATCTCTAAAGAACTATGCCGCAAAAGATAGGTATCGGTTATGATATACACCGGCTGGTAGCCGGGCGCAGGTTATTCATCGGGGGCATAGAGATACCCTATATCAACGGCCTGCTTGGCCACTCCGACGGAGATGTGCTCTTACACGCCATATGCGACGCGCTCCTGGGCGCGGCGGGGGAAGGGGACATAGGGGAACATTTTCCTGACACTGACCCCAGGTACCGGGGGGTCTCAAGCTCAGAATTATTAAAGGAGGTGCGCGCGTTGTTGGCTGAAAAAGGTTTTATTATTAATAATGTAGACGCGGTAGTAATCGCGCAGGAGCCCGTGCTTTCTCCTTTTAAGAGAAAGATGAGGCAGGAGATAGCGGGCATTCTGATGATCGGAGAAGATAAAGTCAATATCAAAGCCAAGACCAATGAGGGGTTAGGGGAGATAGGCAGGAAAGAGGCTATATCGGTTTACGCCATAGCCGCAATAACACCCAGGGAGGATAAATGATAGTTTGCACGCTTTTATTGAAGATAGCGCTTATTATCTTGTCTTTGATCTTATTGAAGACTTTTATTCTTTCGCTTATCTTTTACAAAGAGATACGGGCCGCGCGCGCAAAAGACCCGGCTGCCAAGGGTTTTTTTGAGATACTCGTACTTTACCAGGGGCTGCACGCTTTGATAAGCCACCGCACGGCGCATTTTTTCTATAAGATGGGGCTTACTTTCATAGCGCGGCTGATCAGCCAGGTATCCAGGCATTTTACGGGTATCGAGATACACCCGGGGGCAACGATAGGCAAGGGGTTCTTCATAGACCACGGTATGGGGGTGGTGATAGGCGAGACCGCCATTATCGGGGATAACGTGCTTCTTTACCAGGGGGTGACCCTGGGCGGGACAGGATTAGAAAAAGGCAAGCGCCACCCTACTATCGGCAATAACGTGGTTATCGGAGCGGGCGCCAAGGTGCTCGGCAATATTACCGTCGGGGATAATTCATATATAGGGGCGAACGCGGTAGTTATCAAGGATGTCCCGCCTAACTCTACGGTCGTAGGCGTGCCGGGCAGGATCACCAAACAGGACGGGAAAAAGATAGATATCAGTTTAGACCATATCCATATTCTTGATCCGATCATGCAGAACATAGAAGAGCTTGAGAAGCGGATCAGGAAGTTGGAAGATAAATAATATATTCATGCCAGTCTCCATACATAATTCCCTCTCCCGTAAAAAAGAGGAACTCATTCCTTTAAGACCGCCTGTGGTAAATATGTATACCTGCGGGGTCACCGTGTATGATGAAAGCCATATAGGGCATGCCAGGAGCCTGTATATATTTGATGTTGTAAGGCGTTACCTGAAATACCGCGGGTTTGACGTGAAGTTCGTGCGCAATATTACCGATATAGATGATAAGATCATAAACCGCGCCAATGAATTAAAAACGGACTGGAAGGAGCTGGTAAGCAGATATATCGACAGGTATTACGAAGACCTTAAGGAGCTTGGCATAAAGAAAGGCGACCATGAGCCCCGGGCGACCGATAATATCCCCGGGATGATAAAGTATATAGAGGGTTTGATGGCGAAAGGTTTCGCCTACGCCACAGATAGCGGGGTATATTTCAACGTGCGCAAGTTCACGGATTACGGTAAACTTTCCGGGCAGGGTATAGATCAGATGCAAAGCGGGGCTCGCATAGAGTCCGACGAGAATAAACAGGACCCCCTGGATTTTGCCCTTTGGAAAATTTCAAAGCCCGGTGAACCGTCATGGGAGAGCCCCTGGGGCGCGGGGCGTCCGGGATGGCATATAGAGTGTTCGGTGATGTCGCAGGAGTTCCTGAAAACAGATACCCTGGATATACACGCAGGGGGCAGGGACCTGATATTCCCGCACCATGAGAATGAGATCGCCCAGGCAGAAGCCCTTACCGGTAAACCCTTCGCTAAATACTGGATGCATCACGGCCTGCTTACTATTAACGGACAAAAGATGTCCAAATCCCTCGGTAATTTTGTGACCATAAAGGATTTCCTCTCCAAATATGATAATGCGGATCTATTGAAGTTGTTCTTTCTCTCTGCGCACTATTCGCATCCGATAGATTATAATGAAGAGAAGATAGAAGAAGCCAGGAAGGCGCTGGAGAGGATAATGATACTGCTCGGGAAGATAGACGGAGAGGAGGCAGCCAGGCTGCCCGTAGAAGTAGGAGATATAAGGAATAACTTTATAAGCGCTATGGATGATGATTTTAATACTCCCCAGGCCCTTGCTTCTGTCTTTGACCTGGTAAATATAACGAATAAGAATATAGATAAGCCCAGGTTTGCCGTTGCGGCGAAGAATACATTGAAAGAGCTGCTCGGCATCCTAGGGATCTCTTTGGAGATGAAGCAAAGATCTGTCATGATCAGCGATACGGAAATTGAAGACAAGATCACCCAAAGGAATACTGCGCGCAAAAATAAAGATTACTCTTTATCGGATAATATAAGGATAGAGCTTGAAGAAAAAGGCGTTATTTTAGAGGACACAAAAGAGGGGACGGTTTGGCGTCGGAAAATATGAAAGGCAAATTTATAACATTTGAGGGTTCCGAAGGCTGCGGCAAAAGCACGCAATCAAAACTACTTTATCAGTATCTGAAAAGGGAGGGTTTTTCTGCCGTTTATCTGCGCGAACCAGGCGGGACAAAGATAAGCGAGAAGATAAGGAAGATATTGCTGGACCATAAGAATGATTCCATCTCCCCGTTGGCGGAGATGCTTCTTTATATGGCAGCGCGCGCGCAGGTGGCAACTGAGGTCATCCTGCCTGCCGTCAAGCAGGGGAAGATAGTCATCTGCGACAGGTTTCTTGATTCTACCGTTGCTTATCAGGGTTATGGGCTGGGGATGGATATAAAACTGATAAAGGGCATAGGAGAATACGCATCCTGCGGTGTAAAACCGGATATGACCATATTCCTGGACCTCCCGCTTAAAGAGGGCCTGAAGCACCGCCGTAATTCAAAGGACCGTATTGAAAGGCGCTCATTGTCTTACCATGGCAGGGTATTGAACGGATACCATAAGATGGCGCGCCTTGAGCCGGGGAGGATAAAAGTAGTCAGAGTGGATAAGGATAAGGATAACACCCAGTCCTCTATCAGAAAATTGGTAGATAAACTTTTAAGATAATATGTCTTTCAGGGATATAAAAGGCCAGGATACTTCAATAGGGATAATCAGGGAATATATAAGCAATTCGCGTTTTACCGGCAGTTATCTTTTTTCCGGGGAAGAGGGGGTAGGCAAGATGTTTACTGCCAGGACCCTTGCTAAAGCGCTGAACTGCGAAAAAGAAGGAACGGATTCCTGCGATAGATGCGCTTCCTGCCTCAAGATAGAGAAGGGGGAGCATCCCGATGTGCATATTATCGGAAGCGAAGAAGAGGGCGCTTCTGATGCCGTAAAGATAGAATATATCCGCCGCCTTCAGAAAGAAGCCAGCTTAAGGCCTTACGAAGGCAAGAGGAAGGTATTTATTGTAGATAACGCCCATAATCTTACCTCCGACGCTGCTAACGCGCTGTTGAAGGTGCTGGAAGAGCCCCCTGAGCATACCTTGATCATCCTGGTCAGCGCGAAGCCGGCGCTCCTCTTTAAGACCATAGTCTCGCGCTGTAAAACGATAAAATTCTATCCTTTAAAAAGGACCCTGCTTGAACAGGTATTAAAAAAAGATTTCCGCATAGATGATACACTTTCCCATTACCTGGCTTATTTCTGCGAAGGAAGGATAGGACGCGCCTTGAGCCTGAAAGAGACGGATATATTGAAAGATAAGAACAGGGTCATTGACGCGCTGGCCCTCGCGGACAGGCGCCGGGGAACGGAGTTTACCGCGGATAGCAGGGATAGCGTCAAGGATTCATTGAATATACTCGCGGGATGGTTCAGGGATATATATATGGTAAAGATAGGGACTTCTTACTCGGAGCTGATCAACCTTGACCGCAAGGATGACCTGTTAAGGGTGATGAACCGTTACGCCTTTACTGACCTGTATGAGATAATGAATTCCATATCGGGCTCCTTCTTTTATCTGGATCGTAATGTGAATACAAAGCTATTGTTATCTAATTTAAAATGGGCGCTTAAAAACGGGGCATAGAGTGGAAAAAAATGAGAATAAGGTCCTTGTAAGGCTTCGGGTTTTCGGGCAGACATTTCCTTATAACGCGGGGAGCTGGAATGTGAAGGAAGGCGATTATGTCGTTGTCGAGCATGACCGCGGCCTGGATTATGGGCAGGTAGTTTCGCCTAAAGATGCCCTGCTGAACAATAATACGCAGGAGCCGCTTAAGAAGATAATACGTATTGCCAGAGATAACGATTTAAAACAGATAGAGGACAATAAGGGAAAAGCCAGGGAGGCGTTCAGCGCCTGCCTTAAAAAAATAGAGGAGCATAAGCTGGATATGAAGCTTGTGCGCGCGGAATACTCTTTTGACCGCTCAAAGATAATATTTTATTTTACCGCCTCCGGGCGCGTAGACTTCAGGAACCTGGTCAAGGACCTTGCCAAGATATTCAAGGCCAGGATAGAGTTAAGGCAGATAGGAGTGCGCGATGAAGCGAGGCTATTCGGAGGATTCGGCCATTGCGGAAGGCAGTTATGCTGCGGTACTTTTTTAAAAGATTTTGAACCGGTGACTATTAAGATGGCTAAGGAGGAGGGCCTTCCCCTGAACCCTCCCAAGATATCGGGCCTTTGCGGCAGGCTGATGTGCTGCCTTTATTTTGAATATGAGTCTTACAAGATCCTTTCCAAGGGGCTCCCCCGGGAAGGCGAACATGTGAATACCAAGCAGGGCAAGGGAAAAGTGATCGGGGTCAATGTGTTCAAGCGTATAGTTACGGTGTTGCTGGAAGATGGTTCGCAGGCGCAGGTGCCTTATAATGAATAAGAAATTCTATATAACCACCCCGTTATACTACGTCAATGCCTCTCCGCATATAGGGCATTCTTATACCACTATTGCCGCTGACGCGCTTGCCCGGCATATGCGTAGCGCCATAGGAGATGATAATGTCTGGCTGCTTACAGGCACTGACGAGCATGGCCAGAAGATACAACGGGCCGCGGAAGCGCAGAAACTGGAACCGGGACAGTTCGCCGATAAAACGGTATCGATCTTCAAGGGCCTTTGGAAAGAGCTGAATATATCCTACAATGATTTTATCCGCACTACCGAAGAAAGGCATACCGGTTTTGTAAAAAGAGCCCTTGAGATACTCCATAATAAAGGAGATATTTACGAGGCAAAATACGAAGGGTGGTATTGCACTCCCTGCGAGACATTCTGGACTGAGAAGCAGGCAGAAGAGGGATTATGCCCGGACTGCAAAAGGCCGGTAGAGAAGATTACCGAGACGAACTACTTTTTTAAATTATCCCAATACCAGGATTGGCTGGCAGGTTATATCAAGGGCCATCCGGATTTCATACTTCCTGATATAAGGCGTAATGAAGTTTTAAGTTTCCTGGAATTGAATAAATTGACGGACCTTTGTATCTCGCGGCCTAAAGAGCGCATGAGCTGGGGGATACCGCTTTCTTTCAGCCCCCAGCATGTGACTTATGTCTGGTTCGATGCCCTTATTAATTATATCAGCGCCGTCGGCTCCTTTGATGCCGACGGCAAATACAGCTCTCGCTGGTGGCCGGCAGACCTGCATTTGATAGGTAAGGATATTTTAAGGCAGCATGCCGTATATTGGCCTATTATGCTTAAGGCGTTAGGCATAGAGCCACCCAAGAGCATATTTGCCCACGGGTGGTGGATGATAGATGAGAATAAAATGTCCAAATCGCGCGGGAATGTGGTCAACCCCATAGATATGGTGAATAAGTTCGGGATAGACGTATACAGGTATTTCCTGCTGCGCGATATCCCCTTCGGAGGGGATGGCAACTTTTCCGAGGAAGCGATAATCAAAAGATTCAATAGCGACTTGGCGAATGACCTCGGTAATCTTATTTACCGCACCCTTACTATGATAGAGAAATATTTTCAAGGCGAGATACCCGAAAGAGGGGCGCCGGATGAGCAGGGCAGGAAGATAGAGGATAAGATAAAGTCCTTATCCGAAGAGGTGTCTCTTGCAATGGCTATACCTAATTTCAGCTTTGCCCTTGAACATACCTGGATTCTGATAGGTATG
Organism: Candidatus Omnitrophota bacterium; assembly: GCA_041653955.1. GTDB lineage: Bacteria > Omnitrophota > Gorgyraeia > Gygaellales > Profunditerraquicolaceae > UBA1562. The sequence continues at coordinate 24,051 of JBAZEH010000005.1, read as the reverse complement.
GCGAATAAATATATTGAAGACACAAAACCCTGGAACCTGGCAAAGGAAAATAAGGCCGATGAATTAAAGACTTTTATCCGTTTGCTGGTAGATGTAATCAGGGAAGTAGCAGGACAGATAGCTCCTTTTATGCCGAAGACGGCCGCGCTCATAAGAGAACAGATCGGGTCTGATAAGATAAAGAAAGGTAATCCTTTATTCCCGCGTATAGACAAGACGGCACCCTAAAAGACCGATATCCGCATGTGATGTTGATAGATACCCATTGCCACCTCGATTTTCCCGAGTTTGAACCCGATCGCGGAGAAGTTATCAGCCGCGCCCAAAAAGAAGGCATAGGACATATTATAAATATAGGCTCAAGCCTTAAAGGCTCAGAGAAATCGCTTGAGTTATCGCGCAGCTATGACTTTATATACGCGGCCGTAGGGCTGCACCCCCACGAGGCGGATATATCGGACGATAGCGCTAAGGCAAGGATAAGGGAGCTGGCAGGGCAGGATAAAGTAGTAGCTATAGGCGAGACCGGGCTGGATTATTATAAGAACTATTCCGCGCGCGATAACCAAAAGGCATTATTCAGGTATCTGGCAGGCCTGGCGAAGGATTTTGACCTTCCTTTAGTAATACATAACCGCGAGGCCCAGGCCGATACCTTTAAGATATTGAATGAGTTCCTGCCCTTGCGGGCGGTTGTGCATTGTTTTTCGGGGGACGGGGATTTTCTCAAGAGCTGCCTTGGCCTGGGTTTTTATATCTCTTTTACCTGCAATATCACTTATAAGAAAGCAGAGAGCCTGAGAGGGTTTTTAAGAGAAACCCCCTTAGATAGGTTGATGCTTGAGACGGACGCTCCCTTTTTGCCTCCGGAGGGCTTACGCGGCAGGCGTAATGAACCCTCGTACGTAAGGCTTCTTGCCGAAGAGGCCGCGCGTATAAAGGGGGTGTCTTTTGATGAAATCGCAAAGAGCACCACGGAGAACGCCATAAGATTCTTTGATTTGACATGAAAGCAGAGATTTCGGTAGTTAAATGCGCTGATTATGATCCCGGATGCGTTTTGGAGGCGGTGAGAAGGGGGATAGACCTGATCGGAGGTATATCTGCTTTTGTCCCTGCCAAAAGCAGGGTCCTGGTAAAGCCCAACCTGCTGATGGCAAAGGAGCCGGCATCAGGAGTAGACACACATCCTGAGGTGGTGCGCGCGGTAATAAAGATCCTGAAAGAATCAGGTTGCGCGGTTTATGTTGGCGACGGGCCCAGTGTTTGGGGCAAGCAGGCGGAGGACCCGGGCGAGGTTTATGAAAGATCGGGGATAAAGAAGGTCTGCGAGGATGAAGGGGCCGAGCCGGTGTATTTTGAAAATAAGGTCTGGAGACGCGGATTTCCTCTGGCCGCATGGATCGATAAGTGTGATTGCATCGTGAATGTCCCCAAGTTCAAAACGCACGAGATGATGACCCTTACCGGAGCGATAAAAAATCTTTTCGGTTTTGTATGGAAGACCCACAAGACGGAGCTGCATAAGAAATATTATGATAAGCATGATTTTGCCAGGATGCTTGTGGATATTTACGAGGAGGTCAGGCCTTCCCTGACCGTGGTTGACGGCATTGTGGCTATGGAAGGGGACGGGCCAGCTACGGGCGGGAAATTGCGTAACCTCGGCTTGTTGCTCGCCGGAAAGGACTGCGTTGCCATAGACAGCATTATGGCTTTGATCATGGGGATCGAGCCTAAGGATATATCAAGCACCAGGCAGGCGGCGGCAAGGGGCCTGGGTACTGCGGATATCAGGTCCATATCAATAATGGGGGAGAGCCTTAAGGATGTCATAGACAGGCCTTTTATATTGCCTTCTTCTTCCTTAAGGACAAAGCTTCCTTCGTTAGTCGTGCGGTTATTAAGCAGGTTCGTAAAATATTACCCTTACGCGGACAATGATAAGTGCGTCAGGTGCGGTTATTGCATCCAGGCGTGTCCGAATAAGATAATAAGCATTAAGAATAACAGGCTCGCCTTTGATTACTCGGGATGTATCGCCTGTTTTTGCTGCCAGGAGGCATGCCCTCACGCTGCCATCAAGATAAAGAGGAGCCTCGCCGCCAGGATGATCGGGCTATAAACTATGGATAAGCATGCCAAGCTGCCGGAACTTAGGGCAAGGCTGGATGAGGCGATAACTTATGGAACGCGCAGGGAAGCAGCCAGGCTGGCCAAAGAGGGGTTAAGGCAGGCAGAGCAAAGCGGGTTTAAAGGGGAAGCGGAATATTTTAAAGGCCAGATCGAACTCTTGAAAGATAAATTCACCGCGGCTATAGAATATTTTGACCGCGCCATAAGATACAACCCTTATGACGGGGCAGCGTATAATGACCGGGCATTGTGTATGGTCGAGCTCGGGATAATAGATGCGTCGCTTTATTATTTTGATAAGGGTATAGAGGCAGAGCCTGATTACGCAACTGTTTATCATAATAAGGGGTGGCTTCTGAACAATATAGGCCGTCATACCGAGGCGATAAAGTGTTTTAAGAAAGCGCTTAGCCTTGAGCCTGGCAGGGCGGTGACCTACGATAATATGGCTGATGCGCTCTTTAATCTCGGTGACCAGCGGGGGGCGCTGGATGCGTATAGAAAGGTATTGGAGAATTTAAAACCCGGGTGTTGCCGCGATATCAGGAGGCAGATAACCGCGCGGATAAACTCCATAGAAAAAGGAAAAGATGGCTCTAAGGACCATAGAGTGGAAAGATAACGCCGTAAGGATAATAGACCAGACAGAGCTGCCGTTAAAGCTGAAATATAAACGGATCGCTGATGCCGCGGAGCTATGGAAGGCGATAAAGGAGTTGAAGGTGCGCGGCGCTCCAGCGCTTGGCGCTGCAGGCGCGCTTGGGGTGTATCTGGCAATAAGGGATTCGCGGACAAAAGAATTTTCCGGTTTTGCCAAAGAGCTGGACAAGGCGGCAAAATATATGTCATCATCCCGCCCGACGGCAAGGAACCTTTTCTGGGGTATTGAGAGGATGTGCAGTGTTGCGGTAATAAATAGAAAGAAAAGTGTATCCTCCATAAAATCATTACTCCTGAAAGAAGCGCTAAAGATAATAGAAGAGGATAGGGTTGCCTGCCGTAAGATAGGCAGGTACGGCGATAAGCTTTTTAAAGATAAAGATACGATATTGACAATTTGTAATGCGGGGATTCTCGCTACTATTGATTACGGGACGGCGCTGGGAGTGATATATAAAGCAAAAGAGTCGGGTAAGCGCCTTAAGGTGTATGCCTGCGAGACGAGGCCACTGTTACAGGGGGCGCGCCTTAGCGCCTGGGAATTGAAGGAGAACGGAGTTGATGTTACCCTTATATGCGATAATATGGCCGCGACATTGATGAGCCAGGGGAAGATAAAAAAGGTTATTGCCGGAGCGGACAGGATCGCGGCAAACGGGGATACCGCTAATAAGATCGGGACTTATAACCTCGCGGTATTAAGCTATTACCATAAGATACCTTTTTATATCGCGGCGCCGCAGTCTACCTTTGACCTGATGATCAAAAGCGGTAAAGATATACCTATTGAAGAGCGTGATGCCGAAGAGGTAAGAAGGCTTTTCTGGGGTGAACCGGTAGTCCCAAAAGGCGCTGCAATATTCAACCCCGCTTTTGACGTTACGCCGCATAAACTGATAAGCGCCATAATCACGGATAAGGGGGTTATCAGGCCCCCGTATAATAAGAATATCGTTAAAGTGCTGGATAGATAGATGGTTTCCATAAAAAATATAGGGGAGTTTGGTTTGATCGACAGGTTAAAGAGGCTTATAAAGACCGATACCTCTGTGGTAAAAGGTACGGGAGATGATTGCGCCGTAGTAAGGTTAAGCAAGGATAAATATATGCTTCTTACCTGCGATATGATAGTGGCGGGGGTGGATTTTACCGTTAAAGAGGACCCGTATCTTATCGGCAGAAAGGCGATAGCAATATCGGTAAGCGATATCGCGGCCTGCGGAGGGGAACCGCGTTACTGCCTGGTATCGCTGGCTATACCTGCTAACAGTACGCTTCATTTTACGGATAAGCTGGTTAAAGGGATGTTGAGCGTAACGGAAAAGTACGGTATAAATCTCGTCGGCGGGGATATCAGCCGTTCAAGGCAGCTGGCTATTGACGTGAGTATGGCCGGGTTTGTGGACAGGAAGAAGCTTGTTTTAAGGAGCCAGGCAAAAGAGGGGGATGTTATATTCGTTACCGGTAAACTTGGGGGCTCTATTGCCGGGAAACACCTTACCTTCACCCCCAGGTTAAAGGAAGCGAGAGCGCTTGTTAAAGATTTCAAGGTCAACTCCATGATCGATATATCCGACGGCTTGGCGCAGGACCTGGGGCACATACTTAAAGAGAGCGATAAGGGCGCGGTAATATATGAGGACCTTATCCCTTTGAGCAGGAGCGCGCGCAATATAGATGATGCGCTTTATACGGGGGAGGATTTTGAGCTTCTTTTTACGATGTCCAAAAGCGAATCAAAGAATTTGCGCAGAAGCAGGCTTGATTTTTGCCAGCCTATCGGGCAGGTAGTGCATAAGGAGTGTGGTTTAAGATTAGTTGATAAAAAGGGCAGGGTAAGGGTTATTAAGCCCAAAGGATACCTCCATTTTTAGCTTCGCTAATATAGGGATCTCTTTGAATTTGGGGCACCCTTTATTTTGTTTGTAAAGACGTCCCTGATAGTATTGATTGGATGGAGAAGTGTTTTATATGGTATCTAGATCGGTCAAAGAGACATTAAAGATAGGCAGTGTGATAGCGAAAAACTCGCGTAAAGGTGATATAATATGCCTGTTCGGAGAGTTTGGCGCTGGTAAAACAGTGCTTACTAAGGGTATTGCTTCCGGGCTTGGAATAAAAATGGGTGATGTTATAAGCCCGTCCTTCGTTTTGATAAGGCAGCACTCCCGCGGCAGGATACCCTTATACCATTTTGACCTTTACAGGTTAGAGAGGGTAAATGATATACTGGCGCTGGGATATGAAGAGTATTTCTATGATGACGGGGTGACTGTAGTAGAATGGGCGGACAGGCTGAAAAGCCTGCTGCCGCGGGAGTATTTGAAGATAAGATTAAGGATAAGATCGGATTTAACCAGGGCATTTGAATTCAGCGCTTTTGGCAGGCGCCATAAAGAGCTGCTGCGAAAGATAAATGAAGATATTAGGGATTGACACTACTTCAAAATTCCTTTGCATAGGCGTATACAACGACGGGATGGTATGCGAATACAGGCTTGAGGTTGAAAGGAGGCTTTCAGGTCTGCTCGCCTTAACCATAAAGAGGGTGGTCAATGCGATCGGCTGGCGGATGAAGGATATAGATTATCTTGCCTGCGGTTTAGGCCCCGGTTCTTTTACCGGTATGCGCGTGGGGATCGCCGCGATAAAAGGGCTTGCTTTGTCATTAAATAAGCCGGTTATAGGGATACCTACCCTGGATATACTGGCGGCTAATGCCCCTGCTGAAGCTAAATATATTGCTCCGATCATCGATGCCAAAAGAGGCCTTATTTATTGCGCCATTTACAGTAACAGCGCGGGTAAATTAAAACGTATTACCCCTTATATGCTTCTGACTATAGATGAGCTACTTAAAAAGATAACGGCCAGAAAAGGGGTAGTGTGCCTGGGGGATGCGATAGGCATGTATAAGGATAAGATCCTGACAAAGATGGATATCGGTATGTTGCTGGAAAAGGACCACTGGTATCCTTCCGGGCATAATATTATTAAAGCGGCAGTGCAGATAATCAAAAAAGGAAGATCCGGAAGGGGCTTCAAAGTTAAACCGGTTTATATCTATCCCAAAGAGTGCCAGATCAGAAAAAGATGAATAAGGCCAAGAGCATAGGATACAGGCCCACGTGGGCAGAGGTAAATTTAAATAACCTGGCTTATAATTTCAGACAGATAAAAAAGCTGGTGGCTCCTAAAACCAGGGTCATGGTTTGCGTTAAGGCAGACGCCTACGGGCACGGGCTTATACCGGTAAGTAAAAAACTGGTATCCTGCGGAGTGGATTATCTGGGTGTGGCATCAATAGATGAAGGGATAAAATTAAGGGAGGCAGGGGTAAAGGTCCCTATATTGATACTCGGACTGATCATGAAGAAAGATATTCCTCCCGTATTTAAATATGGACTTACCGTCACCGTTTGCGATGAATCTCTGGCCCGCGCGTTGGATAATAAGGCCAGGTCCCTGGGTAAAAACGTAAATGTGCATATAAAGGTGGATACCGGGATGGGCAGGATCGGCGTATCGCACCTGGACGCGGAAGATCTCGTAAAAAGGGTCCATAAATTAAAGCGCGTAAATATAGAGGGTATATTTACGCATTTTCCGTTCGCGGATATGGATAAAAGATTCACTTCTTATCAGATTAACCTGCTTAAGCTCCTCACGCACAGGCTGGATAAGGCGGGGATCAGTATACCTTTAGTGCACGCGGCAAACAGTATGGGTATTATCGGCCATAAGGATAGCCATTTTAATATGGTCCGCCCGGGGTTGGTGATATACGGCCTTTATCCCAAGAAGGGGTTGAAGGTCAGCTTCAAGCCGGTCTTAAGCCTGAAGAGCAGGGTCCTGTTCATGAAGAGGCTCTCTAAGGGCCACGGTGTAAGTTATGGCCATATTTATATTACTAAAAAAGCAGCTAATATTATTACTTTACCTATCGGTTATGGGGATGGTTATCCGCGCAATCTTTCCAATAACGCTCCGGTCCTGATAGGCGGTAAGCGTTTTAAGATAAGCGGCAGGATATGTATGGATCAGATAATGGTTGATGTGGGCGGCCTTAAGGCCAGGATAGGGGATGAAGTAGTGCTTATCGGCTCGCAAGGAAGGCAAAAGATAACCGCCGAGGAGCTGGCTGAACTTTCGTATACCATACCTTATGAGATAGTCTGCGGGCTGGGCAGCCGTGTGCCGAGAATATATGTATGATTTTCTTCAGGGTAGTTTATGTATCAGGTATAACGCCGTAGTAAGGGCGACGATATGGCTTAATGATGCTGCTATTATCGGAGGGAATACCCCCGCCTTACCCAGGGCAATGCTTACCGCGTTGAAGACGTAATACAAAAATCCTACCATAAGCGACAGTCCTATTGAAGATAATCCTGTGGCGCGTTTGCGCATTACCATAGAAAAAGGTATCCCCAGCAGAATAATGACTATGCTGGTAAGCGGCGATGTGAACCTTTGGTAAAGGTCTACCTTAAGGTTCCTTATTACCGTGGTAGCGCCGCTTTCGGATAGTTTCCAGATATAGTTATTAAGCTGGGAGATGGTCATGAATTCCGGGCGCAGCATCTGATGCAGGAAGTCATAAGGTGTTTCCGGTATCTCCATTATCTCTTCTTCCTCGTATTGCGGCTCTTCTCTCATCTGGACATTATCGTCGAAATGATAAGTTATGCACTGATAGAACCACCATAACCCGTCCCTGTAAACCCCTTTGTTTGCCACTATCTTTTTAGTGATATTCTGCTTATCGTCGTGCTCAAGTATTATTATCCCTTCCATAGTATTCGCGGAAGGCGAGAACTTATTTACGAAAAATAACCTGTTCTTTAAGCCGTACATGGAGAGGTTGCTGATGGTTTCATGCCCTTTTTCTTTTGTCTTCCTGGCTCCGGACTCCATCTGCGATTTGATCTTCTCGGTCAGCGCCATGGAAGAAGGGACGAACCTGTCATTTACCCAGAATACGCAGGCGCTAAGGATTATCCCGAATATGATCACGGTTTTGGTTATCTGGAATATATTCAGTCCGGATGCGCGCATGGCGATAAGTTCATTATTGCGGTTGAGCGCCCCGAAAGTGTACAGGGTGCTTAAGAGGCAGGCAATGGGGGAGACCTGCACGAATATTATAGGCAGATAAGACAGGTAATACCTGCCTATCATCTCCAGGCTCGTCTTATGTTTTAATATATCGTCTAAGTGCGAGAATATATCTATTATGACGTAAAGGAAGAGGAAGGTGAGCAGGCATTGGAAGAATAGCGCCAGGACGGATTTCAATATATAGCGGTCTAAGATACGCATAATTTATATGTCAGCGTAGCCCCTATCCCCCCCAGTATTATATTGGGTATCCACATGGCGATCATGGGATTCAGTTTACCCTGTATCCCCAGGGCCTGGGAGCCCAGGAGCATGAGGTAATATATCCCGACGATAAGAAAGGCCATGCCGAAGTTGATGGATTTCTCGCGGCGGCGGGTGATTATTGCCAGGGGTATACCGAAGAGCATCAGCACAAAGCAGGCGAAGGCGAGGGATATCTTTTCGTTTATTTCGGTTATAAGCGGGGCAGGGTCAATACCATCTTTTTCTCTTTTTTTGATCTCGTGTTTTAACTCTTGTATGGTCATATCCTTGGGTTTTTTCTCAATATTGCTCGTATCGCGCATCTGGCCAAGGTTCAGGGTCATGAAATAGGTCTTGAAGTTCAGCTTATAGAAATTGTTCGGGTTTTCCGGGTCCGGCTCATCGGAAGTCCCCTCCATAAGCTTTAATTTGATCATATTCTTTTCCGGCACCGCGATAAATTCCCCTCTTTTGGCTACGATAGTGCGCGCCGGCCTGTCTTCCCCCTGCGGTTCGTATATGCGCACGTTATTCAGCTTGTTCTTATCTATTTTATAGATAAAAAGGACATATTTCTCGAAGGAGTCTATGAATATCCCCGGCTCAAGCGCGGCAGTAGGGTTTTTTACCCCGATCTCCATGATCGTCTTCCTGGTGGCGAAATGCGCGTAAGGTATGACCCGGTCATTAAATACCACCAGTATCAGGCTTATTATCAACCCGACTATAAGCAGCGGGGCTATAAGGCTGAACATATTGATGCCGCTTGCCCTGATGGCTATTATCTCATTGTCGCTTGAGAGCCTTCCCAAAGAAAGAAGCACTGCCGTAAGAGCGGCAATAGGCATGGTGTATGTCAGGAGATAGGGTATCATTAATACCAGCAGCTTGGAGACATTGAAGATATCCACGCCCTTGTTTATGACTAAATCGGCGATCTTGATAAGGTTTCCGAGTATCATGACAAAGGTAAGCACCCCCAATGCCATGAAAAGAGGGCCGATAAATTCCTTCAAAAAATAATTACGCAGTATTTTCATATTTAGTTAGCCAGCGTCAGGACAAAAACTACATTGGCCCCGGCGCCTTTTAAGGCGCGCGCTGCCTCCGAGCAGGTCGCGCCCGTAGTCAGCACGTCGTCAACCAGCAGGATATTCCTGTTTTTTATAATTTCTTTTTTTACCGCGGCGAAGCTGTCTTTTACGTTCAAAAGGCGTTCGCCGGCCTCCAGTTCTGCCTGGTTGCGCGTATGTTTTACGCGCTTGAGGCTGTCGCCCGACAGCTCTTTATTAAAGGCGCGCGCGATATTCTCGCTTAATATGCGCGCCTGGTTGAATTCCCTTTCCCTCAGCCTGACGTTGGATAGCGGCACAGGTATGATCATATCCATAAGTTCTACAGGGATAGCGTACTCCTTTATAAATTCCGTCATTAAGCTGGCCAGCGTCGGGCCCAGATAATCCTTGCCGCGGTATTTAAAAGCGCGTATCAGCTCTTTGACTATCCCCTCATAAGGGCAAGGGGCAAATGCCCGGTCAAAGTGCACGGGTTTTCTTACGCAGACAGGGCATATAGTTTTTGTCACGGGTTTTGCCAATTGCCTGCCGCAACACCGGCAGAAGGGGGGAGAGTTCTTTTTGATATTGCTCCAGCACCCCGCGCATACTAAGTTATCAATAGAAGGCCTTTCTTTAAGGGGCCCTCTGCAGACCAGGCATACCCTGGGGTAAATAATATCGGCCAGAGCATTAAAAAACCCGCCTAACATGCCCATATCATAACAATTAAAATAAGGTTTGTCAATCTTAGAACTCGGCAGCATTTTTGACGTAAAATATATTGATATATAAGCAAAATATGGCATAATTATGACCATGAAGATACATACCAAAATAACCCTCCTGTTGTTTTTGCTACTGGCCTTATTCGCGGTTTTAATGCTGTTACATAGCAACTTTGAACATCAAAGAGCCGCCGCGCTGCTTAGCGGGCAAAGGGCGGATAAGGAGGTTGTCTTTGATACCGTTATCGGCCTTAAGAGCAGGGCCCTGGTATCTTTTGTCTATGATTATACTTATTGGGATGAATTCGTAGATTTTACCAGGAGCAGGGATAAGGAATGGGCGCGTGAGAATATAGAGGCATCGATGGTAACTTTCGGCGCGAACGCTGCCTGGACTTATTCCCTTAACGGAGAGTTGATACACTCTTTTAACAACATAGAGGGCAGTAACCTTGTTGAGATACCGCTGCCGAAAGAAGCCATATCCATAATCTTTGAGAAATCCAGGTTCAGCGAGTTTTACGCCTGGACTCCGGAAGGTTTGATGGAATTTCACGGCGCTACCGTGCATCCTACCAGCGACCCCGAAAGGAAGACGCTTCCTCGGGGGTACTTTTTTACGGCGCGCCTATGGGATAGCGAATATGTAGGAGAGATAGAAAGAGTGACCGGCAGCAAGATAGAGGTTGTGCCTATGGGGGCTATGGGCCGCAGCAGCGTAGAACCGGCTTCAGGCGCAGGAAACGCAAAGGATACGATCTATTTCTCCAGGGAGTTGGCAGCTTGGGACGGGGCTCCGTTAGCGCGGTTGGATATTTCATCTAAGTCAGCCGTATTAAAGGGTTTTATGGCTACGAGTAAAAGGCTGTATATTTTACTGCTTATTTTCGCGGCCGTCACTTTAGCCACCTTTTCTTTAGCGCTTACCCGCTGGATATCTGCCCCCTTGAGGATGATATCTATGACATTAAGCAAGAATGAACCGGAATATATTTCCGGGTTATGCAAGGAGAGGAGCGATTTTGGAAGGATAGCCTTGCTGATATTCCGTTTCTTTGAACAGAAAGATAAGCTTATCAGTGAGATAGCGGAACGCAGGAAGACAGAAGAAAAGCTGCAATCCGCCTATGATAAGCTTAAAGAGGCCCAGGAACAGCTGCTGCAGTCTGCCAAGATGGCTTCTATAGGCCTGCTGGCCGGAGGCGTAGCCCATGAAATAAATAATCCTTTATCGGGCGTGTTGAATAATGTCCAGCTGGTCAGGATGATGGCTGAGCAGGAGCGTAAGTTTGATTACGAGGATTTTAAGCAAATACTGGCCAGCATAGAGGAATCCGCGCAAAGATGCACCAAAATAATCCGTTCCTTGTTGAGTTTTTCCCACCAGTCCGCGGGGATATCGCAGGACCTCTCTTTAAACGAAATGGCGGAAAGAGTATTGGCGCTGGTGGAGCATGAGCTGAAGCTGCAGAATATCAGTATCAAAACCGAGTTTATCCCTGACCTCCCTTTTGTCAGGAGTGACCCGCAGCTTTTACAGCAGGCAATATTTGACCTTGTTACTAACGCCCAATGGGCCATACGCAAGAAGTCGGATAAGGACGGAGGGATGATTACTGTAAGGACAGGATACCTGGAGGAAGAAAGGTCTGTGTTGATCAGTATCTCGGATACGGGTATCGGTATACCGCACGATAATATCGCCAGGATATTTGATCCTTTTTTTACCACCAAGCCCATAGGTGAAGGCACGGGATTGGGCCTGGCTATTGTTTACCATATCGCCAAGACCCAGGGTGGCTCTGTTTACGCGCAAAGTTCCCCTGATGAGGGGGCTACCTTTACGATAAAGCTTCCTGCTGCCTCCGCGAGATGCCTGGACACAATATAATTTGACACTTATATGCTACGGGAGTAAAATTATATATATGGAAAGAATAGAAGACCTTAAAATAAGCCTGTTAGCGCTGCTTAAGAAAGAGGCGTTTAAAAAAGGTGATTTTACGCTATCTTCCGGCAAGAAGAGCAGCTATTATCTTGACGGCAGGATTATTACCCTTACCCCTGAAGGGGCGTATCTGGTAGCCTCTATTATCCTGGGGTTGGCAGAAGGCACGGGTATTACCGCTATAGGAGGGCCTACCTTGGGCGCTGACCCTATTGTGGGCGCGGCTGCCGCGTTAAGCCATATTGAGAAGATACCCATTAAAACATTTATCGTCAGGAAGGCGGCGAAGGGGCATGGGACGCAGCGCCGGATAGAAGGGCCCCCTTTAAATAATACAGATAAGGCAATACTTGTTGATGACGTGGCTACTACCGGCGGTTCGCTTATTGAGGCAAAGGAGGCGCTGGATGAGCTGGGCGTCCGCGTGGAGAAAGCGATCGTAATAGTAGACAGGATGGAAGGGGCAGGCGAAAATCTCTCCGGAATCGGGCTTAAACTAGAATCCATATTTACCATAAAAGACCTGGGCGTTTGATTTCAGGTGGATAATAAAAAAATAGTTGTGGTGGGCGGCGGGCCGGCGGGGATGATGGCCGCCATAAAAGCAGGCGAGCTCATCCGTCAGGTAACTTTAATAGAAAAAAATCCTATCTTAGGCAGGAAACTTCTTTTGAGCGGCAAGGGCCGCTGCAATCTCACCAACACCTGCGATCTAGATTCCTTTATCAAGAGGTTTACCGGTAACGGACAGTTCTTAAGGGATGCCTTCAAGAAATTCTTTAATCTTGAATTGATGCGTTTCTTTGAAAAGAGGGGGCTGAAATTGAAGATTGAAAGGCAGCTGCGCGTTTTTCCGCAGACTGACAGCTCGGTAAGCGTGGCCGAAATCCTCAAGAAAGAATTGCTGAAGAACGGGGTGCAAATAATTTATAAGTCCGTAGTTAAAGATATATTCACGCGGGATAATACAATAAAAGGTTTATCTCTTGCAGACGGCAGGGTGATCGCGGCCGATAAAGTTATTTTAGCTACCGGAGGGGTATCTTACGGTTTTACCGGCTCTACGGGGGAAGGATTAAAGCTGGCCGGCAGATTAGGGCACCGTATAGTGCCGTTTCGCCCGGGACTGGTGCCCCTTGAGGCAAGGCAGCATTACCCAAAATTGCTGGAAGGGGTGACGCTGAAGAATATACGCTTAAGATTCAGTGATACAAAAAAAGAGATAAGTTCTGAAATAGGGGAGCTTATGTTTACGGGGTTCGGCATCTCCGGCCCGCTTGTCCTTTCTTTAAGCGGCCGGATAGCGGATTGGTTTAAGCCTGGCAGCTCCGTATATGTAGAGATAGACCTGAAACCAGCCTTAAGCAGGGAGCAGCTGCACGCGCGCCTCTTAAGGGAGTTTAAGGCTAACCCCAGAAAAAATATCAAAAATACGCTGAAGAGCCTGTTGCCAGCGCGGTTAGTGGACCTGTTCATTGATATAGCCAGGGTTCCGGAAAAGAGGCAAGCGAGCCAGGTTACCCTTAAAGAGCGGGAGGCGCTGGTATCATTGTTTAAGGGGATGCGCCTTGATATTGTAAGGCCCCGCCCCATAGAAGACGCGATGGTCACCCGCGGAGGGGTCTCTTTAAAGGATATAAACCCTCGCACGATGGAGTCGCGTCTTATCAAAGGGCTTTATTTTGCCGGAGAGATAATTGACGTGGACGCCGATACAGGCGGGTTTAATTTACAGGCCGCATTCTCTACCGGTTATCTTGCCGGAGAGAGCGCGGCCCTGTTATGAGATGAGAAAAATATATTTAGCTTCCGACTCCAGGGCGCGCAGGAAACTGCTTGAGATATTCGGGTTGAAGTTCAGGGTCCTGCCTGCTGAAATAACAGAGGACAGAAAGCGCGGGCAATCATACGCGGCATTGGTGAAGAGGAATGCCCTGGCTAAAGCTAAGAGCGTGTCCGCGAAGGTAAAGGGCGGTATTATTATCGGGGCCGACACGATAGCGGTGCAGGATGGCAAACTGTTCGGTAAGCCTAAAGATATGGAGGACGCGCGCCGGATGTTGAAAAGGCTCTCCCGTAAGCCGCAGTGGCTTTATACCGGGGTCGCCGTCATAGACAAGGATAAGTGTAAGGTAAAGACGGGGTGCGAGAAGACAAAGGTATATATGGACAGGTTAAGCGATAAACAGATAAAAGATTATTTTGCCCGCGTTTCTCCGCTGGATAAAGCGGGCAGCTTTGATATCCAGGGCAAAGGCGCGTTTTTTATCCGGCGCATAGAGGGGTGTTTTTATAATGTTGTGGGCCTGCCTTTAAGGAGATTATACCGCATATTCAGGGATATGGGGCTGATCTCCGTTTTTATCCTGTTATGCTTTTTTGCCTCGGGGTGTTCTACCGAATACAATATTGTGACTAAGCAGGAAGAGGCATACTATTACAGTACTGATAGAGAGGTAAAAATAGGGGAATCCGTGGCGCGGCAGGTAGAAGAGGAGTATAAGCTTGTTCTGGACCCCCTGGTGCAGAAACGCGTTGAGGATATCGGCAGGAAGATCGTGGATGTCTGCGACAGGAAAGATATAAAATATACTTTTAAGGTGATAGAGGATGATGAGGCGAATGCCTTTTCCCTGCCCGGAGGGTTTATATACGTGAACAGCGGGCTCGTGGATAAGGTAGATAATGACGATGAGCTGGCGTGCGTCCTGGCGCATGAAGTCGCGCATATCGTTGCCAGGCATAGCATAAAGAAACTACAGGCTATAATGGGGTATAATTTTTTCAGGATATTGACTGCGGCTGTGCCCCAGACGGCGGGTGCCGGAGGCGCAACAGACCTCGCCTTCGCTTCAATAATGACGGGATACTCGCGGGAAGATGAGCTGCTCGCCGACCAGTTAGCGAGCCGTTACGCCAGATTAGCTGGATATGATCCTAAGGGGATGATCGCTTTTTTGCGTAAATTGGAAGAGTTGGACCGCAGAAGGCCTCCCAGGCAATATTCTTATTTTAAAACCCACCCCTATACCCCTGACAGGGTGCGCACCGTAAAGCAGGAGATAGGGGAGGATATAAATTTCACCGATTATATCAATATCGAACAGACCCCTCATAAATAAGCCGCGTAGATTTTTCTTGCAATTTGCGTTGACGTGTAGGAAAATAACAGTTAAGGAGTAAATATGAAAGCGACCAGGGTAAATAAAGTCTCTAAAGCAAAAAGGAAGCTCTCTCGTTATTGCCGCTCGGGCAGGGTGCTCTGGTAATTATAGGGAAGAGCCCATCAAGAAGCCAGTATATCTTTTCAAGAAGCTAGGCCGTTGTATCGGTATCTCAACCCGCACAGGCGATTTTTACAATCTATCCCCCGAAACATATAATGCATTGAAGAAATGGAATGACGGATTTTCGCTTCCATCGCATTTTTCTTTAGCTCACGCGTATGGATCCGGAAGAAGATACGGTATACCCCGTGAAATACTGGAATATTTTCCGGTTACCGCAGGGGTCTCTTCGGGGGATGATACCGCAAAAGACTGCGTCACCGATATTACCCTTAACCTTACCTCCCGCTGTAATTTAAAATGTTTATATTGCTGGAATGACCGGGGGAAATACTCAAACCGCGCTTTTTCAAAAGTCAAAGGCCGCCGGGTTAAAGCCGCTGCCTCTTCCGGAGAAATGAGCAGCAGAGTCGCCTTTAAGGCTGTTGATATGCTGGTTGATATGCGCGGAGATGATAACGACCTTGTGGTGGATTTTTACGGCGGAGAACCGCTTTTGAACACCAAGACTCTTTTCGCGGCGGTAGAATACTGCAGGGGCAATCAAAAGAGGTGGGGGGTAAATTTTCATTTTCTGCTTGCCACTAACGGCACCCTGCTTACTCCCGCCTTGGCAAAGAAGTTGATTGACAGCGGCGTGCAGATCGCCGTGAGTGTAGACGGCCGTAAAAAGGTGCATGATAATAACAGGCCTTTCGTTACGGGCAAGGGCAGTTTTAATAAGATCGCCTCAAACCTGAAAAATATGCCCGACGGTATTATGAAGAGGCTTGTGGGGCGCGCTACAGTAACTCCGTTTTGCAGCGATATGCCGGCTTTATATTCCGACTTAAAAAGGCTGGGTTTTGAGCGCGTCGAGTTGTTTGAAAGCGAAGATGCCTGCCACAGGATAACCCCCAGCAGGGAGAGGTATTTCTTCAATACTCCGGAACAGCGCGCGATCTTGCGCAGGGAATATGAAAAACTGGCGAGGTGTTACATAAAGGATACGTTAGCCGGATCCCTTGATTACCGTAAAACATTCTTCAACCGTTTTTTTAAATTGATGCAGAGGCTTTATTATAGCCATGAGGTCACCGGGGGCTGCCCCGCGGCAAGAGGGCAATTTGCCGTAACCGCTGAAGGCGATATTTATCCTTGCACGTCTTTTTTGGGCATAGAAGATTTCAGGCTCGGTAACGTGCTTTCCGGTTTAGATAAGAGGGCTTACCGCGCTTTCACGCGGAAGATAAAAGGGCGTTTTTTACACTGCGGGGAGTGTGAACTTTTCGCGCTCTGCCGTACGACAGGTTCCTGCCTTAATATAAACTATTATTTCAACGGGGACCCCGCTGTACCTTACGATAGAAGCTGCGAGCTATTCCGCGAAAAATTAGAGCTTGCGGCAGCTGCGCTAGCCATTCTTTCCGAACATATACCCGACAGGCTTGAAGAGCTGTTTGGATTTGACGCCGTGGGAAGAAGGGGCAATAAGCTTTATTAGTTTCTTGTATTATTCAGGAGATCCCAGCAATGAGGGGCATACCGGATATCCTAGCGCTACGGCTTTATCGGCATGTTTTTTCGCGAGGCGGTAATCTTTTATATTATAGTATGCTATGGCCAGGGCGTTATGGGCTGCGGCTAGTCTGGGATTAATGGCCACTGCTTTTCTAAAGGAATTTATAGCTTCTTTAAAATACCCCATATTCCCGTAAGCTGCCCCGAGGTTAAAGTATGCCTCGGATGAGTAAGGGTTTATCCTGATCGCTTTGGAGCAAAGGTCAAGCACTTTGGCGTGGTCCCCTTTATTCCCGTAAAAGATGGCGGCATAAATATACAGTTCGCAGATATACGGATGCGCCGATATCGCTTTATCATATAGTGCGGCCGCTTCCTTATCTTTGCCTGCCGCCCGGTAGGTATCAGCGAGCGCGCGGTATGGCTCTACCCGTTCAGGGGCTATGAGGATCGCTTCTTTAAAATCTGATATTGCCCTGGCATGCTCCTTCCTGCTGTTTAAAACCAATCCCCTGTAATAATAGGCCTCGGAGTCTTTCGGATTTATCCGTATCGCGCTGTCTAAATAGGGGAGGGCGTTTTCCATATCCCCTTTTTCATAATAGGCGGCCCCGATATTATAATAAGCATCCCCGTAATCAGGCGCCAATTCAAGCGCCCTGTTAAAACTTTCTATTGCCTTATCATAGATCTTCTTTTTTGCATATGCATTCCCCAGATGCAGGTACGCCCTTGCTTTGCGCGGTGATTTAATCGCTATATCTTTGGATAATACTACGGTATCCTGCCATATATAGTTCCTCTTGTATGTTGAAACAGCATAAGCCAGTATTATCAGCATAAGCAGGGCTGTTTTCGCGTACCTGTTTTTAAAAGCGTAATATATCGCGCTGGTCAGGAATATTCCGTATCCTAATGCCGCAAGGTACAGCCTGTGTTCGAAGATCAGGTCATGGATAGGCATTATACTTGATTCAGGCAGGAGTGCCAGGAAGAACCAGAATATAGAGAATGAGATCATCCTGTATTTCCGGAATGAACGTATCGCGAAGATCAGGATCACCGCCAGCAGCGCGGCGCTTGCCATCGCCGCAGGATCCAGTAATGTTTTTATAATAGGATAGTCGTAATCCAGGTTCTGGTTTACCGGTATTAATAGGAGCCGTATATAAGTTACCATTACCCGTAATTGCGTCAGCAGGTAGTAACGCGCGGGGATATCGGGTGTGTGTTCAGATATCCTGAAGATAACGGTAAACGGGACTATAAGAGAGATGATAAAAAACGGCAGTACTTTTTTCCAGGATATGCCCCGTTCTCCTTTCAGGAAGCAAAATTCATAAAGGAGTATAGCTAAGGGGAGGGTCACTATTGATTCTTTTGTGTATATACCCGCCAGGGCGGTTATGATGGAAGCGGCGTAATAAACGCCGTAGTTTGTTTTTCCTTCTATCTGCATTATCCTGGATCTGATATAAAGGCATAGTGCCAATAGGTAGAATAGGGCCGCTAAACCGGCAGACCTTTGGATGATATAGGTCACTGCCTGGGTTTGTATAGGATGCGCCACAAAGAGGGCCGCGACAAAGAAGGCAAAGGAGTTTGCATGCCTGGCGGCCGCATCATCTCTCATGTTTGGGGTTGCAAATGTCAGGAGTATGAACCAGAAAGCGAGTATGGCCGCGCATAAGTGTATTGCCAGGTTTAAAATATGATAGCCTAAAGGATCAAGCCCATGCATACGGTAATTGAAGGCAAGGGATAGGGTGGTCAGGAAACGGGTGGGCCAATGCCCCCATATCATCCTTAAATTATTCAGGTTTTTTATGTTCAGGTTCTCTGTTATGGAGGATTCGTCGTCAAAATGGAAGGGGCTGTTGAATGTATTGGAGTAGGCCGCGATACCCAGGATGCAGATAACTATGATTAGGATGATCCTGCTGGTGAGGGTTTTATTTTTTTTCATTCTAATGGCGAGGAAAGACGGATATTAAATGGTGCGGAAGGAGGGAGTTGAACCCTCATGGAGTTGCCCCCACAGCGCCCTGAACGCTGCGTGTCTGCCATTCCACCACTTCCGCATTATTAGTATTCCAAGTATATCTTACCTGTTTATTCCTGTCAATTAAAAGAATTGCGGCTACGTTGGTTTGTTGTTATAATATATTATTTCAGGAGGGCTATAAGTGATGTTTTTAGAGTCATTTAAGGTGACCGGTACCGCAGTGGCAGAGATATTCATGCTGGCCGCCCTGGGGTATTTTCTTATTAAAAAGAATATACTGGGGGCTGAAGGTCTGCATGCCTTAAGCCGCCTGGTCGTAGAGGTTACACTGCCACTATTGATATTTACCCAGCTGATCAGGGATTTCTCTTTTTCTCTGTATCCTGATTGGTGGGTATTCCCTTTGATAAGTATCACTATTACCGTCGCAGGCCTTCTGGCGGGTGCGGTATTCTCCGTTTTTATAAAAGGGCATGAGCATAAACTGCAGTTTTTAAGCCTGGTGACTTTTCAGAACTCAGGATATTTGCCGCTGGCGCTGGTAGCGGCATTATTGCCGGCTGAACAGTTAAGCATTATGTTCGTCTATTTATTTTTATTCCTCGCCGGATTCAATATGGTCATGTTCTCTTTAGGCGCGTATATGCTTACTTTTACCAAGGCCAGTAAATTTGAATTAGGCAGCCTGTTCAGCCCTCCGGTAATAGCTACACTGGTTACTTTGATATTGATATTTTTTGGCTTAGACAGGTCAATACCCGAACCGTTCCTGAAGCCGCTGCGAGCGGCAGGTGATTGTACCCTTCCTTTGGCGATGCTTGTAGTGGGAGGGAACCTCGCCGCCATACGTTTCAAGCAAGTGGATAAGAAGGCGGTCTCGCTCCTCGTACTGGCAAAATTGATCATATTGCCTGTTATGGGGGTATGGCTGCTGGTAATATTTAAAATACCTCAATTGACAGGTTTATTGATAGTGATAGAATTAGCCGCTCCTTCGGCGACCTTATTATCTGTGATCACAAGCCATTATAAAAAGGAAGACCTGCTTATCAGCCAGGGTATATTCTTCAGCCATCTCGCAAGCCTTATCACCTTGCCCTTATTTTTGAGTTTATATTTTACCCTTAGCGTGATAAAATGAATGGGCTCATCTCCAGCAATAAGAAGGCTCGCAGGGACTATGAGGTTTTAGAAACCCTTGAATGCGGCATAGAGCTTAAGGGCAGCGAAGTAAAATCTTTGCGGGCGGGTAAGATGAATATGGAAGATAGTTTTGCCCGCGTAGAGAAGAATGAAGTAATACTCTATAATACGCATATAAGCCCTTACGTTCAGGCGAGCTACCTGAACGTTGAGCCCAAAAGGCCCAGGCGCCTCTTGTTGCGTAAGGCCCAGATCATTAAGCTGGAGGGTAAGATAGCGCAGAAGGGGTTTACTCTTGTGCCCCTTAAGGCATACTTTAACGATAGGGGTTTCGCCAAGATAGAGCTCGCTCTTTGTAAAGGCAAGAAACTTTATGACCGTCGAGAAACTATCAAGCGCAAAGAAGTGGATTTAGAGATGCGCCGCGCCATCAAGCGCAAAAAGTAAAAAGTAGGGACGGTTCTCGAGCCAATCGGGAAAGTGTCCCTGTTTGTACAGGTAGTAGCATTCTTGGGGACACTTTTCGCTTTGGTTGAAGAACCGTCCCTAAAATATGGGGGTGAAAGGTCTCGACCTGGATGAGTCGGGTAAGAGCAGCATGTCGCGGATGCGAGGTTAGCCGCGTTAACAACCCTTGCACAAGATAAACGCAAACAGACAACTGTTCAGCGTCCAGCCGATGCCCATCACAATGGGTATGGGTCTGGCACCAGTCTTCGCTAACTAAATTAGCGAAGCCTCTCCTTAGGCTGCCTGTGGCTTAAACGAGAGCGGATAGCAGGATAGCCCGTGTAAATTAGCCTTTGGGGCGCGGGTGAAATTAAAAAAGGCTGCTGTCTGCCTTATCCTGTTTACCGGAGCAGGCAGAAGTAAGCATAAAAGATAAACTAAGCATGTAGCGGCTTTTACGTGATTGTCCGGGGACGGCGGTTCAATTCCGCCCACCTCCACCATTTGTCTCATTTATGAAAATCAGAAAATTATCAGTTTTTATCCTGGCCCTTGGATTGTTAGCCCTCAGCTTTTCCGGTTGCGCCACTGTGTCAACCAGGGAAACGCTGACTACTTATAATATCGGAGGTGTGAGCTACGTATCACTCTCCTCTCTTTGCGGTTCGCAGAATATATCGTGGAAATATGATACTTTTATCCGCACAGTCAGCCTTACTAAGGGCGGGCATAAGATAAATTTAATGGTAGGGGAGAAGCTTGTATTGGTAGATGACGCTCCGGAGTACCTAAGTTACCCCGTGGATATATACCAGGGAGCGGTAGTAGTCCCGTATAGATTTAAAGAGCAGGTCTTAGACCGTTTATTTAAAGGATACCGTCCGCAGCGTACAGCAGCAACATGCGCTCCCGCAGTCAGGATCAGAAAAGTAGTTATTGACGCCGGGCACGGAGGGAAGGACCCCGGGGCGATAGGCAGGAACGGTTTGAAAGAGAAAGATGTAAATCTGGATATAGCCAAAAGGCTAAGCAAAATGTTGAAAGCCGAGGGGATAGATGTAGTGATGACGCGTTCATCCGATATCTTTGTATCCCTGGCGCGCAGGGTATCTATAGCAAATAGTTCCGGAGCAGACCTTTTTATCAGCGTGCACGCTAATGCCAACCATGTAAGGAGCCTGAAGGGGCTTGAGGTATATTATGTCTCTCCCAAGGCCGATGATTCCAAACGCGCGTTATATTGCGCGCAGAACGCTAATTTGGGCCTGAAAAGCTCCTCTTTTGCTTCTACCCCGTCTTTGAATTTAAGGGCTATACTCTGGGATATGATCCATACATCTAACCGCGCGGAATCGGTAAAATTAGCCCGCGGTATATGCCATTCAGTGGATAGCAGCGTAAATATAAGGATCATCGGTGTCAAGTCAGCAAATTTTTATGTTTTAAAGGGAGTGCGTATGCCGGCGATACTGGTTGAGACAGGTTTTTTATCCAACTACCAGGAGGAGAAGCTGCTTAGAAACTCTTATTACCGCCAGCAGATAGCCGAGGGTATCTGTGAAGGGGTAAAAATATATGCGCGTGAACGCGCTTCAATGGAGATGGCAAGACAATGAAACCTATAGGAGTATTTGATTCTGGTGTAGGAGGTTTGACCGTAGCCAAAGAGTTGATCAGCCAGCTTCCGGGCGAAGATATAGTTTATTTCGGGGATACCGCCCGCGTGCCGTACGGTATAAAATCCAGGGAGACGGTGATACGTTTCTCAATAGAGAATATCCTTTTTTTACTTAAGCAGGATGTAAAGTTGATATGTGTAGCCTGCAATACCGTATCAAGCCTGGCTCTGCCGGAGATAAAGAACCATTTCAAAGTCCCGATCGTAGGCGTTATCACTCCCGGGGCAAGGGAGGCGGTATATGCCACCAGGAATAAGCGCATCGGGGTTATCGGAACGCGCAGCACCATAGACAGCAGCGCTTACAAAAAAGAGATAAAACAGCTTGACCCTTTCATTAAAGTAACGGCCGTTGCCTGTCCGCTCTTTGTTCCTTTTGTCGAAGAGGGGTGGTTATCCGGAAGCGAAGTGATGAGTATTGCCAAGAAATACCTCCAGCCTTTAAAACAGGCGCGCGTGGATACGGTGATCCTGGGTTGCACGCATTATCCTTTGCTTAAGCCGGTGATCAGAAAGGCGCTGGGTAAGGATATCATCCTGATAGATTCCGCAAAGCAGGTAGCCGTTGAAGTAAAAGAGATCCTTACTGCGGAGGGTTTGCTCAATTCAAAATCCGGCAGGAAGGGGAGGCATAAGTTTTACGTAAGCGATAACCCGAAATGGTTCAGCGGCCTGGCAAAAAGGTTTTTGGGAGTACCGCTTCCTAACGCGCGAAGGGCCCACGATGTATAATATAAAAATAGAAGCATATTTCAGTTCAGCTCATTCATTAAGGGGCTATAAGGGCAAGTGCGAAGAACTGCATGGTCATAATTGGAAGGTGGAGGTTACGGTAGAGGCCGAGAAGACCGACAAGACGGGGATGGTGATGGATTTCAAGGATTTAAGAAAAGAGTTGGATAGGGTCCTGGATAAGCTGGACCATAAGTGCCTGGATAGGACCCCTTACTTTAAGAAAGTGAATCCAACCTCCGAGAATATAGCGCGGTATATATATAAGAGCCTTCAGAAGAGGCTGTCCGGCCTTAAATATATCACCGTCTGGGAAAGCCATAACAGCTGCGCGTCTTATTATGAATGATGAAGAAGGCGATAGTTTTATTATCCGGAGGCCTTGATTCAGCCGTAACTTTATATATCGCCAGGAAGCAGGGATATAAATGTTTTTGCCTGGTTTTTGATTACGGGCAGCGCCATAAGAAAGAGATAAGGGCCGCCAGGAAGATAGCGCGGTTAAGCGGTTCTCCTATCCGGTTGATGAAAATCGGATTGCCGTGGGGAGGATCGAGTCTATTAGATAAAAGGCTGAAAGTCCCCAGCCGCCGCACGGGTAAAGTGCCGTCGACTTATGTGCCGGGCCGCAATATAATTTTCTTAAGTTTTGCCTTGTCCTATGCCGAGGCAACAGGGGCAGAGGCGATATTTATCGGAGCGCACACGCAGGATTATAGCGGTTATCCTGATTGCCGTCCGGAGTTTTACCGCGCGTTTCTCAAAGTGATCAACACAGGCACCCTCTCCGGGGTCAAAAAGAGGGGACCGAAGATAGTAACTCCGTTGATAAAGATGGGGAAAGCAGAGATAGTCCGCAAGGGATTGAGTTTAGGAGTTCCTGTCGGCCTGACCTGGTCATGTTACCGCGGCGGCAGGAAACCATGCGGAGTATGCGACAGCTGCCGTTACCGCGCAGGGACACCCTTGGATCCAATCAAGGGACACCCTTTCAGCCAAAGCTAAGGGTGTCCCTATTAAAGAAAGTATATATGGATAATAGTATGTTAGGCAAGATCACAGAGGTTTTCACAAGTGTCCAGGGGGAGGGGTTGTATTTCGGAGAAGAACAAATATTCGTACGTTTCTTCGGATGCAACCTGAAATGCAGGTTTTGCGATACGCATCTGGACCGTTTCACGGAGTATGAACCACAGGAGCTGATTCGGGAGATGAATATGCATAAGAATGGCCGCTCAACTGTATCCTTTACGGGCGGGGAACCCCTTTTGCAGAGGCATTTCTTAAAGGAACTATCCGGGCTTACTAAAAAGTCAGGTTATAAAAATTATCTGGAGACACGGCGTATTGCATGATGCCTTA
>JBAZEH010000004.1:0-70801 GCA_041653955.1 Candidatus Omnitrophota bacterium | reverse complement strand
GATATCGGTTATCTTGGCTATTTCAACAGTAATGCCGAGCTCTCTTGCCACAGCCTCGGCATTGGCGGTTAATTGCTTGCATTTGGGGCAGCCGACCCCTAATATCTCTATCTTCATTCTACGCCTCCTTGATCGCGGAAACTTTTATGCTTGATACCGCGTCCTGCGCGGCATCCAATCCGTCAAATACCGCATCTACGGGATAGGTTGATTCGCTTATCACCTTTATCTCCCGAAACCCGGCACTTTTGATGGCTTCAAGATACTCATCTTTATGGATGGCCCCGGCAATACACCCCACATATGCCTCAATGGAATCTATGAGCTCCCCGGGGAGCTCTTTAATAAGGACAAGGTCCGAGACCATCAGCCGGCCTGCCGGCTTTAATACCCTGTATGCCTCTTTGAAGACCGCTTCTTTATCAGGAGAAAGGTTGATCACGCAGTTTGAGATGATAATATCTATGGAATTATCTTCAACGGGGAGTTTTTCTATTTCACCGAGGCGAAACTCCACATTATCATATCCGCCTTTCTTGGCGTTTGCCTCGGCTTTCTTGAGCATCTCCTCTGTCATATCTACGCCGATAACCCTGCCTGTTTTCCCGACCCGCTGCGCTGCCAGGAAGGCGTCAAAGCCTGCGCCGCTGCCCAGGTCAAGGACGATATCACCTTCCTTTAATGAGGCGAGCGCGACCGGGTTTCCGCATCCCAGGCCGAGGTTAGCGCCTTCAGGTACGATATCTATCTCGTTATCGCTGTAACCGATTGTTTTGCTGATATCGCGGGCTTGATTTGCAGGCGCGCAGCAGGAGCTTGAAGAGCAGCAGGAAAAGCCCTGTTTTGCCACTTTCGCGTATTTTTCTTTGACCATATCCCTTATATCTTCGGCTTTCTTTTTCATTCGTTATCCTCTGTTTGTTATCCGGCGATAAAGCCGAAAAGCATCCCGGAGATAGTTGCCATTATTACTACGAGCGTAACGTAAATAACGGTTTTCTTCGTGCCTATTACACTGCGTATAACCAGCATGCTCGGCAGGCTTAACGCCGGGCCTGCCAGAAGTAGCGCCAGTGCCGGCCCTTTGCCCATACCCGCGCCGAGCAGGCCCTGAAGTATGGGGACTTCTGTGAGGGTGGCAAAATACATAAACGCGGCGACTATGGAGGCAAAGAAGTTCGCGCCTAATGAATTTCCTCCGACAAGCTCCGTAACAAAGCGCGAGGGGATGATCCCTTCATGGCCCACTCTTCCTAAAAGGAACCCTGATACGAGTACGCCGGCAAGAAGCAGAGGGAGTATCTGCAGGGCGAATATCCAGGTTGAAGAAACCCACTCCTTCAATTCATCTTTTTTGAACCATCTTGCCAGCATAAACGCCAGGCCTGCAAGTGAGGCCGCCGAGATCCACCATTTGAGCTGATAAATAAGCGCCCATATGCTGCGGTCCCCTTCAAGGGGCTTACCCCAGTTGGCGAATACCAGAAAGGCGACCATTGAAGCGAAGTAAAGGATGGTTTTACCTAAAGAGCGCGCCTCCTTTATTTCTCCTGCATTAAAATCCCCCTCTGCGTGGCGTGCCCTCTCTTCTTTCAGGAAAATAAGGTGCATCAGCAGGCCGATGATTATGCTGAAAAGCACCGCGCCCACTACCCTTGCTACGCCAAGCTGCCAGCCGAGTATGCGGGCGGTAAGGATTATAGCCAGGATATTTATGGCAGGCCCGGAATAAAGGAAGGCTGTCGCAGGGCCCAAGCCGGCACCTCTTTTATATATGCCGGAAAATAGCGGCAAGACCGTGCAGGAGCAGACCGCAAGGATCGCACCCGAGACGGAAGCCACGCTGTATGAAAGGAATTTATTCGCCTTGGCGCCGAAGTATTTCATTACGGATGCCTGGCTTACGAATACGCAGATGGCGCCTGCGATAAAGAACGCCGGGACAAGGCATAAGATGACATGCTCCCTGGCATACCATTTGACAAGCGCGAGCGCCTCAAATACCGGGCCGCTAAAGGAGAGCTTTTCTATCGGCAGGTAAAAGCAGGCCAGGAAGGCGGTTAGCACAAAAAGAAACTTTTTCCATTCTTTCATATTTTTCTCTTCCCCCCTATTTTGCAGCATCCGCCTTCAATGCGTATCGCCTTGATATTTACCAGGCCGTCTGCTATCTTTTTCCGGGCGGAAGTGAGTATGCGCGAGAATGTCGGCCTTGATATCTTCATCAGCTTCGCGGCATCATGCTGTTTCAGGCCTTCTATGGAGGCAAGGCGCACCGCCTCAAATTCATCAAGGGTAAGGTATACCCCTTCGCATTTGTTTAGTGGCTTGCATAAGGGCTTGAAACACCGCTCCCCCGGCACGCACTTTACCCACCTTGTCTTCTTAGGCCTCAAGGGTCTATCTCCTTTAGTTATGAACAGATGTTCATAACAAGTATAACATAGCCGCGTAAGATGTCAATAAAAAACAGGCCTGGCAGGGATTTTGGCGGTTGGATTATGCCTTTTGCTAATTTGAGGAGCCGCTGAAAACGATGAATAAGAGAGTTGAGCTTAAAATGGCTAAAAGCGTTACAATATGAAAAAAGTATTTATGTTTTATCATTCGTTCAATCAATTTACCCTCCTTATCTTGCATCGGGTGATCTGCCAAGATCATCCGCCGGATTTTTTTGCCTCTGATTCGCTAAGCCTGCTTTGAAACGTTTTAAGTGCGTTTATTGCTTTTTCAATAGCAGCTATACTTTCTTCTACGATATTTATTACTTTTCCGTCAACGAGCATCCCTAATTGGGCCTGCAGCCCTTCCTGGATACCGGTTAGAAGGTCAATACCATCCAGCGATGCCTCTGTAAGTATCCCGACTGCTTCCGATGAAGCGGATAATACGCCTGCTCCGTGCAGAGCGGACAATTCAAGGAACCTTTGAATTGCAAGTACCCCGTTCTCCAGTTCATTTATTATCTCCTGGAGGGCTTCCTGCTCGTCTTGCTGCATCCCTGATATCTGGAGCAGGCTACTTGTTAGTGTGGCGGAGGCAGAGGATAATTGGCTTTTAGCCGCGGCAAAATCGCTGTTTGATATAGCATAGGAAGATACGGGTAGAAGGCATACGAACAGCGCTAATAAGATAAGTTTTTTCATAGTTCACCTCAATATTTTATATTTTCTTTAATACACGCTAAAAGTTCTTTTACGGTTACAGTCTTTGATACAAGAGAATACCCTTTGGTAAAGCCCATCCGGGGGTCGGTCTCATCCGGCCTTACCATCGCGGTCAGGAATACAATGGAGGTATCCTTTATGCTTTCATCATCCCTTATTTGGGTAGCAACGTCAGCGCCATCCATATCCGGCATTATCATATCAAGCAATACCAGGTCAGGCTTCAGCTCTCTGACTAATTTCAGGCCATCCTCCCCGTTTGTTGCCGTGTATGCCTCAAATTCTCCTGTCCGCTCTATGTTCTTTTTAACCAGCTTGGCAAAATTTTCCTCATCGTCAATGATCAGTATTTTCTTTTTCTCCATACTCTCCCTCCAGCGCAACAGCGCGCGCCGATCCAATCGGCCGTTAATCGTTAAGAGCCCTTAAAGTAATTATAAACTTAGCGCCTTTATTCACCCGGCTTTTCACCTCTATCAGCCCTTTGTGCATACTGATAATAGTCTGGGTTATAGATAATCCCAGGCCGGTCCCTTTGCCCTGCCCCTTTGTAGTAAAAAAAGGGTTGAAGATATCTTTGAGGTTTTCTTCGGGGATCCCTGTTCCCGTGTCCTCAATCTCAATAACAACGGCCTTCTCTTTACCTTCAAAACAGCCTTCTTTAAGGAAACCGCGGACAAAGAGCCTGCCTCCTGCGGGCATCGCGTGGGAGGCGTTTATGAACAGGTTAATGAATACCTGGGTCAGTTTATTTTTATCTGCCGAAACCATCGGCAGGCGTTCCTGGATCTCGCTGGTTACTTCTATATCCTTCAGTTCTTTTTTTACCAGATTCAAGGAGTTCTCCAGTATGGGGCCGATCTGTTCCGGTTGTAATTCCAGCTTAGTAGCCCTTGAGAAATCCAGAAGCGAGATAACTATCTTGTCCGCCCTTTCCACGCTATCCTTGAGCATGGATAAGGTCTCGCGCGGCTCTTTTGCCCCCGGAGGTATTATCTGCTCCAGATAAACAACCCCCTGCATTATGATCCCCAGGGGATTTCTCATATCGTGGGCTACCCCGCTTGCCAAATGGCCGATCGCTTTGAGTTTCTCTGATTGGATCAGCTTATCCTGCATCTCTTTTAATTCATCGTAAGCGATCTTTAATTCTTCCGCTTCTTTGCGGACCTGTTCGTAGAGCCGCACATTCTGCATAGCGATAGCGCCCATACGGACGATATTCAACACTACCGAAACCTCCCGTTGCGTGAAAGGCCCCGGCGTCTTCTTATCGCAGACATGCAATACGCCTAAAACCTCTTCGTTATATATAATCGGCGCGCTGATAAATGATTTCTGTAAAAAATCTTCTTTTTTCAGTTTATTCAGGTATTCTTCCTGGGCCAGGTCCGGCACAAGCAGCACATCCCTGTTGCGTATCACAAGCCCGGAGATGCTGTCCAGGCCCACTACCAGGGGCCCCTGGCCGCGGCCGCGGTCCCACCCGGCAGAGCAGGCAAGCGTAAGATTTTGTGAATTTTTATCCCATACAAGGAGCGCGGCGCGCTCGATCGGCAGGAAATTGTGCGCGGCTTCTGTAATACATTGCACTACGCCCTGAAAGGTAAGATTTAAAGAAAGTTTTTCATTGAATTTGAACAGGAAATCCAGCTCTGATTCATACCATATCTTATCCTCTAAACAAGATGGGGCGGGGGGCGGGGCCGGGGTTTCTTGCGGCGGCGCTACTTTGGGAGATAGGGATTTTTTCGGCTGATACCATGCCGCTATCGCGTAACCAAGCGCAAAACTTATCAGAATAAATATAATAATCATATTTTATGCCGCAGGTTTGTTTAGGGACAGACCCCTAAGCGGTCAGGTTTTTCCTTTGGCGATGGCGCGGACAATATCTTTTTTTGTGATAACGCCTGCTACTTTATCGTTATCCAGCACGGGCAGGTAATAAACATCTTTTTCTATCATTAAAGTAGCGGCATCTTCTATATCCATTTCGGGGGTAATGGTAAGCGTGTCTTTTTCCATAATGCTTGATACTTTGCTTGCCGTGATCTTTTTGATCTCTTCATCATATCTTTTGGTCCCCAAGGCGAGGAAACCGAAAGAAAGATTGATAAAGGTCGGAAGATGGACTTTCTTATCCTGGAAGATAACCCCTTCTTCCTTCACGACCCCCAGTAATTTTCCGCCTTTATCTACTACGGGAGCGCCGCTTATATTCTTAGACATAAATAATTTTGCCAATTCGTGGATATCCATTTCGGGGTTAACCGTGATAACATTCTTTGCCATTATATCTTTTATCAGCATAAACCCTCCCTCATATTTTTTACGCGGAGTATATGAACAGTATGCCCAGCGCCAATTCCAGGATGGCGACTATACGCAGTGCCGCCGCCGGTTTTGATATCCACCAGTTCAGCATAGATGTCAGGCTTTTTTGCCCGAAGGTAAAAATATAGAGCCCCTTGATAATTGACAGAAAACCCATCAGGTTCACAAACCAGGCAAGCCGGCATCGCGGGGCGGCAATCAGGAGGATAATGCCTATTGAAATAGCCAGGATAGCCCCGGCGAAGATCATTCTCCCCGTTATCCAGAAAAGCATATATTTTTTCATAGCCTCCGGGTTTATCAGATATATGATAGAACAAGCCGCTATAGCTGCCCCCAGCAGCCTTACCAGTATAACCATATTATAGTCCATTTTGCTTCTGCTCTTCCTGCGCGTGTTTCTTTCTTTCCGCTATCTTGCGCCTTAATTCGTCTTCTCTGATTTTCCTCTCTTCCGAAGCCTTACGTTCTGCCTCAAAGACCTCTGAGCGGTGTTTGCTTAACTCCTTCTGCTCAAGCATATCTTTTTCTGCCAGGCGGTTCTTCCTCTTTTCTGCCTCAAGGCGCTCTTTTTGCCTTCTTTCATCCGAGAGGATCTGCGCCTTCCCCGCCTTTACGCTGCGGGCCAGCCATACTACGACTATTACTATGATAAATATGATGACGGGTAATAATTTCATAAGTAACCTTTTTTATTTTAAAAGGGCCGGATAAATGAACCCGGCCCTTTTAACTCTTTCTCGCTTACCTGGAGATCTCAAGCACGTCTCCGGTATCCTTATCAATGAATACCCATATATCAGTAGCCGGCTCTTCAAGATCAAACATTACTATCCTGTAATTCTTCAGGAAACCCCTCTTTAGGATCCCGTGGTTAGGGGAGGCATCCTCTTCTATCATATACCCTACTTCCCTGCTCCAGAGCTGGCCGCCCTCATCATAGATTATCTTGGCGTCTTCAACTTCTACTCCCTGCCCTTTTACCGCTTCAACCGCTATAGCGACTATCTCATCCGGCGTCTTCTCCTGCGCGCATAATAAAGAAACTGCTGAAAATAAGAAGACCGCTACCAACAGTGCTGCCGACAACTTCCTCATCCATTCCTCCTTTTTGTACCCCTGGTCCCGGTTTATTTATAATAAGTAGGCGCTGTCCCTGTTTATTGATGAGCGTAATTTTTTCTTTTCGGAACGCTCTCTTTTAAAGCGCAGGATCTTTTCCTTTGCCCGCTTAGAGCGCCTTTGTTTTTGTTTTCTTATCTTTGCTATTCTTTTTTTCTCTTCCGATAATTTGCCCAGTAACAGCGTTTCTACTTTACCGGCGAGTATCCTCCTGGCAAGGAACCTGTTCATCCCCTGGTAGCGCTCCCTCTGGCACTTGACTTCTATACCGGTAGGGATATGCCTTAGATAAACGCAGGTCGCTACCTTATTAACGTTCTGGCCCCCTTTGCCGCCTGAACGGATGAATTTCTCTTC
Organism: Candidatus Omnitrophota bacterium; assembly: GCA_041653955.1. GTDB lineage: Bacteria > Omnitrophota > Gorgyraeia > Gygaellales > Profunditerraquicolaceae > UBA1562. Next base: position 63,818 of record JBAZEH010000004.1, on the reverse strand, counting down.
TATGTCATTTTCGCGGATGCCGAGGCGCTTCATTTTTACCGCTAACTGCGCCTCTTTTAATTTACTTATACCGGATAACATTTTTATATGCTTAAGAGGGGGGTGTGTAAGAGTTCATTACAAGATAATACCTGAACGGCCCTCCTCCCTGTATCTTAAGGGGTATCCTGCGTTCATCGGCGCTTATCCATATCTCTATCTGCCTCGGGGAACTGGTAAAATGATAAGCCTTAAAGGTCCCGGCAGGGACCGTTATATCTTCTATGGAATCTAACCTCACCTCTATCCGGCGGGTAGGCAGATTAGCCACGATCACCCTGCCCACATCCAGCTTGGGTATGCGCCGCACATAGTAAGGCAGGAGCACGGCGTTATGGATAGTGCTGTCTTTTTTTATGACAAATTTTTGCTCTTTGGCGCCTTTATGCTTAATGATGGTGACGGTAAAATTCTCCTGGTCGTAATCCTCGATTATCCTCTCGCGGTTCATGAAATTGAGGATATCCCGCTCTACCCTTATGGGGAGGAGGGTTTGGGGGTCGCTGTATATCTTCTCGTTGTCCGTAAAGTTAGTCAGTTTGGTATCCATAGTCATAACGTTTACCTGCTTTCCGTCCAGTTTTTCACCCGGCAGGTTGATGGATTCCGCCCTTCCCAGGGATAACATCCCCATCTTTACGTCGTATCTTATTTTCTCTCCGGCATAAGGAGAGGAATCTTTCTTTGCCTTGCTTTTATTAGTGTCCAAGTAGGAGTTTATACACGCCCTCAAAAAGAACAAAGAAGCGAATATTGCTATGAGTAAAGGCAAAAAGAGCGTCAACTGCAATGTCTTGTTTTTAGGCATAAATAAAGTGATTATTTCAGGCGATATTCAGGGTTTCGCCGATTATAACTCCGGTATCTTTGAGATATTTGAGCACCTTCTCTATTTCCTGTTCGGCGCCCCCCAGAACCAGTATCGACCATCCTGTTTCAGTGGAAAATGAAGCCTCCACTATATTCATTACGATATCAAACTTCTTGCAGATATCGCAGATTATAGGCTTATCTTTCAGCCCCGCGGGAAATGTCAATTCAGCCCTTATTTTCATTTTTTAAATAGTTTTATCGCGGCCAGGGCGGCCAAATATGTTATTGCCGCGAGAAAAAAGCCGACTACCGCGTAACCTGCTATCACCGGCAGGAGCACATTCAGGGTAGTTGTTTTAAAGAGCGCCGCAAAACGGAAACCCTTAAGGAACTCAAACCAGGCCTCTTGCGCCTGCTGCCAGTCTACTTTCATTATAGCCGAACCTATCTTGATTGACAAGAAGAATGTAAGGACACTTACCCAGGTATTGGTAAGGAGGCTTCCTAAGAGCGCGGCAGCGCGGTTTACGCGCAAGGCAGCGGCCACAAATACCGAGGCTATCGGGCCTGTCCCCGGGATAAGCCCCATAAAAACCCCTACGCCTAATCCGAGCGCTATCCTTTGCGGGGTATCATTTATCTTAAAGAGTTTCTCGTAGATGATCTTTAGGAACCGTTTTATCATATCGGTTTTATATTGGTGCCCGCGAACCGCTCTAACCCTCCGTCTTCCTGCGTCCACCCATTGTGCAGCCCGTATTTCTCCATTGCATTCTTCGCGCTCTCATATTCCTTGGCTGTAACGCGGCGGGCGAGCCCCTCAAGCGCCTTTGCCTTATAATACGGGGAATATTGGCTCATAAGGCTTATATATGTATCTTTTGAGAGCTCCTCTGCTATGAATTTCATTATTTTAGTGGTGCCGGATATATTTTCCGGCAGGACCAGATGCCTTATGACCAGGCCTCTTTTTATGATCCCGTTAGCGCCGATTCTGGCTGTTCCTACCTGCCTGTGCATCTCCTTTAACGCTTCCTGGTTGTATTTAGGGTAATCGGGAGCGCAAGAATATTTAAGCGCCTCCTGATTGCCCGCGTAGCGCATATCAGGAAGGTATATATCCACTATACCCTCCAGCAGCCTGATCATCTCGGGGAGCTCATATCCTCCGGTATTATAGACGAGCGGTATATTAAGGCCCCCGGGTATAGCAATAGCAAGGGCTTTTAATATTTGCGGCATAATATGGGTAGGGGTGACCAGGTTTATATTGTGGCACCCATTATTCTGCAGTTGCAGCATAAAACCTGCCAGTACCTTGGGCTCAACTTCCTTTCCTTCCCCTGACTGGCTGAATTCAAAATTCTGGCAATAGGAGCATGCCATATTGCACCCCGAGAAAAATACAGCCCCTGAACCGCGCTCTCCCGATATCGGGGGCTCTTCTCCATGGTGGGCCATAAAACTGCACACCCTTATCCTTTGGCCTGTTTTACAGAAACCTTTTTCGTCTTTCAGGCGGTTCACTTTACAAAGGCGCGGGCATATACGGCAGGACTCAAGGAGCCCGTATGCCTCTTCTACGAGGCGGGCGAGTTTGCCGTTATTATATGATTCTAAATACGCAGGATACATATATTAATGGTTAGAGGCGATCTCTTTTTTTGTATATTCTATCCTTTTGGCCATATCGGGATGGGAGCTGAATATCTCAATATTTAATACCCCTCCCTTTTTCTTCGCTTCCACCTGCATCTTCTTGAAGAAAGTGACCATCCCGTAAGGGTTAAAGCCCGCCCTTTTGGCGTACCTTACCGCCAGTTTATCCGCGAACAACTCATCCTCGCGGCTGTAACCCAGGCTTCCGAGGTTGTAAATGATATTCGTTGCCCGGACGATCGTTTCCTGCCCGCTTACCCCAAGGACAATAGCCATAATAAGTTGATATCCCAGGCCTGCCTGCATCTGTTTTACGCTGTGGCGCGCCGCTACATGCCCTACTTCGTGGGCGAGGACGCAGGCGAGTTCATCGTCGGTAGCGGAATCCATAAGCCCTTTATTCACGTAGATGAACCCTCCCGGAGCCGCGAAGGCGTTAAACTCCTTATCATCAATCACTTTAAAATGGTAGGTGAGGTCCTGCCTGTCGGAAGCAGCAGCTATCCTGGCAGAGATATTATCCAGCCTCGCCTGCCTTTGGGGGTCGCTCATTATCTTCAGCTTGCGGGATATCTCCTTATCCATATCGCGGCCCAAGGCAACCTCGCTTTCGGTATTTATCAGCAGGGTCTCTGTTTTCTGGGTCGCGGGGTTATAGATAGTGACGCATCCGCTCAAGAGAAAAACCAGGGATAACGATAAAATAATCTTACTTAATACCGGTCTGGCAGGCATATATCTCCCTTATACTGTTGAATATCCCAATATAGCCGGGGGAACTGTAATCAAGGTATGTCCACTCGCAGGGAATAAAACTTTTATCGCGATAAATAAGTGTTGTCTCGGCGTATATGCCTTTATCCAGGTATATACGGTGGCAGTAGTCTTTGGTAGAGGCAAGTATGAGTTTTGCCATATCAAGGTATCCCGGGTCAATATTGATAAGGCGCCTCCCTCCTTTTGAGAGTTTCTTTTCTATGGAATTCGCCTTTAATTTTATACGGGGAAGCTGGTGGGGGCCTATCAGTTTTTTAAAGCTAAGGAACCTTCTCTTAAGATCGCTTCCGAATTCAGCCTTGTAGTAGTCGGTATGGGTAAACGGGAACGCCGGGCTTATGAAGTCCGCCTTGCCGAACTGTTTCTCCAGAAGGGTTTTTGCCTTATTGAATACCTGTTCGTTACGGAAGATTAAACCGATGATAAGTTTAGCGGGATGAGAGTCTCTTATCTTTCCCACAGCCTTGCAGGGGGTTTAGGAGCTTTTAGGTAAGAATTGACTGACGTATTGGGATATCTTCTTGCGCTGGTTGTCGGTTATATGGTTGAAGAAAACGGCGATATTGAAGCCCCCGTCCTTCTGGTCTTCGCTGCGGACAACAACGCCGTTACAATCCACTTCTATATTTTGCATTTTACCTTCTGCCATTACTGGAAGGTTTAATTTAACGGATATCTTGGTGAAGGGCGGTATATATTTATCCAGGTGGCAATACGCCCCCACGCAGCTTACGTTACGGGTGCTTGTAATAAAATCATATCCGTCAGCCGCTATTTTTATAGGGAGGTTTTGCTCTATCCTGGGATATTGCCTTCTTTCCGAGCCTTTGCCTTTCATGCCTTTTCTTCTTCCTTTGGTTTCTGGGTTGCCTTGCGCCAGCATCTTTTATTGCAATAGAATTTACCGTTACGGTAATACCTTTGCAGTTTTCTGATAGGTTTATTGCAAGCCAGGCAATTAGTCTGCTTCTCTTCTGCCGGTTTTGCCGCTTCGTCTGCCATTGATCCTTCTCCCTTTATATTATGTTTTTTATCGGTTTATCGCTGATTCTAATCTGAAAATATAGCATATATTTACACCTATGTCAAATACTTTACAAAAGGGATATTTTTGCTATAATCAGATATCATGTATTGCCAATTTTATGGTCTCAAAGAAAGGCCATTCAACGTAACTTCCGATCCCGCCTTCTTTTTCTTAAGTAAAAAACACAAAGAAGCCCTCTCTCACCTCTTTTACGGCGTAACACAGAGAAAAGGGATAGTGGCCGTTACCGGAGAGATAGGCACCGGAAAAACCACCTTATGCCGCTTCTTGCTGAAACAACTCCCGCGGGATATCAAGACCGCCTTTATACTTAACCCTTATTTTTCCGAAATAGAACTGCTGGAGGCGATAGCCAATGACTTCGGCCTTAAGGTAAAAAACAAGTCAAGGTTATCTATCGTCCGCGAGCTTAATAATTTTCTTTTAAGTGAATCCAAGGCCGGAGGGAATGTCGTTCTGATAATAGATGAGGCGCAAAACCTTAAGCCCGCGGCATTGGAGCAGGTGCGCCTATTGTCAAACCTTGAGACCGAAAAAGATAAGCTTATGCAGATAGTATTAATGGGCCAGCCGGAATTAAACAGTAAGCTCAACCTGTATGAGCTGCGCCAGGTACGCCAAAGGATAATGGTCAGGTACCATATTGCCCCCCTTATGCGCGAAGAGGTCGGCGAATATATAAATCATCGCTTGCGTGTGGCAGGGGCCGGCAGCAGCGTAAGTTTTGATGAGGACGCGGTCAGGATGATATCTGATTTTTCATCGGGGGTCCCCCGCCTTGTCAATATAATCTGTGACCGCGCGCTCCTTGCCGGGTTTGTGGCGGAGAAAAAAGCCATAGGCCGGAGCATCATAGATATGTGCCTTAAAGAGCTGGGAACTTATTCTGCGGATCATGCCCAATGAGCATAATATATGACGCGTTAAAAAAAGTGGAATTATCCCAAGGCGCGAACACGGCCGCAAAAACAGAAAGGCGCCCCGGGAACAAACGCAGGAGCTATTTGCTTTTAATATTAGTTTTGGTAACGGTGTTTTTTATAGTGAATCTTTCTTATCGGCAGCTGGCGCCAAAACCTCCGGTGCAGGCGCCTCCTGTTGTTGAGGCTGTTCCTCCTGCCCAGCCCCTCCCGCCTCCTCCCGCGCCTGCTGTTGAGGCAGTGCCCGCTCCCCCTGAAGCTCCGCAGCCTACCCCGTCTTTTGTGCTGAACGGGATATTTTATGCCGACGACGGAAGCTACGCCCTGATAAATAACCGCGTGGTAGAGCCCGGAGACAATATAGACGGGGCGACAGTATTAAAGATAACCGCAGACGAAGTGGACCTGGAATTTGACGGGGCGGGTATAAAACTTCTGAATAGCGCAAGGTAGGCGCTATTTAATAGAGCTTCTTTAACGCCTTCCTGATAATATCAAGCGGGATATTCTTAACTACCTTTACCCTGCCGATACCTTTAATGAGGACAAACCTGTTTTCTGGGCCTATGAATTTTTTATCGCGGTAGTGCGCCTTTATAATCCCGGCAGCAGGTATATTTTTTATTTTAACGGGTAACCCGGCCAGGCCGGTCAGTTTTCTTATCCTTTTTAGCACCGGTTCGCCTGTGAGTTTAAGCTCTTTGCTTATCTGGGCAGCTACAAGTATCCCCAGCGCAACTGCTTCCCCATGATTATATCTTTTGAATCTTCCGGCTGCCTCTATGGCGTGGCCTATGGTGTGACCGAAGTTAAGGATAGTGCGCAATCCCTTTGTTTCGCGCTCATCCCGCTCTACGACTGCAGCCTTTATCCCGCTTGAGCGCGTTATCACAAACTCCAATGCCTTCTGTTTCAGCGCGAGGATATCGCGGTAATGTTTCTCAAGGTAAGTAAATAAAACCGGGTCTTTTATCAGCCCGTATTTTATTATTTCTGCCAGGCCGCTTTTCACCTGTCTTTTATCCAGCGTCTTAAGCGTCTTTACGTCGCTTAATACCAGGCGCGGCTGATAGAATGCCCCTACGAGGTTTTTCCCCCGGTTTAAATCTACCGCGGTCTTACCCCCTATCGCGGAATCTACCTGCGCCAGGAGAGTTGTGGGGACCTGTATATAAGGGATCCCGCGTTTGTAAATGGAGGCGATAAATCCTGCCAGGTCTCCGATCACGCCCCCTCCTAAAGCAATGATAAAGATACTCTTCTTACTGTCGTATGATGTTATATCATTTATCAGGGTGTAAGCGACCTGTATGGATTTGCTTTTCTCGCTGTCAGGCACGCTCCTGAATCTTACGGTAAAACCGGCGCCCTTCAGGGCTTTATCCAGCGCAGCGCCGTATTTATTCTTTATAAAAGCGTTGGTGACCACGTAGGCGTCGCGCCCCAGATTCAGCGCGCGCGCCTCTTTCCCCAGGCGCTTTAATATATCAGGGCCGATTACGATATCGTATGAGCGTTTTTTCAGGTTGACTCTTAATCTGCGCATATTTTTAGAATGATATCCCCATCAATCTGATTATAAGGTTGACTATGGGCCAGATCAGGCGGCCAAAAATACCGAGCCACAGGAACGCGATAAGGATAATAAATCCGTAAGGTTCAATAGCGGCATACTGGCGCGCCAGCCCCTCGGGCAATATGCCCATCAGTATCCTGGAGCCGTCAAGGGGAGGCAAAGGTATAAGGTTGAATACCCCCAGCACGACATTTATGACTATCAGGTTTGCTATCATGATTGCTGCCACAGGCGCGAGGTGAACTGCCCTTAGCGGTAAACTTAGCAAGAATGCCAGGATAAAATTAGCCAACGGACCGCTTGCGCCTATAAGGATCATATCTCTTTTGGGGTTCTTTAAGGCGTGGTAATTGACGGGGACAGGTTTTGCCGCCCCGAATATAAACCTGCCGCCCGTGCTGATAAAAAGGAAAAGAGGCAGGAGAAAGGTCCACATCGGGTCTATATGGGCAAGAGGGTTAAGGGTGAGCCTGCCGGAATATTTCGCGGTAGGGTCCCCGAGTTTGTTCGCTACCCAGCCATGAGAGAATTCATGGACTGTCATAGCTATCATAAGGAGGATGAAAGACGCCAGGAAGGATATTAACAGGCCTGCTAAATTCAATCCAGGGCCTCTATCTTTTGTATTTCAATGACAGGGTACTTGTGATGTTCTTCGCGGTCCAGTTTGCCGGTTACTTTTACCCTGTTGTTATTAAGGCTGTCAAGGCTTGACCTGCTCCCCTTTAATAAAAATATTTTTTTATCCTCGGTAATGAGCTTATGCGTGGCTACCCGCCTGAATACCCTCCCGTACGGTTTGATAACACCTTCAACGGAGATACCCATTGTTTCGGCGGACTCCTCATCGGTTTTACCGGCTAAATTCGCCTCTTCTTTTTTCTTTCCCTTGGCAGGGTCAGCCTTGACGATGAAATTCTTATGCACCCAGCCGGAGGCCCCGCTGGGAGGTTCTATCTTATACCAGCCGACCAGCTCTTCGGCCAGCTTGATCACCTCATTTTTATTCACCCGCCCGAGTATGGGCGCCGCAAGGTCAGGCTTGAGGCGTATATTTACATTATTCTTCTTAACCTTCGCGGTTTTTCCGTCGATCGGCTCAACCAGGTTCCTGCTGATATAAGCGGGAGCGCTCTTGGGCAGGCGTATCTTATACCACTCGTAAACTTCTTTTATTACCTCAACCGTATCCCCTTCATTGATCTCGCAGATCATATCAGAGCTGACAGTTGAATCGGCGCGGACGTTTATATTATCAGAGGTTACCTCTCCCTGGAATAAGATGGGCTTTTGTATGGGGGCAGGCATAGCCGCCTCCGGCTGTTCTATAGGCGCCTGTTCTTTTGCCGCGAATGAGGCGAGCGGGATGAACAGTATACCCGCAGCGCATATAAGTATCTTATTCAGTAAGGGCATTATTTCTTGGCGGCGCCTTTAGCAGGGGCCTGCTCTTTTGCCGCGCCTGCGGCAGGGGCTGCACCTTCAGCTGCTCCCTCCGCGGGTTTCTCCGCTGTCTTTTCTTTCTTGACCTTTATCTTTATGGTCTTTATCTTGGGGAGGCCGAATACTTTATCCCCGGGCTTCCACTCTTCCTTTTCCTGCATGATCCTTAAGCGCTCGGAGCGCTTCATTACAGACTGTTGTTTTTTGTCTTTGGCTGATGATTTTAATGATGGATGTATGGACATAAACTCATAACCTCCTTATACGGCAATCCTGATATTGCTTTCTTAGTTTTGGCAGAAACGATTCCGCTTCTTCCTTGTTTGAGAAGTTCCCAACGCATACGATGCTGAACTTACCCTTTACTAATACAAGCGCAGACAAGCCTTTCTTTTTCAGGTTATCGGCTTCCTTCTGCGCGTTCACCCTCTTTGAAAAAGACGCTACCTGTATCGTATAGCTGTCTATATATTCCTGAAGCCCGCTTTTCTCTTCTGCCTGCTGTTTTTTTTCGGGAGCGGGGAGTGCCGGCTGGGCCTGCTGTTTTACAGCCAGGTCAAACTTTGGGGCGGATACTTTCAAGAGCGCTGATTTCCTGCCTTTTTCTACCCCAAGAGAAAAAGATATGATGCTTATTAACGCGAAAACTATGACAAAAAGGATAGTTTTTTCATATTTGGATATCCGCAGCCTGAAGGTGCCCGGGACGCGCGTCTTTACCTGGATATCCCCCTTTGCCTGCGAAAATAACTCTAACTGGCCGCGGTCTTCCATAATAATTTATTATAACTTTTTGCTGCCGGTTTGCAAATATTTTTTTGTTTTTATCTTTTTGACCACCTTAAGGAATGCCTCTACTACCTTAGGGTCAAACTGCGAGCCGCTCTTCTTTTTTATCTCTTTTACCGCGGAGTGTATATCTATCCTCTCCCTGTAAGGCCTTCCGTATACCATAGCCTCAAAGGCGTCGGCTACTGCCATAATGCGGGCTCCCAGCGGTATCTGGCCTTTCTTGAGCCTTGAAGGATAGCCTGTCCCGTTATACTTTTCATGGTGGTGCATTATTATCGGTATAGCCGGCCTTAATATCTGCAGGTGCCTTAATATATGCGCTCCGGCAAGCGGGTGCCTCTTGATTATCTTATACTCATAAGGGGTAAGTTTAGAGGTTTTAGTGAGTATTTGCATAGGTATATCCGCTTTTCCTGCGTCATGCAGCATGCTGGCATATTTAAGGCTCTCTACCTGTTTAGTGTCAAGGTGCATCTGGTTGGCTATTATCCCGACCAGATGGCTGAAGTAAGGGGAGTGCGTGTACTCCTGCGGGACTCTTGTATCCAGCAGGGTAACCAGTGATTTTATGCTCCCCAGGGCTAACTTTTGCTGTTCATCATACAGTTGAAGTGTCCTTAGGCCTATTATTGCCTGTTCGCCTATGGTCATCAGCATCTCTTCGTCAAATTTGTCAAATGGAGGGTTTTTCTTATCCCTCTTGATGATTATTAAGCCGCTGATATCCTCGGAGATGAGGGGTATCCCCAGCATCCTCTCCTGCCTGACTACGGTAAGCTTTTTTATTATCCTTTTCTCTATCCTGTTGGATAAGACAGCCTTCTTATCCATTACATACCTTTTTTTTCCGGTCGCCAGGCATCTTAACATGCAATGGTGCTTGGCAGGGTCTAAGAGCGCTATCAGGCAATATTGCGAATTGAATATCTGGCAGACAAGCCTGTCCAGCCTTATTACCAGGTCCTTCAATTCAAAGGTTGAATTTACCAGGCGGTAAATAGCGTGGATAGCGGAAATAAGTGTTTTATACTTTTTCGTAGGGGTCAAATAGCTTCTTGTATTCATCTAACGCGTACCTGTCTGTCATCCCGGCGATATAATCGCATATTACCCGCCTTACCCCTGCCTCGGGCATATTCTTCTGTATGTGCGAAGGCAGCTGCCGGGGGTTCTTTAAATATATATTGAACATCTCCTGGATAAAACGCTTCGCCTTATGGCTCATCCTTATTACGCGGTAATGCTGGTAAAGGTTCTCTTTCAGGAATGAGCGCAGCGGTTTCCTTAGTTCCTGCATCGGCCTGCTGAAAGCTACGATCTTTCTATCAAGCTTTTTGACATTGGCGCAGGTTTTCAGCCCCAGTTTCCTGATTATCTGCTCTGTTTCCCTTATAAGGTCGGTAACCTGCAGGTCTATTAAAGAGCGTATAAGAAGGTATTTTCTCTTCTCATCTGATATTCTATCATAATTTTTGTCGGTTTCCTTACTTATTTTATCCCAGAGGGAGAGTTTTTTAAGGTCCCCCTCCTTAAGGAGCCCGGAGGTTATCCCGTCATCAAGGTCATGGTTATCGTAAGCTATCTCGTCTGCTATATCAACGACCTGCGTTTCCAGGGTAGGCATCTCTTTGGGCGCCAGCCCTTTTATCTTTACGGACTTGTCAAAATCGGTAGAATGTTTTATTATCCCTTCCCTTACCTCCCAGCTTAAGTTAAGCCCGGGGAAATCTATATACCTTTCTTCCAGGAGGTCCACTACCCTTAACCCGTGCAGGTTATGGTTAAACCCTCCGTGCATCTTCATCAGTTCGTTAAGGGCGTCTTCCCCCGAGTGGCCGAAAGGCGTATGGCCAAGGTCATGCGCCAGCGCTATTGCTTCCGTCAGGTCAACGTTAAGCCTCAAGGTAGAAGCTATTGTCCTTGCGATCTGCGCGACTTCCATCGTATGCGTGAGCCTCGTGCGGTAGTAATCACCCTCATGGTTCACGAATACCTGGGTTTTGTATTCCAGGCGCCTGAACGCGGCGGAGTGGATTATCCTGTCGCGGTCCCTCTGGTATGCCGATCTGTATGGATGCTCTTTCTCCTTATGGACGCGCCCCCGCGTATCATAACTTTTCATAGCGTAAGGGGCCAGCAGGTAATCCTCAAGCTCTTTTATGCGTTTCTGGTTCAGCATGCCTTTTTCATCTGTTTGTGCAGTTCATCCAGGGATTGCGAGATAACCTTTGTGCCGGATAAAGAAGTAATAAAATTGGTATCGCCTTTCCAGCGCGGGACTATATGTATATGCATATGCCCCGCCTCTCCCGCCCCGGCGCTTTCCGACGTATTCATCCCGATATTGTAACCGTGTGGCTTGAGGACCTTATCCAGTATTTTTTTTACCTTGTTTACCGTGTGAAATATATCAAGCGCTTCTTTTTCGTTCAGCTTAGACAGCTCTTTTATATGCCTTATGGGAGATACCATCGTATGGCCGTTATTATACGGGAAAATATTAAGCAGGGCAAAAGAATATTTGCTCTTCAGCACGACGTAATCATTCCCCTTCAGGGCCGAGCAGAATACGCAGCCCTTCTTCTTTTTCTTCTTTTTTATATACCCGATCCTCCAGGGCGCCCAAAGCCTATCCATTTATATCCTCACTATCTTTGTGTCTATTTTGTCGTTTATTTCGATTATGCCGTATGAGTTATATTTAGCGTATACCTTATCTGTAGCGCTGCCGGGGTTGAAATATATCGTGTTCCCCCTTTTTTCGCTGATGGCAGAATGGGAATGGCCGAATATTACCAGGTCCACGCCGTCGTTTCTGAATATATCTTCCATCATATCTACGAGCTTTGAAGGGTGGCCGTAGCCGTGCGTGACCCCTACGCGGTACTTCCCTATCTTTATGATCTCTTTATCGGGGAGGCGCTTCCTGACGTCGTAAGGGTCCATATTCCCCCACACCGCCCTTACGTCTTTGCATACGCTTTTTAACTTATCTATTACCCCGTACTCCACGAGGTCGCCGGCATGGATGACCATATCAACCCCCTTAAATGCTTCAAGTATCTCGGCGGGGATATCCTCCGTGCGGTCAGGTATATGCGTATCCGAAATAACCCCTATTTTCATTGTTTACAGGTTATTATCCTGGGTTTGGAGAAAAGGTCAAAAAGCTGGTTCAGTTTATTCATGTCCCAGGCCAATATCTTCTCTTCAAGCGCCCTTAGGCGGGTATTGCTGTCTATATCTTCAAGGGTGACTATTATCTTCTTCTGCGTTTTCTGGCGGTACTTCTTGCATTCCCTTGAAAACTCTATGATATCTTCTTCGGTCAGGGCCCCGCGCTTAAAGGCGATTATCCAAAGGTCATCATGCGAGCGCCCGATCACCCCGTCCCTTAAGCAGCGGTTATGGAATTCCATTGCCTTTATTTCCCTGAAATGCGTCAGCCTGACGCGTTTCTTTTCCATATGTATCGTGTCATCCCCAAACAGGTGCATTAACTCTACGGTCCTCTCTACGGGGCTCTTGCTGTCGCTTGAGAGGAACTCCTGTATCATATTTTCTATTTTATCCCTGAAGGCGACCTTCTGATTCCTTGAATCAAAGGTAAGGGATTGCAGTTTCTCTTGGTATACAAACCTTATCCAAAAAGAGAATACGCGGTCATTTATGTTCAGGAAATCTCCGTTACGGCTTATCGCGTCCATCTCCGCCAGATAGTTTGCCCTCGCCAGCAGCTCCTTGCGCTGCTTGCGCAGGATATGCCCGATATCCTTAAGCCGGTTATGCCCTTCAGATATCAGGTAAAGTATGGAGATATAATCCTGGCTGTAAGGTATATCAAGGAAGCGTTTCAGGTACGCGGAGAACTTCTGGTTCAATATGCCCGTGGGCATAAAGAGGAGCTCTTCAAGCATATCCACCAGCCCTGACGGGTTTACCTTAAGCAGTTCCTTGGAGAACATATCCAGATAGAACGGCACCCCGCCGGAAAAATTTATGATGAACTTCTTAAATTCCGCGCTAAGTCCGGTGCCCGCGAGCCGGCTGTTGAGATACTCTTCGCTCGTATTTATATCAAAGGGTTCAACCATTATTATCTCAAAGTTCCCGAAAAGCAGGGAAAGGTTCTTTGAAAGTATGGACTTCGCCTTTATCTTCCTGGAGCTGGCGATTATATACATCGTATTCTTCTGCGTAATAAGAAGTTTTGACCATTCCGGATAAAGGTCTTTTACCCCCATATTCTCAAAGTTGTGGAACTCGTCAAATATCGCCACGCAGGATTTTCCCGTTTCCTGGTTGATCGCCTCAAACAGGGAAAGGAGTTCGGAGAAAATATTGTTTTTCTTCCTTCTTTCCAGGGCCGAAAGGATATATTTTATTTTTTCTACTGTCTTAGGTATATATTTTTCGGACTTGGCTATAAGGTAATCAATATTTTCCTGCAGGGGGACGCCGCTGTTCAGGAGGAAGTTATAGAGCAGGACCCCGATAAACCTCTTTGAAAAAGATGAAAGCGATTCCGGCCTTATCTCAATATAGGTTATTACCAGGCGGTTATCGTAAAAATTGTCCAGGAAATTGAACAGTATGGAGGTTTTGCCTATGAACTCATCCCCTATGATGGCGAGGTTCTGGCGGTACCCCTCCCTTAAGTCGCTTATGCGCTTATCCAGGATATCCAGGTAATCTTTGCGTCCGAATAATATTTCTCTTTTCACGGTAAATAAAAATTAGGGTTCTGGGGTATATGAGATTTCCTTACCTCAAAGTGCAGGTATGGTTCCTTCCTGTGGGATGGCCCGAGTTTCGCTATTAGCGCCCCCTTCTTTACGTAATCCCCGGTTTTTACGAACAGGTCAAAGACCCCCGCGTAGACGGTAGAAAAGCCATCACCGTGGTCAATGATCAGTGTTTTTCCGAACCTCTCAAATGCGGGGTCATAAAATACTACCTTGCCGCCGCGCGAAGCAAGCACATCTTCGCTTCTCGTGCGCTCTATATTTATCCCCTTATTGATCATATCGTCATGGGTCTGTCCGAAGCCGGCTATTACCCTGCCTCTTAGCGGCCACTCAAATTCTTCTCCCGCGGAATATTTAAAAGTTTCTGTTTTCTTTTTAGCGTAAGGTATGAATATAAGCTGCCCCTGCTCTATGTTCGCGGCATCGGGTATGCGGTTGATGCGCACCACCTCGTCTAAGTCTACGTTATAGGTCTTGGATATTCTCCATAGGGTCTGCCCTTTTTCTACGGTATGGTAAATACCCGGAATATTGAACTGCGGACGGGACGATACGGCGCCTGGGGATGTGGCGCAGCCAGAGAGCAATAACAGCGAGGCGATAGCGATAAGATATGATGAGGGTTTTAGATTAAACATAAGATATATGATACCGCGCTTACCTTATAATCAATTTTAAGCGGGTGAGCGGAATCGAACCGCCATATACAGCTTGGGAAGCTGTCATTCTACCACTGAATTACACCCGCATATGTCATTCCGTTAATTTAATAGAGCAGTAATCTCCGCACATGGTGCATACGTTTGATATGTGCGGTTTTGACGAACTTCTGTAAATTTCTGCTTTCTGCGGGTCTATGGAAAGCGAGATCTGTTTTTTCCAGTCGCGTTTCTTGCGGGCGGCTGACATCTCCCTGTCCCATCCTATCGCCTGTTTTGACCCTTTCGCGATATCGGCCGCGTGCGCCGCTATCCTGTGGGCTATGACCCCTTCGCGCACGTCTTCTATAGAAGGGTGGCGAAGGTGTTCCGAAGGCGTTACATAGCATAAGAAGTCGGCTCCCGCTGCCGCGGCTATAGCGCCTCCGATAGCGCTGCTTATATGGTCGTATCCGGCGGCTATATCGGTAACCAGGGGGCCCAGGACATAAAATGGGGCGCCGCCGCAAATATCCTTTTCAAGCTCCATATTCCTTTTTATCTGGTCCAACGGCACATGCCCCGGGCCTTCTATCATTACCTGCACGCCTCTCTGGCGGGCGCGCCTTGCCAGGCTGCCGAGGGCCTTGAGTTCCGCTATTTGCGCCTTATCAGTCGCGTCAACTATTGAGCCGGGCCTTAATCCATCCCCCAGGCTAAGCGTCACATCATAAGCAGCCGCTATATCAAGTATCCTGTCAAAATGTTCGTAAAAGGGGTTTTCTTTTTTATGGCGCTTTATCCAGGCGGAGAGCATCGCCCCTCCCCTGGAAACTATCCCCATCAGGCGTTTTCTTTCTTTCAGGGCCCGCAGGGTATTTATTGTGACTCCCGCGTGAATGGTAAAGAAATCAACGCCGTCTTCAGCCTGGGATTGCAGGGTGCCGAGAATATCCTCAAAAGTGAAATCCAGCAGGTCCCGGTTATTTTTTTTCGCGTTTACGGCTATTTCATATATCGGGACTGTCCCTACAGGCACGGGGGATGCCTTTAATATCGCCCTCCTCACCTTCCTCAGGCCGCCTCCTACGCTTAAATCCATTATAGTGTCCGCCCCGTATTTTACGGCGACAGCGGCTTTCTTTAACTCGTAATCAATGGAAGATTTATCGGTTGAGGTCCCTATGTTGGCGTTTATCTTGGTGCGGAGCCCATAACCTACGGCGCATGGCTTAGCTATCCTGCGTTTAAGGTTATTGAGGATCACCGCCCTGCCTTCTTTTATCAGCCTTAATATCGCGCGCGGGTCTTTGCCTTCAATAAGGGCGGCCCTTTTCATCAGGGGTGTTATGATATTCTTTGAGGCATATTCTAATTGGGTCATTTTCTTTTGGGCCCGCGGCATGATGAAACCAGCTTTACGGAATCCTTTTCCAGTCCATAAAGATCATATCTTATTTTTTTGAATTTGAGGGCTGCGGTTTTATCGCTGAGTTTAACGAATTCCTCAAGCACCCTGATAGATTCTTTGGCGCGCTGCATATTGGCGTAGAATATATCCTGCCAATCCTTTCTTCGCAGCTCATCGGCGTATATTTTCCTGCCTATGTCTCCGGCACTATCCCTATCCACAAAACCCCTTACGCCCGCGGGAAGGCGTTTTAATATGGCGGTCACCGCGTGCCGCATACTTTTAAAACCGGCAGTAAGCTTGCGGTTTTCCAGGATGAACCTCGCTATCTCTTCGCATACGCGAAGCCCCTCTTTAGCGCGGTTTATATTGGCGTCAATGATCCTGTATACTGCCCTGATATCAGAAGCGTTTGGCAATTTTTTTGATAAGGTTAGACGTAGAGCGCCCTTTAGTGACCTTTATGGTAGATACGCGCCCGCCGCAGGCCGTGACTATATCTCCTCCGACGATATCGCCCTTCTTCCAGTCAGCGCCTTTGACAAGCACGTCCGGCTTCAGTGATTTTATAAGTTTAAGCGGCGTATCTTCTTTAAAAAGGACTGCGTAATCCACGCTTTCAAGCGCCGCTACCGTCCTTAACCTCTCCGCCTCTTTTATTATGGGCCTTTTTTTGCCTTTGATCCTCCTTACGGAGGAATCGCTGTTTACTGCCACTATAAGGATATCCCCTTTTTTAGCGGCCTCCTGAAGGTATTGTATGTGGCCGTAATGAAGGATATCAAAGCAGCCGTTGGTAAATACTATTCTTTTGCCGCCCGCTTTCAAGCGCGCAATAGTATTCTTAAGCCCGCTTAATGAGCGGACCTTATTTTCAAATAAACGCGAAGTCTGCATTTTTACGCCGGGGTTTTATTCGCAGAGGGCTTCTTCCGCCAATTCGCATATAATATGCCCTATGGTGATATGCGATTCCTGTATGCGCGCTGTTACCGATGAAGGAACGATCAGTGAAACGTCGGCTAATTTTACCAGCTCTCCTCCGTCAGCTCCGGTCAAAGCCACGGTCTTCATGCCCATTTTTTTCGCTTGCCTGATCCCATTGGCCACGTTCTTCGCCTTACCGCTGGTAGATATGCCTATAGCGATATCGTTTTTTCCTCCGAGGGCCTCCACCTGTTTTGAAAATACTATCTCATACCCGTAATCATTGGCGATAGCCGTCAGGATAGAGGTGTTCGTGGTAAGGGCTATAGCCGGAAGCCCGTTCCTGTCCTTCTTAAACCTGCCTACCAATTCCGCGGCTATATGCTGGCTGTCGCTGGCAGAGCCGCCGTTGCCGAACAATATCACTTTGCCGCCCTTCTTAAGGGCCTCTATCAGGAGATCGGATATCTCCTTGATCTTCCCTACGCTCGTGTGTAATAACTCTTCTTTGACCTGGATGCTTTCAAGTAACACGTCTTTTATTTTGTCTCTCATCGTATTCCTCTCTTATCCAAAGAATACTTTGGCGATCTCGTAAAGCTCCATATCCACGGTCTTCAATACGTTGACCGCTTCTTCAAGAGGCACATCTATTATCTTGTTGCCTGCGAGCGCCACCATCCTGCCGAATTTTTCGGCCTTCACCAGTTCAACTGCTTTTACGCCGAACCTGGTGCCCAGTATCCTGTCAAACGCGGTCGGGCTGCCTCCTCTTTGAATATGCCCGAGTACGCTGACCCTTGTCTCAAAACCCGTCCTCTTCTCTATTTCCTGCGCGAGGGCATCCCCTATGCCTCCCAGGCGCACATGGCCGAAGGCATCCAGTTTCTCTTCCTGCAGGACCATCCCGCCCTCTTTGAACTTAGCGCCTTCAGCTACAACTACTATGCTAAAAAGCTTCCCGCGCCCATGCCTTTTTTTAAGGAGTTCACAGGTCTCTTCTATATCTATGGGAAGCTCCGGTATGAGGATCACATCCGCCCCTCCGGCGATACCCGATTCTATCGCTATCCAGCCCGCGTGCCTGCCCATGACTTCCACAACTATGACCCTATGATGGCTTTCGGCTGTAGTATGAAGCCTGTCAATGCACTCCATTGCCGTATTAAGCGCCGTGTCAAAACCGAATGTATAATCGGTAGCTGAAAGGTCATTGTCTATGGTCTTGGGGACCCCGACAACCTTAGCTATATTATCTTTAATAAGCTTGGAGGCTACCCCTAAAGTATCTTCTCCTCCTACCGCTATAAGGGCTGTCAATCCCAGTTTCTTATAGTTGTCTTTTAGTTTTTGCAGGTCACCCTCTTTTTTGTAGGGATTTGTGCGGCTCGTGCCCAGGATAGTCCCTCCTTTGGGGAGTATCCCGGATATATTCTCAAGGCCCAGCGGGATAATGTTGTTTTCTATGAGCCCTTTCCAGCCGTTCCTGATCCCGACAACTTCAAAACCCTCATTACAGCTCTTCCTGACAACCGCCCTTATTACCGGATTTAAACCCGGGCAATCCCCTCCTCCGGTTAAAATGCCGATCTTTGCCATAAAATCCTCCTGATCTTATTATTATGTAAATTACGCCCTGCCGTACCCTCCAAAAGGTATGGCCGGTTCTTCCTTCGCCTGGTCCTTCTTCCTTCTGTCAGCTTCATGCGTTGAGATTATCTTTACTACGTGTATCTTGATCACTATTTGTTCCTCAAGCCCAAGTATCTCCTGTATTTTGGACCTGGTTATATCCTGCAGCCTCGCCGTAAGTTCAGGGATATTCGCCTCTGACCTTAATACTACCCTGATATCCACGATGATACCTTTTTTAGAGGCGATCACATCCGGCCTTAATTCTTTTATTTCGGGGATAAGGACGGCGATACGTTTTATAAGGTCTTCAACCGCGGATAAGGCTATGGTAACTTCTCCGGAAGCTGTCGTGAAAGCGATAGTCCTCTCGCGCTGAAAACGCCCCAATATCAGCTGCGCGAAAGAAAAACTTATCACTATCAGCAGGAATCCGGAAAGCCCGATAATGATCCTTGAATTGAGGCTGTATTGCGCATATACCAGGATGCTGCTTATATCCTGCGGTTGCAGTATATTAAAGGAAAACACTATTAATGCCATCCCTATAATGGTGAGGACCGCAGCGTAAAAGAATATACCCAAGACCGTGAATATGCGCATCTATTACCCCCTCTCTATGCTCTGGACGTTTATATTTATATATTTTATGGACAGGTTTGTCATCTTCTCCAGGGCGTTACGGATATTTTCCTGGACCCTGTTTGATATATCAGGGATATTGAAGCCGTATTTTATTACCAGCGGCACTTCAAGCTTTATCTCGTCATTCTTGTCTATTTCTACCTTGATAGCCATCAGCGCCTTTTTGCCGATAAGCTCAAGGAGCCCGCTCTTTAACCCGCCGCCTATGCGTTTTACCCCTTCTATTTCCGTTGCCGCTATTGACGCTATGGAGGCAATTACGTTCTTGTGTATCTTGATATTCCCCAGGTCTGTCTGGTTTTCTTCGTTACGCATTATTCCTCCGATAGCATTTCCTGGACAAAATGGGTTGATATCTCGCCCTTTATGAACAGGGGGTTCTCAAGGAGTTTAATGTGAAAAGGCACTGTTGTCTTTATCGGGGATATGTGGAATTCAAGCAGGGCCCTGTGCATTGTCGCCAGCGCTTCAGCCCTTGTGTTGCCGTAAGTTATCAGTTTAGCCAGCAGGGAATCATAAAATGTCGGGACCTCGTAACCGGCGTATATATGGGTATCCACGCGCACTCCCGCGCCTCCCGGAAGATTAAGGTTCTCTATTTTTCCCGGCGAAGGCATGAAATTATTTTCGTAATCTTCGGCGTTGATGCGGCACTCTATCGCGGCGCCCCTGAACTTTATATCTTCCTGGTGATAGCGCAGCTTTTCGCCTGCCGCTACCCTGATCTGCTCCTTTATCAGGTCTATCCCCGTTACCATCTCTGTGACCGGATGTTCTACCTGTATCCTGGTGTTCATCTCCATGAAATAAAAATTATCTTTTGAATCCAGCAGGAACTCTATGGTGCCGGCACCTACATAATTTATTGCCTTAGCGCCTTTTACCGCGAGTTCTCCGAGGCGCTTGCGCATCTTTGGATCTACCGCGGGGGAAGGAGATTCCTCTAACAGCTTCTGGTGCCTCCTTTGGATACTGCAATCCCTCTCTCCAAGGTGTATTACGTGGCCGTATTTATCCGCCAGTATCTGTATCTCTATATGGCGCGGTTTCTCAACGTATTTTTCTATATAAACGCTTGAGTTGCCGAAGTTAGCCTCGGCTTCAGCCTGCGCGGTCATCAGGTTGCTGATAAGGCTTATATCGTTATGGGCTATCCTCATCCCTTTGCCTCCGCCTCCCGCCGCCGCTTTTATTATCACGGGATACCCTATCTTCCTGGAAGTCTTGAGGGCCTCTTCTTTATTCTTGATCGCTGATATGCTGCCGGGGACTACCGGGAGCCCTGTTTTTTGCATATTAACGCGGGCTGCCATCTTATCGCCCATAAGCCTGATATTATCCGGAGTGGGCCCGATGAAAGTTATCTGGCATGATTCACATATATCGGCGAAGTGCGGGTTTTCCGCGAGAAAACCGTATCCGGGGTGTATCGCGTCCACGTCGGTTATTTCTGCGGCGCTTATAATAGCGGGTATATTAAGATAGCTGTTGCTGCTGGGGGCCTTGCCTATGCAGATCGCTTCATCGGCAAAGCGGGTGTGAAGAGAGCTCTTGTCTGCCTCGGAATATATGGCTACCGTACCGATACCCAGTTCCCTGCAGGCTCGTATGATTCTCAGGGCTATTTCGCCCCGGTTGGCAATAAGGACTTTTGAGAACATTATTCCAGTAAATTATTTATCCGGGTTTAAAGAGGCTCTACCAGGAAGATCGGCTGCCCGAACTCTACGGGCTCGGTATTGTCTACAAGGACCTCCAATATCTTCCCTTTTATCTCGGATTTTATCTCATTCATTAATTTCATTGCTTCTAAGATACAAATAACCTGGCCCGGCTCTATTACCTGGCCTACCTCTACGTATGGAGGAGATTCCGGAGAAGGGGCGCGATAAAATGTCCCTACCATGGGGGACTTTATCTCTGCTGCATTGGCCAGAGGCGCTTTTTCCGCGCCTCTTTGTGCTTCCGCCGCTGTATTAACCGACGGAATGCCGGACTTTTCTATGACTATGGTCTGGCCCGCGGAAGCCTCCTGTTCCTGGCCCGCTTTTTTCAGCCTGACGCGCATACCGTCCTTTTCTATTTCCAGCTCCATCAGCCCGTTTTCGTTCATGATGTTTATCAGTTCTTTTATCTCTTTTATATTCATTTATAACTCCGTCGTTATGAATACGACCTTTCTATATATTCTCCTGTCCGGGTATCTACCTTGACCTTATCTCCGGTATCTATAAAAAGCGGGACCTGGATAGTGGCCCCGGTCTCTATTTCCGCGGGTTTAGTGCCGCTCTTGGCGGTATCTCCTTTTATGCCCGGTTCGGTATGAATGATCTCAAAGACTATGAAATTCGGAAGGCTTATGTTCAGAGTCTCATTTTTATAGAAATAGCCGCTTACTTCAAGGTTGTCCTTCAGGAATTTCTTTTTATCCGAGAGAATATCCTCGGATATGGCTATCTCTTCAAAGTTATCCTGGTCCATAAAATGGCTCAAGCCCCCTGAAGAATACTGGTATTGAAGCTTTCTCTCTTCCACGAAAGCCGATTCTATCTTCTCATCCCCCCTGAACGTCTTGTCCTGTATGTTGCCGGTCTTAAGGTTCCTCATCTTAGCGCGCACAAAAGCCGAACCCTTCCCGGGTTTTACGTGCTGCGTTTCTACGACCACATACACATCGCCGTCCACAAGGACGGTTACGCCTGCTTTTATCTCATTTATCGAGAACGCCACTTAGTACCTCACACCCTTTCCTGGTTACGAGAACCATATCCTCTAATCTTATGCCAAACCTGCCTGGCAGGTATATGCCCGGCTCTACCGTAAATACCATCCCCGGCTTTAAGGGGCCTTTCGCAAACTGCGATATGCGGGGCCCTTCGTGTGTTTCCAGCCCTATGCCGTGCCCTAAACTATGACCAAAAAACCCGCCGTATCCTTTTCGGGTTATATATTGGCGGGCAGCTGCGTCAATAATATTTTTATGAACAGATGGCTTTATTCTGCTTATCGCGTAATGGTTTGCCGCGCGAACTATATCGTATATCTTTGCTACAGCAGGGGTTATTTTACCCAAAAAGTATACCCTTGTCAAGTCAGATTTATATCCCAGGTAATTAACGCCCATATCTATAAGTATAGGTTCATTTTTGCCGATCTTCCTGTGGGATGTCAGGTGGTGAGGAAGGCTGGAGTTCGGGCCCGAAGCCACGATGATATCAAATGCCGAGGCGCACGCCCCGTTATATCTTATAAAGCGCTCCAACTCTGCCGCTGCTTCTATCTCCTTCATCCCGGGTGAGAGCAGTTTCTTAATGAACCTAAAGCCTTCAACCGCTATGCTGGCCGCTTTCCGTATCTTCTTGATTTCCCCGGCTGTTTTTATCTCTCTTAAGGCTTCTATTATACCGCCGGAGGGGAAAAGGCGCGCCTTATCTGCCAGTTCGCGCTCTATCTTCGCGTGCCAGGCGTATGAGATATTTCCTTCTTCAAATCCTACGCGCCTAAGCCCGAGCTTAGAGCAGGCATCTGCTACCGCTTGAAACAGGGGGCCCTTTAACTGCCTTACAACAGCTTTTCCCTTGAGCGCTTTCTCTGCCTCCTCCATATACCTTGAGTCAGTGAAATAGATATTTGATTTTTTTGATACAAGCAGGTATGAATCCCGGCTGGGATAATCGGTAAGATATGAGATATTCTCCGCGGAACTGACAAGCAGTGCGTCCAGATTTTTCCGGGATAACCCGGCACATATCCTTTGGATGCGCAAATTTACACCGTACTTTTAAAGGAGGTCTATTAACGCCTCGAGCCCCAGAAGGTAGCTGTTTAACCCGAAACCCATTATAGTCCCTTTTGCCACGGGGCTGATGAGGGATTTGTGCCTGAACTCTTCCCTGGAATAGATATTAGAAAGGTGCACTTCTACCGCCAACACCCTGTTCGCCGAAATAGCGTCCCTTATAGCTACGCTGGTATGCGTATAGGCAGCCGGATTTATCAGGAGGCCGTCATATTTATATTTCATCCTGCCTATGAGGTCTACTATCTCCCCTTCGTGGTTAGACTGTTTTATGGTTATAGTAACCTTTTTCTTTTTGGCGATTTTTTTTAGCGCCTCATTGACCTGCTTAAGGGTCACCTTCCCGTATACTTCAGGCTCTCTTACGCCCAGAAGATTAAGGTTAGGGCCATGTATGACCAGTATCTTTTTCATTTAATCCTCGGCCTCATCTATAAGCATTACAGGGATGCCGTCTTTTATGGGGTACTTCTTCGCGCACTTCTTGCAGACTATCTTGTTATCTTTAAGCTCTACGTCCCCTTTGCACGCGGGGCACGCCAGAATATCCAAAAGCTCTTTATCTATCATTTCGCGCCCTCCTTTTGGGTTTTTGCTATATATTGCATCCTTAGTTCATAAAGCACGTTCTCTATGAAATTAGCTTCTTCAGTGGTGAGGTTGCCTTTTGTTTTCTCTTTCAGCATCCCCAGGGTATCAATAAGGAACTTCGCCTGCGTGAGGTTCTCTTCTTGCTTGTTGGTCGCCGGATTAGGTATGGCTCCCAGGTCAATAGAGGCCTGCAATGATAATGTCGTGATAAAGAAGCTGAAATCCGGCTCCGCCGGGACGGCCTTGCCTTCCTTTTCTTTGTTGGCCTTTTCTTTGGCTGCCGCTTCCTTCCAGCTTTCGTCTATATTCTTTTTGGGTTCTTCCATTGTATCAGTATATGATCATTCCCGCGTAACCTACGACGCTGCTTTTGTCTTTGGTGATATCCGCGCTGGTCCGGTATCTGATGAGTTCGGCCTTTTTAGCCCCCAACGCTTTAGCCGCTGAGATCATAGTTATTACAGGAGCGTATCCGCACATTGATATATTAAGCCGCGCGACACTCTCCATCAGCCCCTCCTCATCTAATTCAAGTATAGCTTTTATGGCTTCCCTATCTTTCTTCTCTGCTTCTTCCTGCGGCTCGTAGTGGGTCATATCGGAGCTGGCCACTATCAATATTTCTTCTCTTGCCTTATCTTTAATGATAGCTTCGGCTATGCCCCTGCCTATATCTTTAAGAGCGGTAAGTTCACCCGGCATCAAGATGATGGGGACTATCCGGATATCTTCTTTAAAATACTGCAAAAGCGGAAGCTCTACCTCAAGGGAGTGCTCATGTTCATGCGCGCCTTCATCCGCCTCAAGATATTCAGAGCTTTCTGCTATTCTGCCTGCCAGATAGGTATCTATCCTGGCTGTCCCTAACGGGGTCTGCCAGGAACCCTCTGTCATTATACTGTATCTTGCCCCATAGCCGGTATGGTTGGGGCCTAAAAGTATAGCCCTGCTTTTGACCTCGGCCCTTGATAGGGTTTCGACTGCTACTGCCCCGGAATATATATATCCGGCGTGAGGCAATACGCAGGCGATAATATCCTGCTTGCGGGCCTTATTGTCTATAAAAGAACTTATCTGCTTTATTAACTCCCCTCTTAATGAAGGGTAAAATTGTCCTGCTACCGCGGGGCGCCTTATCTTATCTGGGGTTGCCATTTAAAAGTGTTTCCAGGGACCTCTTGCTTTCTTTCAGTTGTTCTGCCGTAGCGGGGTGATGCGCCTCTATTACCTTCAGGGTATCTTCTTTCAGGTAAGGTTTCAGGGTATCAAAAGACAATTCTCCGTCAGAAGGTGCCTGGTGGTCATCGCATCCCTTTACATTATGCAGGTGCACGCCTATCATCCTGCCGCCGTATAACTGCAAATATTCATCGCGGGAAGCAAAACCCAGGTTTTCCATCACCCGGGCATGCCCTGTATCATGCCAATAGAATATGTTGGATCCTTTAAATTCATCCAGGATCACGCCTATCTCTTCTTTAGATGGGATCTCGCGGTAATAAAAACGCGTCTCAACTCCCAGCAAAATATCCTGTTCCCTGGCGTAGCGATCCAGCTCTTCAAGGCTTTTTAGCGCCTTATCCAGGAAGGGGGCGCGGAAGATAGACCTGGTATTTGTCATATCTTCCTTTATTTTCTTGAACCTCTCGGAGTCTTTAAGGCCCCTTTCGTAAAGATTGATCAGGTCCCTTGTCCTGTCCTTGACTTCCACCCTCCCGCAGTGCAATACAACTGCCCTGGCGTTAAGGCGCCTGGCCGTGTCTATACTGTTCTTTGTATATTTGACGGCCTCCTTGCGCTCCTCCTCTTTGATGGAAGACATAGAGAAACAGTCAGGAAGGGCCTCTTCGCGTTTCAGGCCTTCCGGGATGGGGCAGTAATTATGGACGCTGGTGACCCGCATCCGGTTATCCCCGGTATCCTTCTCAATATCTTTTATATGATTTTCGGTGAGATTGAAGCTTAACTCTATTTCTTTGAAGCCGAGCTCTTTTATCTCTGATACCAGGCCGTTACCCTCGGTGTAACGAAACGCGTTCCAGGAGGTAGAAAGCGCCAAAGACATATCTTACCTTCTACCTCTGGTTTTTCTCCTTTTACGCTCACTCGGCTTTTCGTAGTGCTTGCGGTCCCTGAGCTCTCTCAGGATACCTTCCTGCTCGATCTTTCTCTTGAAACGGCGCAGCGCCGACTCAAAAGATTCGTCTTTTTTAACCTCAATTTCCGGCATTTTCATCATCTCCTTTGTAAGTTTGATATATTACCACTGATTGGGCAGGATGTCAATGCGAATTAATAGGCCCGCTTTTGGCTTATTCCACTTCAAAGGATATGACTACGTTGAAGGAAAGCTGCGGATAATCCAGCTCTTTAGGGAAGACGGGGAATGGAGAAGCGTCTTGTATGCTCCTTAGCGCGGTCTCTTTGAGGTAAGAGCTGTATGAAGACTTTTCATCTATGGCCTGCACAGCCTTAAGGTAGCCCTCCTGCGATATCAGGAATGTGAGATAGATCTCCCCTGTTTCGGTGCGGGTGTAATTTTGATACGCTGCGCGCCTGATCTTCTCCCTGACAATCTGGTAATAGCTTATATATGAGGGGTTATCTATCTTATCCAGGTCTATCGGAGGCAGGCTGATCTTTTTCTTGACCGAGATGATATCAGGCTTGATGAAAGCCGGTTTATTAAAGAATTCCTTAAGCGGGGTGCTTTCGGAGCTCTTTTTGAAGAGCCCCTCCCTGTCTATTGCCGGAGGGGGCGTCATCTTGGCGGCAGTGACCTTTGAAGAAAGTTTCAAGAAAGGCTCACTCCTGTCCAGGCTTTTTTTCGGGGGATCTTTGAACTCAATCACCTTTTCGGGGGCCTTTACATAGCTTAACTCAAGGACCGGTTCCTTATCTTTTTTAGGGAAGATATTCAGGTCAAGCTTATTGCTCTGGAAAAGCATGACCCCGTGAGTGATCACGGACAAGGTAAAGGCTATAGTGAACGCTTTATCGGAAAACATATCGGAATCAGATTAGCACAAATATTTTTCCCTGTAAATAATTAAGTGGGGACAGCCACTACTTTTTTATAAAAAGTAACGGCTGTCCCAGAAAAGTTAGAATTTATAATCCATTCTGATTGAGAAATTCCTGCCTGCTGAAGGATAATAAAACTTTGTGCCCGCAGGCCACGTTAAGCCGCTACAAGGCTCCCAGGTATTATCAATAATTACTCCTGCATATTCAGAATATTTCCTATCAAAGATATTGTTTATTCCAAAAGCTATTACCAGGTCTTTATAGCGCCAGATAAGGTTAGTATCGGCCGTCATATAGCCATTAAGACGAGAATAATCATTGGCCTGATCATTCAGGAAATACCTTTTGCCTACATAGTTTCCTATTACATTAAGAGAAATATCCTTAGATAGCGAGAATGTCATCCCTACGCTCCCCTTATGCCTAGGAACCATAGGTATATCGTTATTATCATATTGGCCTCCGTCAAAATACGCCTTGGTCAACGCGTAATTACCCATAAGATCTATTTTTTCACTAATCTTCGCATTAAAAGAAGCCTCGACGCCTTCATGAATAGTTTTGTCATAATTTGTGTTCTTACCCATCCATGAACCCCAAAAATCCGTGAAAGACTTAGGATCATAATAGATCTCGTCCTTTACATACATCCTATATATAGATAAGTCGCACTTCAAGATGTCTGAAAACTTATGCCTTGCCCCTATCTGGTAGTTCATAGAAGTCTGTGGCTTAAGGTCAGTATTTAGTCTCTGCTGCCACGAAGCATCATTGTATGTAAACTCATCGACTTCAGGAAAACGGAAACTCTTTCCGGCATTAAAAAATGCGCTGGATCCCTTTGCGTAATTATACACGAGCCCTGTATTGAATATCTCTTTCTTGGGCTTGACGCTTGTGTCGATATCGGGGTTATAAAAGCTAAAATCGTGATAGCCTAAAGCGTAGCGTACTGCTTCCCTCCGATAACCGCCTGTCAGAGTCAGCTTGTCAAAAATAGAAAACTCGTCTTGCAGATAAGTGCCTACAGAAGTCTTATTGACGCGACTATAACTTTTGGGATCATCATCTTTTGTAAGACTGAACCTATCCGAACGATAATTAGCCTGATAATAATCAATGCCTGCTATTAGCTTGTTATCACGGCCTAAGATGCTATTACCCAATGTATATTTTGGGGTTACGCCAAAGGTTCTTATCCTGTTTTTCTGTGTATTCAGGCCAGAGGTCAGAAAAAACGAATTAGTAGTCTTTTCACGGTAGCTAAAATCGATATCTATCCCGCCCAAAGATGAAAAATCAGCCTTACCTCCTACGATAAAATAATAGTCTTTGTTGTTAGCATGATCATCGGCATGTTTCGAGTATCTCCTATTATGCGCGTCTATATACTCCTGCCATAAGGAAGCAGGCATACCATAGGATGAGGTATGAAAACCAGAATTGAAATGTACAGATAAAGCGTCGGTAAACTTATGCTCAAGTTTTGATGAAAAGTCAGTAGTTTTCTCATAGCTGTTATCGCGGTAACCATGGGTTGCTCCCTGCCCAGCATTAAACATATACGAGAATTTATCATTAATCTCTCCGCCCAAGGAAAGGCTCTCTTTATGCGTATCATAGCTGCCGTATTGAGTCTTGATATTGACTGTAGGTTTTCCCGAACCTTTTTTAGTTATTATATTAATTACTCCTGACGAAGCGTTGTCCCCATATAATACTGCTGCAGAGCCGCCACGTATGATTTCAATCCGTTCTACCTGTTCTAATGGGATTTGGTTCCAGTCGACTCCGCTTAAATCAACGTCATTCGCGCGCCTCCCGTCTATCAAGACTAAGACATTTAAGCCCCCTTGTTCGCCAAACCCCGCCATATCAACAGATGCTTTTGTGCCATTACCATACCAATCTCTTACTACCAATCCAGGAACTGGCCTAAGGATATCGATAACTTTTTCAGCATTAGAATTCTTTATTTCATCCGAAGTTATTACGGTAATACTTGATACTGTTTTTCCTAATGATTCCGCATAACGATACGGAGTAACTACTATTTTATCCAACGCTGCTACCGGCGTTTCCTCTGCTGCCCATAAGCTTGATACCAGCAATACTGTGATACAGATACCTCCTGCTACTTTGCCGCGCATTGCTTCTTTCCTTTCCCGGACAATAAAAAACCCCGAAAAAAACAAAAATAATTTTTGTTTTTTCGGGGCTGCACCCTGATTTCATCTTCGCCCTTGTCCGCGAGGCACGTACCTCTATATAGGCAGGTCTTCTGGCTCAAGGATCATCCTACTCGCCCGACCTTCCCAGCATCTTTGCCAGTGGCCCTTGGGGCTTTCGTACCCTTATACAGCAGCGGGACTGCGGCCGCTTTTACGGCCTTCCCTATCCTATATAACTGTTAATTCGTTAAAAGAACTTTGGATAACTTTGTATCTTTGACAAAATAAGCGGTCAATTCGTATATGCCGAAAAATACCGCTGTGTAAAACAATGTTGAAAATGTAAAGGCGCGTAAAAACGGCAGGGCCATTGCATAACAGCTGATGAGCCCCGCGGGGTTACGCGGATAATAACCCATGAGCCATACTCCGAAATTAGATACTATATAAAATATGACGGAAGAAACTAATGATGCGGATACAGTTGTGGATACGCCTTTATGGTTTTTTAACCAAAGGCCGATCATGCTGACCAGGAGAAAACCGCCCCAGGTAAAGATAAATACGTCATGCAGGCCTATCGCCAGGTCGCTGACGATCATTAACGCCAGAGGCACGATAAGGGCGTATTTTTTTCTAAGGTAGCAGCCGCCAAAAAGCGCTATTGCAGCGACGGGAGTAAAATTAGGGGAATGCGGCGCAACTCTTAATAGTATTCCTGCTATGATCAAAAATATCGCGAGCATCAACTACCTCCGTTTGCTTGTATAATAATTCAAAGCGGTTTTTATGTCAAGTGAAATTTTAAAACTCTATCCCTCTTCTCGCTTTTACGCCTTTTTTATAATAATGCTTCAGTTCTTTTATTTCACTCGCCAGGTCAGCGGCTTTGATGACTTCAGGATGCGCGTAGCGCCCGGTAAGCACCAATTCTATTCTTGCCGGGGCCGCTTTCATGGCCCCCAGGATATCTTTTTTTACCAAGAGGCCAAGATGCAGGGCGATATTGATCTCATCCAATACTATCATATCATATTTCCCGCCGCGTATCGCTTTTTCTGCATGCCTTAATCCATCTTGCGCTAATTTTATATCTTTCCTGCCTGCTTTTCTCCTGATAAAACAGGTGGTTCCAAACTGCTCTATCTTTATATTCTTGAGTTTTTTTAATGAGCGTAGCTCGCTGTAGCTCCTCCCTTTAGCGAACTGACAGATATATACCTTAAGCCCCGCCCCCGCGGCTCTTAATGCCATTCCAAGCGCCGCGGTAGTCTTTCCTTTGCCGTTACCGGTATATACGTGTATCATTGGGATATAGCCCTCCAGCTTATCATCCCCAGCGCGCATAGCGCAGAGACTATCAACCCTGCTGTCAAAACCCCGCATACTATGGCGATAAACGCGTACCTGAACCTTATCTTGAATAAAGATGCCGCTACTATGCCGGTCCATGCCCCTGTTACCGGAAGGGGTATAGCAACAAATAAAGCCAGGCCTAATGCTTCATATTTTTGCACTGTTTCTGCCTTGCGCTTTGTCCGCTCAAAGAGCCAGTCAAAGAAACGCGACCATACCTTGAATTTTCTTAACCTGCTGGATACGGGCTCAAGCAAAAAAAGCAACGGGATAACCGGGATAAGATTACCGGCGACAGATAACCAGTAAGCCTTATACAGCGGAAACCCGAATGAAAGGGCGAGTGGTATGGCGCCTCTTAATTCCGATATAGGCAGCGCCCCTAAAAGCAAGACTACATATTCTTTAGGAACACCATTTAACCAGTTTATTATTAAATCGCTCATTTCTCATCTCTGGGGACACCCTTAGCTTTGGCAGAAGGGGTGTCCCTATTAGATATTAGGGGGACGAAGACGCAGCCGCAGATATTTTTATGCTCCAGCTTTCCTTCCTTCTTCTCTACTAATGTCAAAACCTGGCTGAAACTCTCCCCCAGAGGCAATATCAGCTTTCCGTTATCAGCCAACTGTTCAATAAGCGGCGCGGGTATCCTGGGGGTTGCCGCGGTTATAATTATCCTGTCAAATGGCGCGGCCTCTTTCCAGCCCAGCGCCCCGTCATCATTTTTTATTTTTATATTCTTATACCCAAGCCCGGCAAGGGTCTTGCCTGCTTTTTCAGCTAACTGCCTGATCCTCTCTATACTGTATATCTCTCCTGCCAGCTCCGCTAATATAGCCGTCTGGTATCCGGAGCCTGTGCCTACTTCAAGGACCTTCTCCTTGCCTGTTAATCCCAGAGATTCGGTCATTAAAGCTGCGATATAGGGCTGTGATATTGTCTGCCCTTCCCCGATAGGAACAGGAAAATCAGCGTAAGCGCTCACCCTCCCCTTCTCCGGTACGAACAGGTGGCGCTCTATTTTATAGAAAGCATCTATTACCCCGGGGTCGCTTATCCCGCGCGGCAACAGCTGCTCTTCTACCATACGCTTCTTTAGCTTCGCGTACTCCACAATTCTTTGCTTATAAACCTTACGAACCTCAAGGTGTCTATGAAAGGGTTGATCTGGCTTTTCTCCCCGTTATAGATAGTTTTAATGGGGACTGATTCTATCTTATACCCCATGCGCGATGCCTTTATCAATATCTCCGATTCGCTTTCGTATTTGGAGGTATTAAGGGTTATCTTTTCAAGCACCTCTTTTTTGATGAGGCGAAATCCGCATTGGGTATCCGGAATATTCTGTTTTGCTATCAGGGATATCAGCCAGGACATGAATTTATTTGTGATAACGCGCACTGAAGGCATATTGCTCTTCTTTAACATCCTGTTGCCTATGATAATACCGCTATTGGAATATTTGGCTACCCTGGTAAAATACGGTATCTCTTCGGGCAGGTGCTGGCCGTCCCCGTCCATTGTGATAACGGCATCGCAGTCCGCGCTATTCAAGGCGTAATTAAAGCCCTTTATCAGGGAAGCGCCTTTCCCCTCATTTTTATTATTACGCAGCACTATCGCGCCATTATCGCGGGCGATCTGCGAGGTCATATCGCGGGAACCGTCGTCTATTACGACCGCGTCCAGCTCCTGCTGCCTGACCTTGTTGATTATGCCGGCGATTGCCCCGGCTTCATTATAAGTTGGTATGATCACGCAGATCTTCATTTGTCTTTCCAAAACCTCCTGAAAACGTACCATTGCTGGGGGTATTTCCTGATATATTCCTCAAACTTATCCTTAAAACGCGATGTAAGTTCGGCTATATCATTATCCTTATTCCCCGAAGGCTCAAAATAAACAGGTTTTTCAAACCTCAACGTAAAACTATCGTCTTCATTCCTAAGCATGAATCCCGGGATGATTGCCGCTTTGGTCTTTATCGCCAGCGCCGCCGGTCCCTGGGGGAATAATGTAGGTTTGCCGAAAAAATCAAGGAGCACTCCTTTTCCGCTAAAATCCCTGTCCCCCACAAGCGCGAGGACTTTATTCTCCCTTAAGACGGCGATAGACTGCCTGACGGCATTCCCCAGAGGTATTACCCTTACACCCTTGCCCTCTCTCTGGGAGTTAAAGAAGGCGTCTACCTTCCTGCTTTTATGCGGCTGGGCAACAGCCCATAAAGGATAACCTGATAACGCTGTCACGACCCCTCCCAGTTCCCAATTACCGAGGTGCGCCGTAACGGCAATAACCCCTTTGCCGCGGGAGAGGGCTTCGTCTATATAACCTATATTCTCTATCTTTATATTCTTTTTTACATACTCTGCGTCTATCTTTGAAAAGCGGAAAAAATCTACCAGGTATTTAGCGAAGTTCCTGAATACCCTTACCCTTATCCTGCGGATCTCTCTGTCGGATTTCCCGGGGAATATCGCGCGTAAATTATCCGCTGCTATCCGCCGGTCCCTGGGGGTAAAAAGATAACGCGCGTCAGAAACAAAAACCGCTATTTTATAAGCCGCCTTTAATGGCAGGGATAAGGCCAGGAATTGCCCTATCCTGTAAATGATATAGTTAAACACTATTATCGGGTAAGTTAAGCAGGAATTCTGCTATATCCATGCTCGCGCGGGGCTTTCCGATACGTCCGCTGGCATCCCTTAATTGCGCCAGTTTATCTCTGTTTTTCAGCAGGTCATCTACGATAAAATTGATATTTGCCGGCTCATCCAGCTTGATCGCAGCCCCCTCCTTGGTGAGATAAGCGGTATTACTTTCTTCCTGGCCAGGTATGGGCTTTACTATGATCATTGGTATCTTTTTTGCCAGGGCCTCTGAAGTAGTCACCCCTCCGGGCTTTGTGATGATTATGTCGCATATACTCATCAGCTCATTGATATTAGGGACATAGCGATAAAGAATCACTTTTTTCCTGCACTTCTTTATCTTCTTGCTCAAAGACTTGTATAGCTTAATGTTTGTCCCGGTTACAATGATCTCCTGGCAATCTTCCTTTGTTTTTTCAAGAGAACTTACAAGGGTCTTTATAGGGCCTAACCCCTGCCCTCCCCCCATAAGTAATAACACGGGCTTCCCGGCATCAAGCCCGAGCTTATCAATGGTATCTTTCTTTGATACCGGTTCATTGAACCTCGGGTCAAAAGGTATTCCCAGGTCTCTTATCTTATCCGCGGGGACCCCCTTTACTGCAAGGCGCTGCGAGACTTCTACGGAAGGAGTAATATAATAATTGATTGTATCATAAACCCAGTAAGAGTGGGGTATATAATCGGTAAGCACGGCCACAAGGTTAAGGTTAGACCCGTAAGTCTTTTTATAATCAGCGACCATCCCGCAGGGAAACGCCTGCGTGCATATGACCGCGTCGGGTTTAAACCTGTCAAAAAGGGCCTTTAATTTAGGGGAGTTGAACTTATGTATGGTGTTTTTTATATTCTCAAGCTTTCTGGCTACTGTGGGGTTATCATAAAGGTAATCCCACACCTTAGGCGTCCGCTTGATCACCGCCATATAAAGGCGGTTTACGATCTTTTCTGATACAGGGTTGGTGTAGCTGAAGGCATTAAGGTTCATGACCTCGGTATCCGGGCGTATCGCCTTCAGCGCCTTTTCTATCGCTATTGTGGCGCTGTGATGCCCCGAAACCTCCGAGATATACATAAGGATTATACGTTTAGGTTTAATAGCTGCTTCCTTTCTCCGCCCTGGATATCACAGGCAAATTTTTATTTTATCCGTCCCTAATATATAAAACTCGATATTGCCAAAATTGTCAAGCATTTATTTGCGCTAAGTCATTCTATAGCGGCAAGCACCTCACCAACATTTACCTCATCCCCTTCTTTAAATGCTATCTGCGAAAGGACCCCCGCGCAGGGGCTGGGCAGGTTAAATGTGGCCTTATCCGTAGCGAGCTCGACTAGATCATCCTTTTCATTGACCTTATCCCCTTCCTTGAAATACCAGTAGGAAATAGTCGCTTTTATGATACCTTCTCCCAATTCAGGTAAGATTACGTTAGTCATATTGGCGGCCTCCTTTAGTTAACCGTTGAGAATCTTTTCTTGAGCCCATCCGTGAGCATAGCGCCTACCTGCGCCATATCTATGCTCCTGCCTGAAACCGTTTCAACTGAAGTCATCCGTATATCCATACCGCATGGCCTGATAAGCCGGAAATTGCTTAAATCGTCCTTCTTTATATTTATACTCATGCCATGAAAGGTGATCCAATTCCTCACGGCTATCCCTATTGAAGCCACCTTGCGCCCTTCTACCCATACCCCGGTAAGGCGGCCGCGCCTTGACCCTTTGATGCCAAGTTCAGAGAGCATATCTATCGCCGAGCCTTCCAGCTCCCTTAAAAAATAGCGTATATCTTTCTTTAACCGGCCAAGGTTGATGACCGGATATAAAGTAAGCTGGCCCGGGCCATGATAAGTAACTTCCCCTCCCCTTTCAGTTTGATATACGGGTATACCGCGGCGTTCCAGTTCAATATCAGAAACCAGGATAGCTCCTGCTTTCGCGCGCCTTCCTGTTGTGATTACAGGATGATGGCTGCAAAGCACCAGGGCACCGTTAAGCGCGCCCGCTTTTACCCTGCTGAATAATTCCTTCTGGAAACGCAGCGCTTCCTCAAAACCCGTTAATCCTAAATCAAATACCTCAAACTCCATACCCTTTTAATGCGCTAATTATCCCTTCGGAGAGTGTGGGATGCGCGAATATAGTATCCCTTATCTGAGAGGTTTTAAGGCGGGATTGCACGGCTACGGCAAGTATCCCTATTAATTCCGCTGCCCGCGGCCCTACTATGGAAGCGCCGGCCACCTCTTCGGTGCCTTTAAACGATATTATTTTTATAAAGCCGTTTGCCTCATCCATTATGCGGGCCATGCCGGAACCCAGGAGATCAAATTTATTCACATTTATATCTATTTTTCTTTCCTTTGCTTCATCCTCAGTCAGCCCAACTGCCCCTATCTCGGGTTCCGTAAATATACAGGCCGGCACGCAGCGCTCATCCGATCTTTTGAGGTTTCCCGAGGGCCCTGCTGCCATATTTTCGGCGGCGATACAACCCTGATAAGCGGCAAAATGCGCGAGCATTATCCTGCTCGCGCAGTCGCCTGCCGCGTATATATTCGGTATACTGGTCTTAAGCGAATCGTCAACGATAACCATCCCTTTTTCAGTTTTTATGCCGAGTTGCTCCAGGCCCAGCCCCTCGGTAACAGCAGAGCGGCCCACAGAAAGCAGCACCTTATCGTAACGTGACAGGTCAAACCTGTTAGCGTCGGCAGATGTTACTACTTCAATACCCTTCTTTTTAAAAGCGGCCTCTGCCTTCCTGGCGGCTTCCTTATCTATGCCGGGAAGCAGCTGCGGCATCATCTCAACAATAGTGACCTTAGAACCGAACGACGCAAACAGGTTAGCGAACTCACAGCCGATCGCTCCCGCGCCTATGATCAAAAGGGAGCCCGGGACGCTCTCTGATGCCAGCATATCGTCGCTGGATACGATCTTATCTGCGTCAAATCTTATCCCTTTAAGCTGCGCGGGCTTTGAGCCGGTTGCTATAAGCATAAACCTGGAGCTGATATCTTTTGCGCCGACCCTTAAGGTATTGCTGCCGGTTATGCGGGCCTCCCCGCTCAACAGGTCTATCCCCCGAAGGGAAAAAGACATACCCTGCCGTAATTGCTCTATTATTTTGTTTTTTCTTGAGTGTATCTGCGCGAGGTCTATTTCCGGCTCAGCGGCCTTTACGCCGAATATGCCGGATCTTTTGGCGAGATTGTAAACCCTGGAGGATTGGATAAGCGCCTTGGCGGGGATGCATCCTCGATTAAGGCATGTTCCGCCTATTTGTTCCTTTTCTATCAGCGCGACTTTTAAGCCAAGCGCCTTTGCCTTTAGCGCGGAATTAAAGCCTGCCCAGCCAGCGCCTATTACCGCCAGGTCATAATCCATGATAAAACTGTTTGATTAATTCTAAGTTCTTGCGGATAGAGCCGGCTGCCTGCGCGAAAAGCGCCTTCTCTTCTTCGTTCAATTCAAGTTCTATTATTTTTTCTATGCCGTTCCTGCCCAGGCGGCATGGCACGCCGATACATATATCTTTTTCGGCGTACTCTCCGTTAAGGCAAGCGGATACCCCGATAGTGGATTTGGTATCTTTTGCTATCGCCTTAACGAGCGCGGCTATTGCCTGTGAAGGGGCGAAATACGCGCTTCCGCTTCCAAGCGCGGAGACTATCTCAATGCCGCGTTCCCGCGTCCTCCTGGTTAAGGTGTTTACCGCCTCTTCGGTAAGGAGCTCATTTAATTCAACGCCTTTTACGGTAGTAAGCCGCGGCAAAGGCAACATCCCTTCTCCGTGGCTGCCTATAACGCACGCCTCAATATCAGTATAAGGCATTCTTAATTCGCGGCTGATAAGATTAGCGAACCTCCCCGCGTCCAGGCTTACACCCATCCCGATAACCCTGCTTGAAGGAAACCCCGTTACTTTTAAAGCCAGGTATGTCATTATATCCAGGGGATTAGTCACTATTATCACTATTGAATCCGGGGAGAGTCCCCTGACTTTCAGGCACACATCTTTTAATATACCGGCGTTCTTGACAAGCAGCTCTTCTCTGGTCATCCCGGGCTTGCGGGCTAATCCGGCGGTGATGACGGTTATGTCCGAGCCTTTTACCTGCTCCATATCATCCGTGCCCAGAATGCTATAGTTAAACCGCATGACCGAAGCGCTATCCTCCATATCCAGCGCCTTGCCATGAGCAAGGCCTTTGGCTATATCCACCAGGAGTATCTCGCCGATACCTGTTTCAGCCAGCCGCATAGCGGTTAAACCGCCTACATTTCCCGCGCCTATCACGGATATTTTCATCTTATCTCTTTTATAATAGCGTCAGCCATCTCGCGCGTCCCTGCGCTGGAAGGGTCATCGCGGTCGGCCTTCAAGTCATATGTTACGTATTTACCTTCAGCGAGGATTTTCTTTACCGCGCCTTCCAGCTTATCGGCCGCGGCATCTTCTTTTATATGCCTTAACATCAGCACCCCTGATAATATCATCGCTACCGGGTTTACTTTGTTCATCCCTTTATATTTGGGGGCTGAACCGTGCACCGCCTCAAATACCGCCATATCATCGCCTATATTCGCTCCCGGGGCCACGCCAAGTCCTCCTACAAGGCCCGCGCAAAGGTCTGATATTATATCGCCGTAAAGGTTGGGCAGCACGAGTATATCGTAGTTCCTCGGTTTTTGCACCAGCTGCATGCACATATTGTCCACTATCGCTTCTTCAAAATTTATCCTGCCGGCATATTCTTTTGCGACCTCGCGCGCCGCCTTAAGGAACAGCCCGTCGGTGAATTTCATGATATTCGCCTTATGCACGGCCGTGACCTTCTTGCGCCCGTATTTGACGGCATACTCAAAGGCAAAACGCACTATCCTCTCGGAAGCGTACCTGGATATAGGTTTTATGGAAATACCGGAATCAGGGCGTATCTTCTTTTTTGTCCCGGCCTCTATCTCGGATATTAGTTTTTTCGTTTCCGGCTTGCCTTCTTCAAATTCTATGCCGGCGTAAAGGTCCTCGCTGTTCTCGCGCACGATCAAAAGGTCTATATCTTTATACGGGCTTCTTACCCCGGGATAAGATTTTGCCGGCCTCACGCAGGCGTACAGGTCAAGGGCGTGCCTTATAGCAACATTAACCGAACGGAAACCCTCTCCGATAGGTGTGACTATCGGCCCTTTCAGCGCGACCTTATTCTTCCTGACTGACTCAAGGACGCCTTCGGGAAGTATATTCCCGTATTTATCTATGGCCTCCTGCCCCGCGACAACAGTATCCCAATCTACCTTGACACCGGTTGCCTCAACACATCTCCTCGCGGCTTCCGCAACCTCCGGCCCTATCCCATCCCCCGGTATTAAAGTTATTTTGTGAATAGGCATGTTATATTTTTAACTCCCCGTGTTTTTTAAAATAGTTGACTATCCCGCCCTCTTTCAATATCTCCTGCATAAAACCGGGCAGGGGGTTTATTTTCATCTCTATATTCCTGGTAATATTCCTGACCATGCCTTTATCGGTATCTATAAAGAGTTTGTCATTTTCGCCTATCTTATCGGTATCGGTCTCTATTAGAAGCAGGCCTATATTAAAACCGTTACGGTAAAATATGCGGGCGAATGACTTGGCTAATACCGCCTGGATCCCGCACTCTTTGATCACCAGCGGCGCCTGCTCCCGCGATGAGCCCATGCCAAAATTATCTCCCGCCACAATTATGGATTCCCCGGATACTATTTTGCTCGGGAAATCAGGGTCTATATCCTCCATAATATGCTTGGAGAGCTCCTTCATATCTGTTATGGAAAACTTATACCTGCCCGAAATGATAAAATCGGTATTTATATTATCCCCTAATCTTACTCCGGTGCCTTCTATCTTCATAGCTGATGGAACTCCTCGTTGCTTTTTACCCTGGACATCGCTACGTCAAGGCCGATAAGCCCTTTCTGATAAAGCTCCTTTAAGGATTTATCCATTGTCTTCATGCCGTATTGGCTCCCTGTCTGCATAAGGGTAGGTATCTGTTCTATCTCTTGTTCGCGAATAAGATTTCTTATGCCAGATGTGCCGAGCATTATCTCTGTAGCCAGCACCCTGCCTTTTCCTGTGGCTGAAGGCAATAATAACTGCGATATTACCCCCTGCAGGCAGTTCGCCAGCTGCAGCCTTACCTGTTGCTGTTGATAGGGAGGGAATACATCTATTATCCTTTCTACGGTCTGCGGGGCGTCCGGAGTATGAAGGGTTGCCAGCACAAGATGGCCTGTTTCAGCGGCGGTAAGAGCCGTTGTTATAGTTTCTAAATCCCTCATTTCCCCTACTACTATCACATTCGGGTCCTGCCTTAACGCATGCCTTAATGCCTGGGCAAAAGAGTGGGTGTCAGCGTAAACTTCCCTTTGCTTAACTATGCTTTTTTTGTTTGCGTGTATGAATTCTATCGGGTCTTCAATACAAATTATCAGGGATTCCTTCTCATTATTTATCAGGTTTATCATCGCCGCCAGGGTAGTGGTTTTACCCATACCCGTAGGCCCGGTCACCAGCACTAGGCCGTTCGGCCTTCGGGCGAGTTCCAGGACTATATTAGGCAACCCCAGTTGTTCTATGCTCGGTATCTGCAAAGGGACCCTCCTGAAAGCCGACTCTACCGAACCCTTCTGAATATGGATATTGACCCTGAACCTGTCTAATTCGGGGAGAGCCACGGAGAAATCCAGCTCAAGGTCCCTCTCCAGCATTTCTTTCTGGCTATTACTTAAAACGCTGTATGCCAGCATCTTTAAGTCATCCCTGGTTAAAGGAGGTAATTGCGTGCGGACAAGCTTGCCGTCAATGCGCAATATCGGCGGCTCATTTTCCGTTAAATGCAGGTCAGAAGCATTTTTCTCTATACATAGCACGAGCAGACTGCGTATTTCCATATCAACCTCCTGGATTATAAGAGTTCTCTTGGGTCGGTAATACGCCCTTTTATAGCCGAGGCGGTGACCGTCAAAGGAGACCCAAGATAAATGAAGGCATTAGGGTTGCCCATCCTGCCTTTAAAGTTCCTGTTAGCGGTGGATATGACCGCTTCACCGTCTGCGGGAACCCCGTTGTGGGTACCGACGCACGGCCCGCAACCGGGAGAGACCATTACAGCCCCTGCCTTAATAAAAATATCCACGATACCTGATCTTAATGCCTCACGGAATATGGCGCGCGAAGCCGGCGCAATGATAAACCTTACTGCGGGCGAGACTTTTCTGGATTTAAGCATGGCTGCTGCCGCCCTAAGGTCTTCAAGGCGGCCATTAGTGCAGGTGCCTAGAAACGCTTCATTTATTTTTATATTACCCAGTTCCGCGGCCGCTACTGCGCTATCCACGCTATGGGGCCTTGATACCTGCGGGCAAAGCTTTGAAATATTATATTCTATTGTCTTTATGTATTTCGCCGAGCTGTCCGCCTTTACCGGCTTTATCTTACTATTCTTTACGCCCCTTGACTTAAGCCAGGAGGTAGTCTTCTTATCCTGCGGCATAAAACCGCATTTCGCTCCCATCTCTACTACCATATTGCATATGGTGAAACGGCCGTCCATACCCAGCTTATCTATCGCGCTGCCGCTGAATTCTATCGCCTTGTAAGTGGCGCCGCTTGCGGTCACATCGGTAATTATATGCAGGATGATATCCTTTGCTGATACCCCTTTAGGTATCCTGCCGTTCACTATTATCTTTATCGTCTCGGGGACCTTGAACCAGTTCTTCCCGGCAGCTAAGCTGATCGCCAGGTCTGTTGAACCTACGCCTGTAGCAAAGGCACCCAGGGCTCCGTAAGTGCAGGTATGCGAGTCAGCCCCCAAGACCAGGTTCCCGGGGAGGACCTCTCCGGATTCAGGTATTACCTGATGGCAGACTCCACAGCCTATATCGTAAAGGGGAGCGTCATATTCAGAGCTGAATGAGCGCATCTTCTTATGGACGCGGGACACGCCTTCACTTGGGGATGGGGCGCTATGGTCAATAACCATGCAGAATTTAGTTTTTAGCTCTTTGAGCCCCAT
The DNA here is from genome assembly GCA_041653955.1 of Candidatus Omnitrophota bacterium. Taxonomy (GTDB): domain Bacteria; phylum Omnitrophota; class Gorgyraeia; order Gygaellales; family Profunditerraquicolaceae; genus UBA1562. Next base: position 23,080 of record JBAZEH010000004.1, on the reverse strand, counting down.
ATCCCTCACCCTATCTATGATTATTGATGAAGTCCCGTCCTGCCCAAAGGAAAAATCTACCTTGCATATGGCAAGATCCCCGGCGCTGAGTTTCCTGCCTGAATGAGCGCTCAATATTTTTTCCGCTATAGTCCCGTTCATATTATTATAGTTTGTTTACCCAATCCTCTATCCTGTCCATTCCTTTTTCTATGCGTTCAAGGCCGGTGGCAAAGCTTATGCGCACATAATTGTCAACGCCAAACCCTTCGCCCGGGATAATGCTTACATAGGTTTCCTCAAGGAGCCGGCCCGCGAAAGTTGAAGAATCAAGCCCGCTCTTTGAGATATCGCAGAAAATATAAAATGCCCCCTGCGGTTTGATAAAAGAAATTTTCTTGATCCTGCCGAGCCTTTCTAATGCGTAATCCCTCCTCTTCTGGAATTCGGAAGCCATCTCTCTGCAAAAATCATCGCTTGAGCTTAACGCGGCTACGGCCGCCTTCTGGCTGATGGATACCGGGTTAGAGGTAGAATGGTCCTGGACCTTGGATATCGCGGCAGTAACGTCCGCGGGGGCCGCCAGATAACCTATTCTCCATCCGGTCATTGAATGGCTTTTAGAAAGGCCGTTAACGGTAACGGTGAGATTATAAATATCCTTGCTCAAAGAAGCTATAGAAACGTGTTTTCCGCCGTCATATATGAGCTTTTCGTATATCTCGTCGCTTATGATGAATATCTTCTTTGCCGCGCATATGCCGGCGATCCGCTCAAGCTCGTCGCGGGTATAAACGCATCCGGTGGGGTTAGAGGGGCTGTTCAATATCAATACTTTGGTTTTGGGGGTGATATTCTTTTCCAGCTCCCCGGCTGTCATCTTAAATCCGTTTTCAGGGATGGTTTTTATGAAGCGCGCCTTACCTTCACACAAATTAACCATCTCCGGATAGCTCACCCAGTAAGGAGAAGGTATTATGACCTCATCAGCCTTGTTTATAAGCACTAATAAGGCGTTGAATATGCTGTGTTTGGCGCCGCAGGATACGACTATTTGAGACGGGTCGTATTCGAGTGAATTATCTCTGTGGAATTTCTCGGAGATTACCTTTTTTAATTCCGGGGTGCCGGTAGAGGGCGTATATTTGGTAAATCCACCCTTTATCGCCGCTATAGCGGCCTCCTTTATGAAATCGGGAGTGTCAAAGTCAGGCTCACCCGCAGCAAAATTAACTATATCACGGCCTTCTGACTTTAACTTCTTGGCTTTAGCGGTTATTGCTAGGGTCGAGGAAGGATTTATCTTTTCGAGACGTTTCGCTATCCTGATATCTATTCGCATTGAGATATCTTATGTAGTTATTATAAAGAATCACGCTCTTTTTTGAATATCCCTCGCAAACCTCCTAAGAATTTCTTTGTGGGCTTTTTAGTGATAGGCGGTTTCTTATCTTTGACCGCTGTCTCGGTTTTAGGCTTCTCTTCTTGCGTATGCTGCTCTTTTATCGCGGATTGCTCCCCTTCGGGCAGCGGTTTATGCGCTTCCTTATGCTCCTTTAATTCGGGCTTTTTGCGGATCTTCTCCTTGATCTCGGTAAAAGCCAGGACCACTAATTGCGCGTTATCCCCGCGCCTTGAGCCGAGATTAACGATACGGGTATAACCGCCGGTCCTGTTCGCGAAACGCGGGGCTATATCGTTAAAAAGCTCCTTTACCAGCCTATGGTCGCCCAGGATGCTGAAGGCCTGTCTTTTAGCGGCAAGCGTGTTGCTCTTGCCGAGGGATATCAGTTTTTCAGCCAGCGGCTTTACGGCCTTGGCCTTGGCCTTTGTGGTCCTGATCCTCTGATAAGTGACCAGGCTCCTTGCCAGGCTTGCCAATGTGGCCTTACGCCAGCTTGTGAAACGGTTTAATTGCAGCCTATCTTTAGAGTGTCTCATGATTTCTTGAGTTTTTTGGGATCTATCTGCATACCCAGGGTCAACCCCATACCGGCGATAAGCTCTTTGATCTCGATAAGGGATTTTTTACCGAAATTCTTGAATCCTAACATCTCTTCTTCAGACCTCTTTACGAGGTCGGCGATCACCTTGATATTGGCTTCTCTTAAACAATTAGAGCTTCTTACCGATAGTTCCAGTTCGGATATAGGCAGCCTTAGCTTTTCATATAACGAGAACTCTTCCTGCGTCATCTCCGGCTCTTCTTCTATATCTTCGGGAAGCTGCCCGAAATTGACAAAGATATCCAGGTGCCTTTGCAGTATGTTAGAGGCATAAAGAAGCGCGTCCTTCGGGCTTATCGCTCCGTTAGTCCATACCTCAAGGACAAGTTTATCGTAATCTGTCCTTTGCCCTACGCGCGTGTTCTCTGAATAAAAATTGACCTTCTTTACGGGAGTAAATACGGAATCTATGGGGATCATGCCGATAGGCAGCCCTTCTTTCTTGTTCAGTTCCGACGTCACATAACCCCTGCCTCTGGCTACTTCCATCTCTACGTTGAACTTCGTATCTTTGGTAAGCGTAGCGATATGGAGTTCCGGGTTCACCACCTCTATGGCTTCCCCGGCATCTATGTCCTTGGCCTTTACCTCACCCTTGGTGTTCTTTTTCAGGAATATGGTCTTTGGTATTTTTGAGCGCGAGTTAAGCACAAGGCTCTTTATATTCAGGATTATTTCCGGGATATCTTCCAGAACCCCCGGTATAGTAGTAAATTCATGCTGTACCCCCTGTATCTTAACCGAAGTCACAGCGCTCCCTTCTATGGAAGAAAGCAGGACGCGCCTAAGGGAATTACCCAGAGTAACGCCGTAACCTCTCTCAAAAGGGGAAGCGAAGAATTTTCCGTACGTCTGCGTATAAGTTGACTCGTCGCACTCCAGCCTTTTTGGTAACTGAAAATCTCTCCATTTTATACCCATTCTTCCTCCTTAAAATGAGCGGATATTTTAAAATTACGTATTCGCTTATTTTGAATACAACTCTACTATTAACTGCTCCTGGATCGGATGGCCGATATCTTCTTTTTCCGGCAAGCGCAGGACTTTCGCCTTTAATTCCTGGACGTTAAATTCAAGCCATCCGGGAACGCTCCTGTCGCGGGATAATTCAAGGTTCTCTTTCAGTTTCTTCTGCGCTTTTTCCTTGGTCTTCGCCTCTATGATATCGCCCTGCTTTATCAAGTATGACGGTATGTTTACGCGCTTGGAGTTGACGTATATCCAGTTATGGCGCACGATCTGGCGGCTCTGCGACCTCGAAGTGCCAAGCCCCATCCTGAATACGACGTTATCCAGCCTTCTCTCCAGCATCTGCAGCAATACCTTGCCGGTTACGCCCTTGGATTTCGCGGCGATCTTGAAATATTTACGGAACTGCTTTTCCAGGACCCCGTATATCCATTTTGCCTTCTGCTTTTCTTTTAACTGCAGGCCGTAGTTAGAGAGCTTCTGTTTACCCCTCTGTCCATGCTGGCCCGGGGCATAGCCTCTCTTGGCTATGGCGCATTTTGGAGTATTGCACCTGGAGCCTTTTAAAAATAACTTTTCTCCTTTACGCCTGCATAATCTGCAGACTGGATCCGTATATCGAGCCATTTATCTTATACTCTCCTTCTCTTTTTTGCGCGGCAGCCGTTATGCGGGATCGGCGTTACATCCCTTATGCAGGTGACCGTAAGGCCCGCGGCCTGCAGTGCCCTTATAGCCGATTCCCTGCCCGAACCCGGGCCTTTTACCTGCACATCCACTTCCTTGATGCCTATCTCTTTTGCTTTTCTTGCCGCATCGGTAGCCGCTATCTGGGCGGCAAAAGGCGTGGATTTCTTTGAACCGCTGTAACCTACGATCCCTGGGGCTGACCACACGAGAGCGTTGCCCTGTTTATCGGTTATGGTTATTATGGTATTATTAAAACTTGCCTGGATATGCGCTATACCGCTTGTTATCCCCTTGGCCAGTTTCTTTTTCTTTGCCTTATCTTTTACAGCCATTTATATTAACCCCCTTTTTTAGCGGCAGGCGCTGCCGTAGCGGCAGGTTTCTTCACTACCGCCAAACTTCCTTTACGCGGGCCTTTCCTGGTCCTGGCGTTTGTACGCGTGCGCTGGCCCCTCGCGGGAAGCCCCTTCTTATGGCGCATCCCACGCCAGGAGCCTATATCCATCAGCCTCTTTATATTCTGCGATATATCGCGGCGCAAGTCCCCTTCCACTTTATATCCGCTCTTCTGGATAGTGTTAGTCAGGCGCGAAACCTCATCTTCTGTCAGATCCTTCCCACGCTTGGCAGGGTCAATTCCGGAATCATTCACGATTATCTTCGCGATATGCCTGCCTACCCCGTATAAATAGGTCAACGATATATCTATCCTTTTTTCTTTTGGTAAATCTACGCCCAGAATTCTTGGCATCTTTCCTCGCTTATGTTTTTTAGCCCTGCCTCTGTTTATGCTTGGGCTTGATACATATCACCCTTACGACTCCCCGTCTTTTAACGATCTTGCACCTGTCGCAGATCTTCCTTACCGACGCTTTTACTTTCATGACTTAATACCTCTCGTTTATTTGGACCTGAAGGTAATCCTTCCGCGGCTAAGGTCATACGGAGAAAGCTCCAATTTCACCTTATCCCCGGGAAGTATCCTGATAAAATTCATGCGCATTTTTCCCGATACGTGCGCCAGGACCTGGTGCCCGTTCTCAAGGTTAACCTTGAACATGGCATTAGGCAGCGCCTCTGCTACAATCCCCTCGGTCTCTATCAGTTCCTCTTTGGCCATATTTATTTAATCGGTCAATATCCTGGGCCCGCGTTCCGTGACCGCTACCGTATGCTCAAAATGCGCCGACGGTAAACCGTCCTTTGTCACGGCGGTCCAGCCGTTATCAAGCAGTTCGCACTCCCATGCCCCCATATTAACCATCGGCTCAATCGCCAATAACATACCTTTTTTCAGTATCTCGCCGCGGTTGGGCTTGCCGAAATTAGGTATCTGGGGCTCTTCATGCAGGTCATACCCTATGCCGTGCCCGACAAACTGCCTTACAACCGAGAAACCGTTTCTCTCTACGTATGACTGTATGGCATGGGATATATCCGACATATAGTTATCTATACGCGCCTGCTTTATCCCTTCTATCAAAGACCTTCTAGTTACCTCAATGAGCTTTTTTCTGGCCGGGTCTATGCGCCCCACCGCGACAGTAATGGCGGAGTCGGATAGATAACCCTTGTAATTTATACCTACATCCAGGCTTACCATATCGCCGTCTTTAAGGACCCTCTCCCCGGGTATCCCGTGCACAACTTCTTCATTCACGGAAACGCATATGTTCGCCGGAAATCCGTTATACCCCTTAAAGGCCGATGAGGAACCTTCGCGTTCCATCATCTCCTGCGCCAGCAGGTCGATCTCTATCGTAGAGATGCCGCTCTTCACGGCCCTTCTTAATCCCCCCATTACCCTGGCGAGTATCCTTCCCGACTTTTCAAACATTTTCAGTTCTTCGTCGGATTTGATAGGGATCATTTATTTTTTTGTAAGATCAATGATCTGATCGAGGACCCCGTCTTTATCCCCGTCCGCCGGAAGGCGGTGGAGATTGCCTGCTTCTTCATAATACCTGATCAGCGGGGCTGATTCCGCGGCATATACCCTCAACCGCTCCTTGATCGTTTCCGGTTTATCGTCGCTTCTCTGATAAAGCTTTCCGCCGCAGCCATCGCAGGTCATTGCTGTTTTAGGCGGCATATTAACCGCGTGAAAATTTGCTCCGCAGGAACTGCACACCAGCCTGCCGGACAGGCGCTGGACTATGACGGGTTCACTGCTGTCAAGATATACCACCAGGTCTATCCCCGAACCCAGCTGTTTAAGTATTTCATCCAATGCCGACGCCTGGCTCTTATTGCGGGGGTAACCGTCAAGTATAAAACCGCCCTTGATATCAGGCTTGCTGACGCGCTCCTTGACCATCTGGGTAACCAGTTCATCCGGAACGAGCGCCCCCTTGTTCATATAATCCTTTGCCTGGGCGCCTAAAGGCGTGCCGGCGGAAACGTTCTGCCTCAAAAGGTCTCCGGTAGATATGTGCGGCAACCCCAGCCTGTAAGCCAGAGTTTTTGCCTGAGTCCCTTTTCCTGCCCCCGGAGGCCCTAACAATATAATATTCATAATTTACCTTCTGCCCCTGATGCGTCCTGATTTAATAAAGCCTTCATAATGGTGCATGAGAAGGTGCGATTCTATCTGCTTTAAAGTATCAAGTATTACGCCTACTATGATCAGTATACCCGTCCCGCCGAAGAATGACGCTATAAGATACGGGACTTTCAGCCACGCCATAAGAAAATCCGGGAATATGGCTATAAATGCTATAAAAAGCGCGCCCGCCAGCGTTATCCTCGTCATCACGTAATCCAGGAACTCCGTAGTCGGCGCCCCCGGCCTGATACCCGGTATAAAACCTCCGTACTTTTTCATATTGTCGGAGAGGTCTGCCGGGTTAAACACTATGGCGGTATAAAAATAACAAAAGAATATGATCAGCAAGGAATATACTGCCGTGTAAAGCAGGTGACCCCTGACCAACCCCTGCGCCCACCTCTGAAACGCCGGGTTAGGCACGAAAGACGCGATCGTCGCGGGAAAAAGTATTATAGACTGCGCAAAGATGATTGCGATGACCCCGGAAGTATCAACCTTTAAAGGTATATAAGTGCTCTGGCCGCCGAATATCTTCCTGCCCACTATCCTGCGCGCGTACTGGACAGGTATCTTTCTTTGCCCCTGCGTGATCAATATTACCGCGAAAACTACTCCGACCAGAAGGGCCGCCATAATCAGCAAGGTAACGGGCTGTATCTGCCTGCGCGCCGGAGAAAACGGGGAGATCAATATAAAGAGCTGGTTCATCGCCGGCCATATCCTTGAAATAATGCCGGCCGTGATGACTAATGATATACCGTTGCCTATCCCTCTCTCCTGTATCTGCTCTCCCAGCCACATTATGAATATTGTGCCGGTAGTAAGCGTAAGGACGGTAAGCACGCGAAACCCCCACCCGGGGTATAAAACTATCTTCAGGCCTTCAAAACGGGCAGGGTCTTCAAGCCACAGGGCTATAAAGAAAGACTGGACCAGCGCAAGGCCTACGGTTCCGTAACGCGTATACTGGTTTATCTTTTCGTATCCGGCCTTGCCTTCCTTTGCCAGCTTTTCAAGCGCCGGTATGACCGCGGTCAACAGCTGCAGGATGATAGATGCCGAGATATACGGCATTATCCCCAGCGCGAAAATGGTAAGCCTCTCCATTGCGCCGCCTGAAAACATATTTATTATTCCAAAGAGCGCGCCCCCCTGGGTCTTGGCTATACGGCTGAAAAATTCAGCAAGGGCCCCTCCGTCTATCCCGGGAGTAGGGACATAACAGCCTATGCGGTATACGGTAATAAGCGCGGCTGTTATGAGAATGCGCCTTTTTAGATCGGGTATCTTGAATGAATTAACTAATGCGCCTAACACTTGGCTATCAATTCTACGTTACCGCCGGCACTCTTGATCTTCTCAAATGCTTTCTTTGATACCGCGTGCGCCTGGACGGTCACAGGGTTTTTCAACTCACCATCGCTTAATATCTTAACCAGCTTTGTTGTGTCTTTGATCAAACCCTTTTCTTTAAGGATCTGGAGGCTTATATTCTGCTCCTTTATCCTGTTTAAGTCTTCCAAGTGTATAAGCTGGTACTCTTTCTTGAACCTGCTTATAAAGCCGCGTTTCGGTAACCTGCGTATCAGAGGGGTCTGTCCGCCCTCAAACCCTAAGTATTTATGTTTTCCGGAGCGCGAGGTTTGGCCCTTACTGCCGCGCGTGGAAGTTTTCCCGTGCCCGGAGCTTGTGCCGCGGCCGAGTATTTTTTTGCGCTTATGGCTGCCTGCCGGAGCCTTAATATTATTAATACCTGTTAAAATGACCGCCGCCTTCTTGCTCTTTATCTTCTTTTTATCCATTTCTCTCTGTTTTCAGGTTCTTTAAGCCTTCTACCGTCGCCTTGATGACGTTCAGCGGGGTATTTGACCTAAGGCATTTGGTTAAGATATCTTTTATGCCGGCCGCTTCGCATACCGCCCTCACCGGTCCGGCAGCTATAACCCCCGTCCCTTCAGAAGCGGGTTTAAGCAGCACTTTGGCAGCCCCGTATTCTCCTATTATCTCATGAGGTATAGTCGAGCCCTCCATAGGGACACGGAACAGTTCTTTCTTCGCTTTTAAAAGGCCTTTGCGGATGGCATCCGCTACTTCATTTGCCTTGCCTAAGGCAAATGCCATGCGCCCCTTGGTGTCGCCCACGACTACCAGGGCGCTGAAAGACATTTTTTTACCGCCCTTAGTAACTTTAGTTACGCGGTTAATGGTAATAACTTTCTCTACAAATTCCTGACGCTGTTCAATATTAATTTCCTGCATTTTTTTAGAACTCCAATCCGCCTTTTCTTAATGCGTCGGCAAAAGCCCTGACCCTCCCCATATAGAGGTAACCGGCGCGGTCAAATACGATCTTGCTTACGCCTTTTTCTTTAGCCTTCCTCGCAAAAACCTCCCCGAAAAACTCCGAAGCCTTGACATTTCCGGGAGAAGCAAACTTGTCTTTTATCTCCTTATCCTGCGTGGATAATGAGAATATCGTCCTGCTGTCCGTATCATCTATGATCTGAGCGGAGAAATTCTTCAGGGAACGGTGCACAATAAGGCGGGGGCGTTCCTGCGTGCCGAACATACGCATGCGTATGCGCCGATGCCTTTTATTCCTTACTATCTCTTTCTTTTTTTTCATGGTTATTTAGATGTTGTCGCCTGCGCCTTGCCGACCTTCTTCTTGACATATTCTCCGGCATAACGCACGCCTTTGCCTTTGTATGGTTCAGGAGGATACGCGGCCCTTATCTCGGCAGCTATCTCTCCGACCTTTTCTTTATCTATACCCCTTATTATGACCTGCGTATTTTTAGGGGCCTCTATCTTTATGCCTTCCGGTATGGGGAAATTTACGGGATGCGAATAACCCAGCTGCATGCTCAGGGTGTTTCCCTGCACCTGCGCGCGGAAACCTACCCCGATTATCTCAAGCTCCTTAACATAACCTTCTGTGACGCCTTTGACCATATTGGATACCAGGGCGCGGCAAAGGCCATGCTGCGATTTATCCAGCTTGGTATCAGAGGGCCTTTTCAAAATGACCTGCCCTTCGCTTACCTCCGCGGATATGCGCCCGGAAAGAGCCAGCTTCAGCGACCCTTTAGGGCCGGTAACTGAAACTACCCCGTCAGTGACCTCAACCTTTACTTCTTTTGGAATAACTATTGATTTCTTGCCTATCCTTGACATATCTTATCCTATTCTTACCATATATACCCGATGACTTCTCCGCCTAATCCTGATTTTCTGGCATCGTCATCGGTCATAACGCCTTTAGAGGTAGAGATAATCGCAAGCCCTTTACCCCTTAAAACGCGCGGGATCTTCCCGTGATTCACGTATACGCGTAACCCCGGCCTTGATACCCGTTTTATGCTCTTTATCGCGGATTTGCCCATAACGTACTTTAAATATACCCTAAGGTATCCGCGCTTCTTATCGTCTACAAGCTTAAAATTATCTATATACCCCTCTTTTTTAATTATATCCAGGATAGAGGTCAACTGTTTGGATGCGGGTACATCCAGGTTTTCCTTTTTCGCCATAATGGCGTTGCGGATCATAGTAAAAGTATCTGCGATCAGATCAGTCCGAGACATTTTGCCCCCAATTCCTTATTGTTTTATTTATTACCAGCTTGCCTTCTTTACCCCCGGGATCATCCCCTGCCACGCCAATTCCCTGAAACATATACGGCAAAGCTGAAACCTTCTTAAATAACCTCCCGACCTGCCGCAGATGCTGCAACGGTTATACTTGCGGCTGGAAAATTTGGCCGGCCTCTTCCATCTTGCTATCTGTGAATTCTTGGCCATACTTATATCCTCGTTTAATCCTCTCCTGTGCTGAAAGGCATCCCGAACAGCCTTAAAAGCTCTTTTGACTGTTCTTTACTTTTAGAATTTTTTATCACGAAGGTTATATCCATACCTTGCGTCCGGCTCAATTTGTCATAATCTATCTCCGGGAATATGCCTTGCTCGGTAAGCCCCAGGCTGTAATTGCCGGCCTGGTCAAATGAATCGGCGGATACGCCCCTGAAATCGCGTATACGCGGCAAGGCTATGCTTATAAGCCTATCCATAAATTCATACATTATCTTGCGCCTTAATGTTACTTTGCAGCCTATTGCCTGCCCTTTCCTGATCTTAAAGTTTGCTATGGCCTTTTTTGCCCGCCTTACTATGGGCCTTTGTCCGGTGATCGTCGCAAGCTCTTCCATCGCCTTATCCAGGATCTTGATATCCTGCAACGCTTCACCTATACCCATATTTATGACTATCTTATCCAGATGCGGGACAGCCATCTTGTTCTTGATGGAAAAAGCCTCCATCATTCCCGGTATGATCTCATTCCTGTATTTTTCCAACAAACGCGGTACCATAGTTATATCACCTCTTTGCATGTTCTGCATATCCTGGCCTTGCTGCCATCCTTCAAGAGCGTAAATCCTGACCTTTTTGCGCGGTTACAGCTTTTGCAGAAAAGCATAAGATTAGCCATATTGATCGGCATTTCAATGGGCACGATACCGCCCTTTTCATCCTCGCGCCTGCGCCGCATATGCTTCTTGACCATATTAATACCTTCAACTATGGCGCGGCTATCAGCGGCCAGGACCCTAAGGACCTTGCCCTTTTTGCCTCTATCCTTGCCTTTTATTACCTCTACTGTATCGCCTTTTTTTATCTTGTGCATTTTTTATCCCTTATATTACTTCCGGAGCCAGGGATATTATCTTGGTAAAATTCTTCTCCCTTAGCTCTCTTGCTACCGGCCCAAAGACCCTGGTCCCTCTCGGGTTCCTCTGCGCGTCTATGAATACAATAGCGTTACGGTCAAATCTCAAGACGGAACCATCCGAACGCTTTACGGCCTCTTTCGTCCTTACTATCACGGCCTTGGCTACCTCCCCCTTCTTTACGGTTGCCTCCGGGGCTGTCTCTTTTACGTTGACCGTGATCACGTCTCCGAGCTGCGCGAAATCGCAGTTCTTTTTACCCGTAACCGCTATAAAGGAAGCGCGCTTTGCGCCGGTATTGTCCGCGATATCAAGAATACTGCGTAACTGTATCATTCTGCCTGCTCCTTAATGTTAACATGAGGTATCTCGGCTTTTCTGACCACCCCTATAAACCTGAAACGCTTATCTTTTGACAGAGGCCTGGTCTCTTCTATCTTTACCACATCGCCTGTCCTGGCGGTATTCTTCTCATCGTGCGCCTTGAATTTATTATATTTCTTGACGATCCTTCCGTACTTAGGGTGCTTGCTCATCTGCATGACCCTGACGATGATCGTTTTCTGCATCTTATCCGAGACAACCTCTCCCGTGAAACTTCTTCTTTTGCTCATTTCGCGTTATACCTTTCGGTTTATTATTTCTTTTCCCTTAATAAAGTCTTTATCCTGGCTATATCTCTTTTAAGAAGGGAAAACATATGCGGCTTATCGACCCTTCCTGCGTAACGCTGCATATTCAGCTTAAACAGCTCTTCTTTGAGCGACCTTTCTTTCTGCAGCAATTCTTCCTTGGAAAGATTACGTAATTCTTTTGCTTTCATAATATTTATCTGTGCGTGCGCGTTACGAACTTTGTTTTAAAGGGTATCTTGTAAGCCGCAAGCCTGAAACACATGCGCGCGAACTCCTCCGGCACACCTCCTAATTCAAAGAGTATGCGCCCTCTTTTTACGACTGCCACCCAATGATCGAGGTCTCCCTTGCCCTTGCCCATGCGGACTTCGGCGGGTTTTTTGGTTATGGACTTATCCGGAAAAACCCTGATCCATAGTTTTCCGCCTCTATGCAGCTGCCTGGCGAGTATAACGCGAACAGCCTCTATCTGCGTATTCTTTAACCATCCGTTCTCTAAAGTTTTAAGCCCGAATTCACCAAAAGAGAGTTCGGCTCCGGAAGTAGCTACCCCCCTTTTTGTGCCGCGCTGCAACTTGCGGTATTTTACTCTTTTTGGCATTAAAACCACTTTTTATACCCGCCCTTTCTTAAGCCGGATTTTGCGTCCCGGCTTCAATATCTTCTTTTACTTTGTCTTCAACGGATTTCTTTACGAGTATTTCGCCTTTATATATCCAGGATTTGATCCCGATCAAGCCGTATGTGGTAAGGCTCTCCGCGAAACCGTAATCTATATCCGCGCGTAAGGTAGCAAGCGGTATCTTACCCTGCTTGTATGTTTCCGTGCGCGACATCTCCGCGCCTCCGAGCCTTCCGGAACAAACCACCTTTATCCCTTCGGCGCCGGAATTCATCGTCTGCTCTATCGCCCTCTTTATCGCCCTGCGGAAGGCTATTCTTTTTTCAAGCTGCAATGCCACGTTTTCAGCTACCAGCTGCGCGTCCAACGCCGGGTTTTTTACCTCTTCTATATCTATGGAGAACTCTCTTTTAATCAGGTTACTTAAGTCTTCACGCAGGCGCTCTATATCCGAACCATGGCGGCCTATGATTATGCCGGGCCTCGCGCTGAATATTCTAATCTTTATCCGTTCAGCCAGCCTCTCTATTATTATCTTGGAGACCGCCGCCTGCTTGAACCTGGCCTTGACGAACTTCCTGATGTCATAATCTTCTTTGATGAACTTGGCGTAATCCCTGGGGGTCGCAAACCACCTGCTGTGCCATGTCCTGATAAAACCTATTCTTTGTAAAAACGGATGTACCTTTTGTCCCATTAATTACTCCTTACGCAGTAGCGTATACCGAACTCTCAATTAAATTCGGGTATTAGCCCAGAAAGGGCATACCGAACTCTCAATTAAATTCGGGTATTAGCCCAGAAAGGGCATACCGAACTCTCAATTAAGTTCGGGTATTTAAGCCCCGGGCTTAATATCAAGCTCTATATTTATATGCGATGTCCTTTTCCTGATAGAAGACGCCCTTCCGAATGCGGCCGCCTTGAACCTTTTCCATCTTGGGCCCTCATCGCAGATCAGCTTGGATATATAAAGCTTCTCCGGGCCAAAACCTTTGACCTTCGCGTTAGCGGAGGCCTGTTTTAATATCTTCAATAAATGGGCGCGCGGGCCCTTATTGATATTATTAAGCAGGGCTATGGCGGTTGCGACATCCTTATGGCGTATCAGCTCTATTACCTGCCTTACCTTTACGGGTGATATCCTTATGAATTTTACCTGCGCTTTTGCTATCATTTTATTTTAGGTTTTATCTGCGGCCTTCTTAGCTTTGACGCCGCCGTGTTTCCTGAATATGCGGCTGGGGGCCATCTCCCCTAATTTATGCCCGACCATATTTTCCGTTATAAAAACAGGGACATGTTTTTTCCCGTCATGTACCGCGAAGGTCAAGCCGACAAAATCCGGAAGTATCGTTGAACGCCTTGACCAGGTCTTGATCGCCTGGCGCACTCCGGAGCGTCTTGCTCTTTCAGCCTTCTCTACCAATCTTCCTTCTACAAAAGGACCTTTTTTAAGCGAGCGTGGCATATTTTATGATCTCCTCTTGACGATGAACTTATCGGAATACTTTCTTTTCTTTCTGGTCTTATATCCTTTGGTGGGTTTACCCCAGGGCGTTACAGGATGAGGGTTACCCTGTCCGGACTTACCCTCGCCTCCTCCGTGAGGATGGTCTACCGGGTTCATTGCAAGCCCTCTTACGGTCGGCCTGATACCTCTCCAGCGCATCCTTCCCGCCTTACCCCACGATATCGCTTCATGCTCTATATTGCTTACCTGCCCTACGGTGGCGTGACAATCCAGGCTTACGCGCCTTACCTCGCCCGAGGGAAGCTTTACATGGGCAAATTCATCTTCCTTTGCCATTATTTGCGCGGATGAACCGGCGCTCCTTACGATCTGTCCGCCCATACCTTTTACCATCTCTAGATTATGTATCATGGTCCCCGAAGGGATATGCCGAAGCAGAAGGCAATTGCCGGGCTTGATTTCAGCGCTCTTGTCGTTAGAAGAGATGATCTCGCTGCCTACCTTTAAACCATCCGGGCAGACAATATATTTCTTCCCCTTACCGGGATATTCTATCAAGGCGATCCTGGCTGTACGGTTCGGGTCATATTCTATTGACATCACCTTGCCCGGTACCTCCATAAGGTCCCTCTTAAAATCTATGATGCGCAGCAGCCTCTTGTGCCCCCCGCCCTTATGCCTTACCGTTATGCGGCCGTAGGCATTCCTGCCTCCGGTCCTCTTAACAGGGACTGTCAATGACTTCTCTGGCCTGCTCTTGGTGATCTCCACAAAATCATTACCGGTGATCCAGCGCCTTGAAGGCGTAGTAGGTTTATATCTTTTTATTCCCATAGTATTTTACGCGGTTGCTATCTTTTGCCCTTCTTTTAAGGTGACTATCGCTTGTTTGGTATCCGGGGTTTTCCCTATCTGGTACCTGACCTTCTTTAATTTACCCGCCGATATAAGCGTGTTCACCGTCTTTACCTTGACCTTATATATCTCTTCCACAGCTTTCTTTATCTGTATCTTGTTCGCCGCCTTATCCACCAGAAAAAGATACTGGCCGTATGGCTCGTATAAAGTAGATTTTTCGGTCCTTAATAATGCTTTTATTATTTCATGCGACAAACGATTCATCTTTTTAACCTGCTCGTTAACGCGCGCAGCGCTTCTTTGGTAACGACTATCTTCTTAACCGATAAGACCTCGTATGCGTTGGTATCCTGCGCCTGGTTAATAGTTAAAGTATCTATATTGCGCGAAGCTATCTTTACTTTCTGTTCCGCTTTTTCAAGCAATAAAAGGGCCTTGACCCCCTTTATCTTAAGATTGGATAAAACCTTGGCCGCTTCCTTTGTCTTGGGCTGCTCTAACTTCAAGGCGTCAATGAGCATAAAGTTACTCTCATTTATCTTGGCGTTCAGGGCCGACAATAGCGCCAGCTTCTTTATTTTCTCGGGTATCGTATATGAGAAATCTCTGGGGATAGGGCCGAATACAACCCCTCCGTGCCTCCACAAAGGAGAACGTATGGAGCCTGCCCTGGCGCGCCCTGTGCCTTTCTGTTTCCATGGCTTGCGTCCGCCTCCCGAGACTTCACCCATCGTCTTTACGGCAGCCAACCCTCTTCTCTGATTAGCCCTGTAAGCCGTTATCGCCTGGTGTAATATATCCTTATTCACCTTGCCGTCAAATATCCCGTCAAGTTTATGGGTATCTATCTCTTTTCCTTCTGTATTATATATAGGTAAGGTTACCATTATTTACTCTGTGGTTTCTTCTTTTTTGCCTGTTTAATAATCAGATAACTGTTTTTATAACCCGGTACCGCCCCTCTTACCAGGAGAAGATTATTCTCCATGTCTACTTTTACCACTTTAAGGCTTTGAGCAGTCACCCTGCGGGCACCCATATGGCCGGGGAGATGCTGCCCCTTCCACACCCTTCCCGGAGTGGTGCTCGCGCCAATTGAACCTATGCGGCGATGGGAAGTAGAGCCGTGCGTTTGCGGCCCCCCCTTCCAATTCCAGCGTTTCATGCCTCCCTGGAACCCTTTACCGAGGGAAACCCCTGTCACATCCACAAAATCGCCGGCCTTAAAGATATCGGCCTTTACTTCCTCTCCGACCTTATACTCCTTACCGGTTTCCTTAGATACTTCCCTGATGAACTTACGGGGAGAAATATTCAATTTGGCGAAATATTTTGCCGTGGGCCTTTTCAGGGATTTCTCGCGCGCGGCATCAAACCCAAGCTGTATATTCTTATCCCTCACAGCCAAAACAGGGCATGGCCCAGCTTCAATGACCGTGACCGCGACCAGCGTATTGCCGTCTCCCGTGTAAACCTGCGACATTCCTAATTTTTTTCCTAAGATACCGGTCATATTATATATTACCCTCTAATCTTGTTTATTCATCCCTCAACACCGGGCATTTTTGAACAACTTTGTGTTTCTTAAAAATGCCCGGTGTAAGCTTGGCCTTGCGGTTTATGTCGCTTACGCTCCATAAACCGTGGCCTTACTTAATTTCAACATCAACGCCTGCGGGCAGATTCAATTTTCTGAGCGAGTCTATAGTTTTAGACGTCGGCTCAAATATATCGATAAGGCGTTTATGCGTGGAAAGACCAAACTGTTCACGCGATTTCTTATCGATCACCGGAGAGCGCAATACCGTATATATCTCCCTTTTGGTAGGTAAGGGCACAGGCCCCGATATCTTGGCGCCTGTGCTCTTTACGGTCTCAACTATCTCTTCTACCGCCTGGTCCAAAAGGCGATGATCGTATGCTTTAAGTTTTATGCGGATCTTTTGCGTGTTCATACTTTTTTTAAGCGATGATCTCCGTTACAACCCCTGCCCCTACGGTGCGTCCGCCTTCGCGGATAGCAAAACGCGACTCTTTTTCCATAGCGATAGGAGTTATCAGTTCTATTTCCAGGTTAACGTTATCCCCGGGCATGACCATTTCTACTCCCTCGGGAAGTTTCGTGCTTCCCGTAACATCGGTGGTGCGGAAATAGAACTGCGGCCTATAACCGGCGAAGAACGGAGTGTGCCTTCCACCCTCTTCTTTGGCGAGGATATAAACCTGCGCCTTGAACTTTGTGTGTGGAGTGATGGATTTAGGAGCCGCTATAACCATACCGCGCTCGATAGTATCCTTATCCACACCGCGAAGCAATAGCCCGACATTATCGCCTGCCTGGCCTTCATCCAGGAGTTTCCTGAACATTTCTATGCCGGTGACGACTGTCTTCTTTACTTCGGGCCTTAAGCCGACCAACTCTACTTCGTCGTTCAGCTTGACCTTGCCGCGCTCTATCCTTCCTGTGCCTACTGTTCCCCTGCCTTCTATGCTGAAGACATCCTCAACCGCCATGAGCAGCGGCTTATCGAGGTCTCTGGTAGGCATAGGTATGAAATCATCCACAGCCTTCATAAGATCCAGGATAGGCTTCGCATCGGCGCTGTTGGGGTCATCGGTTGCCATCGCCTTGGATGAGCTGCCTCTGATAATAGGGGTCTTGTCTCCCGGATAGCCGTATTTTGTCAGGAGTTCCCTTACTTCCATCTCTACCAGGTCAAGCAACTCAGCGTCTGTAACCAGGTCAACTTTATTTAAGAACACTACCATTGCAGGGACATTGACCTGCCTCGCCAGAAGTATATGTTCTCTGGTCTGGGGCATCGGGCCGTCGGCGGCCGAAACTACCAGTATCGCGCCGTCCATCTGCGCGGCGCCGGTGATCATGTTCTTGATATAATCGGCGTGTCCCGGGCAATCTATGTGCGCGTAGTGGCGCGTGTCTGTTTCGTATTCTACGTGAGCAACAGAAATAGTGACTACTTTTGTCTCATCTCTTACCGTGCCGCCCTTGGCGATATCGGCGTAATCTCTCGCGGTAGCTTTACCGAGTTTAGAAAGCACCCGGGTGATAGCCGCCGTGAGTGTAGTCTTGCCGTGGTCAATATGGCCGATGGTGCCGATATTGACATGCGGTTTTGTCCTTACAAATTTCTCTTTAGCCATTCTCGCACCTCCTCCTATATCTTATTACAATGTTTTTCTTGAACCGCTGGACGTAAAACCTGTAATGATCTTTTCCGCTATATGTGAAGGCACCTCGGAATAAAACGAAGGCTCCATTGTATAGGATGCGCGGCCTTGTGTCAAGGATCTTGATACGGTGGCGTAATTAAATATTTCTGCCAGGGGGACATACGTCCTGATCACACGCACATTCGCGCGCACTGTTAAAGAAGTTATCTTTGCCCGTCGGGAATTCAAGTCTCCGATCACTGCGCCCATATATTCCTCCGGGACTACTATCTCCATATCCATGATCGGTTCCAGCAATTTTGGCCCGGCTTTTTTAAGCCCGTCATTAAATGCTATTGATCCTGCCATCTGAAATGCCATTTCCGAAGAATCCACATCGTGAAAAGATCCGTCTATCAAATGCACTTTTACATCCGTAACCGGATAGCCTGCCAATACGCCGCTCTTGGCAGCCCCCATAATACCGTCCCTTACCGAAGGGATAAATTCACGCGGTATAGCTCCGCTCCTGATCTTATCTTCAAAAGTTATGCCGGTGCCTGGTGTCTCCTGGGGAGATATCTCAAGCACGGCATGCCCATACTGGCCGTGCCCGCCGCTCTGCTGTATGAATTTTCCCGTAGAGATCACCTTCTTGGTAATAGTCTCCCGATAAGCTACCTGCGGCATGCCTACCTGCGCCTCTACGTTGAACTCTCGCATGATGCGGTCAATGATTATCTCAAGATGAAGCTGGCCCATTCCTGCGATTATAGTCTGCCCGGTCTCATGATTATATTTTACTTTAAATGAGGGGTCTTCATCCTCTAATTTTCTTAACGCGAATCCCAGTTTCTCCTGCGCCTGTTTGGTCTTAGGCTCTATCGCCTGTTGTATGACAGGCTCGGGAAAACGCATCGCTTCTATCAGGATGGGGTTGGATTCATCGCAAAGCGTATCTCCGGTCGTCGTCTCCTTGAGGCCCACGGCGGCGGCGATATCCCCGGTAGAAACGCTGCTGACTATCTCCTGGCGGTTGGCGTGCATCTTAAGGAGCTTGGTAACGCGCTCCTTCTCTCTATGCATCGCGTTATATACGTGCGCCCCCGTATCAAGCGAACCTGAATATACCCTGATATAATTTATCCTCCCCACGTAGGGATCTACAACTACCTTAAAGCAGAGCGCGCAAAAAGGCGCTTCATCGGATGCCGCTATCTCTTCATGCTCTCCGCTCTCCGGATTTGTCCCTTTTATGGGAGGCACATCCAGCGGGGACGGGAGATAATCGCAGATAGCGTCCAGGAGAAGCTGTATGCCCTTATTGCGCAAAGAAGAGCCGCAAAGGACCGGCACGAAATGATTCCCCATAACCGTCCTTCTTACCGCTTCTTTTATCTGCGCTGAAGATACTTCCTTGCCGTGCACAAAGGCATCCATCATTTTGTCATCTACTTCTGCCAGCTTTTCAATAAGAAGATTACGGTATTTATCCGCATCCGCCATTAATTCGGCAGGGATATCCTTGATTTCGCGCTCTTTACCGAGGTCATCCTTGTATATAATAAGTTTCTTCTCAATCAGGTCTATTATGCCTTTTATGGCGTCCTGCTCTATTAAAGGAAGCTGTATAGCCGCGGCATTAGCGGCCAGCTTCTTATGCATCTGGTCTATAGTCCCGAAAAAATCGCTTCCGGTCCTGTCCAGCTTATTCACGAAAGCTATCCTCGGCACGCCGTAACGGTCAGCCTGGCGCCATACTGTTTCCGATTGCGGCTCAACACCGCCTACCCCGCAAAATACTATGACCGCGCCGTCAAGGACCTTCAGGGACCTTTCTACCTCAACCGTAAAATCCACGTGCCCGGGGGTATCTATGATATTTATCTGGTAATCGCCCCAGGAACAATTTGTGCAGGCGGAGGTTATAGTTATGCCTCTTTCCTGCTCCTGGACCATCCAGTCCATCGTCGCGGTACCCTCATCCACTTCGCCGATCTTATACGTCCTGCCCGCGTAAAAAAGTATGCGTTCGGTAGTCGTGGTCTTACCGGCGTCTATATGCGCGATTATCCCTATATTCCTTAATTTTTCTAAAGCTAATTCTCTCATTGTTATCATTACCAGCGGAAATGCGCAAAGGCCTTATTGGACTCTGCCATCTTGTGGGTATCATCCCTCTTTTTTATGCTTGAACCTTCCCCTTTATAAGCGGCCATGATCTCGTCTGCCAGCCTGCTCTCCATGGCTTTCCCTTTCTTAGACTTGGCAAAATCCCTGATCCAGCGCAGGGCTATTGAAGTCCCGCGCTCCTGCTTTACTTCTATCGGGACCTGATATGTCGCTCCTCCCACACGCCTGGGTTTTACTTCAAGGCGCGGGCGGGCATTCTCAATAGCCTTATTAAATATCTTTAAGGCGTCAGGTTCATTAAGCTGTTTCTTTATTATGTCAAGCGCGCCGTAGACTATTTTCTCGGCAACAGCTTTTTTGCCCTTAAGGGTAGACATATTTATAAATTTAGCTATGATCTTGCTGCCATATACCGGATCCGGAGAAATCTCTCTTTCCTGCGCTCTTCTTCTTCTCATCCTTCGTTTTCCTTTTTATTTAGGTCTCTTTGCTCCGTATTTAGAGCGTGATTGTTTCCTCTGATTCACTCCCGCGGCATCAAGAGTTCCGCGGACTATATGATACCTTACTCCGGGCAGGTCCTTCACGCGCCCTCCTCTTACCAGGACTATGGAATGCTCCTGAAGGTTATGCCCTTCCCCGGGTATGTATGATGTGACTTCTATCCCCGTGGTCAGCCTGACCCTTGCTATCTTACGCAAGGCAGAGTTCGGTTTCTTCGGGGTCATAGTGCGCACCTGGAGGCATACGCCCCTTCTTTGCGGGCACCCCTTTAAAGCCGGAGATTTAGTTTTCTTATTCTTTGATATGCGTCCTGATCTTATTAACTGGGTAATTGTCGGCATTATTCTTCCTTGCTTTCGCTGGCCGGAGCCTTCTGGGCTTCCGCGCCTGTCTTTACTGCTTCTATATTACGATGAGTGTGAAAACCCGTACCTGCCGGAATAAGGTGCCCCACAATAACGTTCTCTTTTAACCCGAACAACTCATCCGACTTCCCTGAAGCGGCTGACTCCGTAAGCACGCGAGTAGTCTCCTGGAAACTGGCAGCCGAAATGAAACTTTCGGTAGTGAGCGCGGCCTTAGTTATACCTAATAATAGCGGGGTTGCCACTGACGGTTTCCCGCCCTTCTTTATTACGCGGTTATTCTCCTGCTGGAACTTCCACTTATCTACCTGCTGGGTAGCCAGGAATTCCGTATCGCCCGACTCTTCTATGCGTACCTTCTTGAGCATCTGCCTGATGATAAGCTCTATATGTTTGTCGTTTATGCGCACGCCCTGCAGCCTGTAAACTTCCTGCACTTCATTCACCAGGTACTCCTGCAGCACCTTATCTCCGCAAACCCTTAAAATATCCTGCAAAACTACAGGCCCGTCTGTCAACTGCTGGCCTGCTACGACCTTATCGCCCTTGTACACATTGGGATGCTTTCCGTGCGGGATCACATATTCCCTCTGCATGCCTGTAGCTGACTTTACTATAATAACGCGCTGCCCTTTTTTGGCTTCGCCGAATTCTACGAAACCATCTATTTCGCTGATGATCGCCGGGTCCTTGGGCTTGCGCGCCTCAAATAGTTCGGCCACGCGCGGCAAACCTCCGGTAATATCCCTTGTCTTAACGATCAAGCGGGGTATCTTTGCCAGCAGTTCGCCCGCGGTTATCTTCTGGCCGTCCGCAACCAGTATGTGCGCTCCGACAGGTATAGGATAAATACCCATGATCTCTTTCTTTTCATCTAATATTACTATCTGTGGGTGAAACTCCTGCTTATGCTCTACTACCACGCGCTCGCTAAGCTTGGTCACAGGATTAAACTCCTCCCTGACCGTAACGTCCTCGCGCAGGTCTTCATACCTGGCGAAACCGGACACCTCGGTAAGGATAGGCAGGGTGTACGGGTCCCAGCGTATAAAAGCTACATCCTTATTTACTTCGGTTCCATCCGCGACGCTGATAAAGGTCCCCTGCGGCACTGGATAACGCTCAAGCTCCCTGCCCTGTTTATCGGCTATGCTTATGAAACCATTCCTGTTTAAAACGATATATTCCTTTTGTTTCGGGACTACCCTGAGGTTATGGTATTTTACTATACCCTTATTCTTTGATTTTACAAATGATTGGGCGACTATCCTGGAAGCGGTACCTCCTATGTGGAAGGTCCTCATCGTAAGCTGCGTTCCCGGTTCACCTATACTCTGCGCGGCGATTATCCCTACGGCCTCTCCCATCTCTATCAGCCTGCCGGTAGCAAGATTGCGGCCGTAGCATTTCCTGCAGCAGCCCCTGCCCGCTTCGCAGGTAAGGACGCTGCGTATACGTATCTTTTCTATGCCGAGCTTCTCTATCATATCGGCTTTTTCTTCCGCGATCTCGCTGCCTGCCTCCACTATAACCGCGTCGGTTATGATATCAACTATATTATCCAGCGCGACCCTTCCTACGATACGGTCCTTCAGACTTACTACCTCTTCGTCCCCCTCAATAATCGCGGATACGGTAATGCCGTTCAATGTCCCGCAATCCTCGTCGGTAACAATAACTTCCTGCGCCACATCTACAAGCCTGCGCGTCAGGTACCCCGCGTCAGCGGTCTTAAGGGCGGTATCGGCAAGGCCTTTACGGGCGCCGTGCGTAGAGATAAAGTATTCAAGAACAGTGAGTCCCTCCTTAAAGTTAGCGGTAATAGGGCTTTCAATGATCTCTCCGGAAGGTTTTGCCATAAGCCCGCGCATCCCGGCCAGCTGCCTTACCTGGAGCCTTGAACCCCTCGCGCCTGAATCAGCCATCATGAATATGGGGTTAAACGGATGCATATCCTTAAAAAGAAGGTCCGCTACTTTGTCGGTAGTATGGGTCCACACATCTATGACCTTATTATAACGCTCTTTTTCGGTAATAACGCCCCTGTGGTATTGCTCCTTTATCTTGCTTACTTCAGCCTTGGCTTCTTTTAAGGCGTCAACTTTTGTTTTAGGGATGACCAGGTCATCTATGCCTATGGATATGCCTCCGTAGGTAGCGAATTCAAACCCTAATCTCTTGATAGCATCCAGCAGGTCTATAGTCCTGCTGTGGCCAAAACGCTTATAGCATTCGGCTACTATATCGCCTACCTTGCTCTTGTTTAACTCCGCGTTCACGAAACCAAAACCTTCAGGCAGTATCTCATTGAATATTATCCTGCCCACCGTAGTCTCAATAAGCTGTTTACCGGGCATGAGTTTCTTTTCGTTGATATCAAATGAAGAATCTATT
>JBAZEH010000003.1:0-74147 GCA_041653955.1 Candidatus Omnitrophota bacterium | reverse complement strand
CGGCTATTTTTCATATCATATACAGTATCGTCCTGCCTGGCCAAAGTAGAATCCGCCTATTGACACAACCCCTATTGAAGGCGTAGAATATAAGGCAAAAAGGAGGTCTTTGTGACAGGGGAATATAAGTTTTCGCACGGCAAAGGCGGTATCTTCGTATATGTAGCGGCATTCTTTTCCGCCTTAGGCGGCATGCTCTTTGGTTATGACACCGGGGTCATATCAAGCGCCATACTCTTCATAAAGAAAGATTTTATGCTCTCATCCGGCCTGCAGGCCAGATTATCCCTAAATAAGGCCCTTTTTATACTCTAATTTTGGTTCATTTCCTGCCGATTTAGAGTCGGTTTTTAACCATTTTTTAAGCCAATTTTAGCCCCTTTTAGCCATGCTGAAGGTCCAGGAAGTCTCCTGTAAGACTCTGTTGAACAAGTCCAGCCTGACTGACTTTACCTTGAACTGCTATATGGGGTGCAGCCATGGGTGCCTGTATTGCTATGCCAGGTATATGAAGAAATTCAAGGACCGGCCGGAGGACTGGGGCCAGTTTGTGGATGTCAAGGTAAACGCCCCGGAGGCCCTGGAAAGGCAGATCCAGAGGCTTAAAAAGAACCCCAAAAAGAGGCCGAATGAGGCCTCGGTTTTTATGGGCTCTGTTGGTGACTGCTGGCAGCCTGTGGAGGCAAAATATAAGCTCTCAAGGGCCTGTCTGGGGCTGCTTTTGGAGGCAGGTTTTAAGGTTGATATACTGACCAAGAGTGCCCTGGTTTGCCGGGATCTTGAGCTCCTTGAGGCCTATAAAACCCCCAGGTTAGGTATGACCCTTACCACACTGGATCTGGGCCTACAAAAGGCCCTGGAACCACAGGCATCTGAGCCCCTGGAGCGGCTGGAGACCCTGAGAAAAGCCGGTAAAAAGGGTATTAAGACATGGGCCTTCTTAGGACCACTGATCCCGGGAATTACGGATACCAGGGCCAATCTGGATGGCCTTTTTAGGGGCCTGCGGGGCCTCAGGCTGGCCTACATATATGTAGATAGGCTCAATCCCCGCTGGGGGGTGCTTGAGGCCTTAAAAAGGGGTTTAAGCAGGGGAGAGGGATACCTGGATTTCAGGCATATGCTTTATACTGCCAGTAACCCCAAAAGGTATGCCGAGTACAGCCAGCGGCTCAAGGAGAACTGCCTGGAGGCAGCCGGCCTGGCCGGCCTAGCTGATAAGCTCACGTTTTGTTTCTAAATGTGAAGATCCTAGAGAATAAGTAAGTCCGAGTAAAACCGAGAGACCTTTTCCACAGAAAATTCCCAATAATTGTAAGTTGTTGTGCCTCAATATAATAACCCGTACCCCGCAAGATTGCCAAGTTAACATAAGATATATTATAGGAAGTTGTTGGCAAGTCCTTCAAAGAGCTTGAATAAGGGTTTATAAGGCAAATTCTTAGGCTATCACATTAGATTATAATACTACTAACTTGCCATTTCTGGGCAAAAAAGATTATAATTTTACTGGAGTTTCTGGCTGGAAAACCGCGCGGGAACTGACCACATAATAGCCACCTTGGATCCTTATTATCTTGCCGTGGACAATGGCATCGGCTATCGTTTTATGGGCCCTTTTAAGGACCCTGCTGAAGGTCTCCTGGGACACCTTCATAGATTCTGCTGCCTTCTCCTGGCTTAAATCTTCGAAATCAGCCAGCCGGATCGCCTCAAATTCATCCATAGCCAGCTCTATCTCATCCGGCCTTCCAGGCCTTCCCCTGGGGCTAAATTGGCTTATCCTGGGGTCCTCCTTCACTATCCTGTACTTCTTAGGCCTGCCGCGCTTCCTCATAAGCTTATTTACCCGGTTTTACTTACTTTTAACGCCCTATTTATTATGAATACCTATTCAAAAATAGACAATATAAAGGGGCCTGCGATTAACAGGCCCCTTAAACTTTAGTTTCTGGGTGACATTGGGGCGGGCTGCATCGGCATCATTGACCCCCTGATCGGGCATCTATTGATGCACTTTTTAGCTATCCATAGCGCTTTGCTAAGTATTATAATACTGCTCATAGCTATGATGGCTATACCTATAACATAGCCGGCTTTTCTAAGCTTCCCTTTCTCTTTGTTGGCGAGTAAGCAAACGATGTAACCTACTGCCAAAGCGATTAGCGCGGGTATCCCACCGCCTCCCATGTAACCACTGCCATAAGGCATCATTCCCTGCATTCTAACCTCCTTTCAGCCGGTTATTAAATCTCGGCATCCTTTACCAGTTTACGGTAATAGTCAACGCATTTATGACAGGTTTTGCGGCTTTCATGCCACTCTGGATGCGCCTTTAATATCAGCTCCATCAGATACTCTTCTGCCTTTATGTGGGCTATGCTCGCGAAGTCGTCAATCTCCCTTTGGCAGATCTGACACTTGTATTTTGCCATTATCTCCCCTTTGGTTGGTTACTTTAAACAATCCTCTTTCCAGCAGCAAATATCCTGGTCACACTCCTTATAAGCTGTGCCAAAACAGTCAAAATTGCCCTCCCTGCGCTGGATCTCCTTTATTAACTGTTTCTTCGTGTATTTCCAGGTATCCTTTATGCCGAGTTTCCTGGCCTTCCTCTGTACCTCTGTAAGCTTCATCTGACCCCCCTCCTACCCCGGCTTATAGCCTTTTTAAGCCTTATAAACCGTATCGTGCTGCCTGACCCTTGAATTAACCAGCAACCCGATCTCCTGGCCCTTCTTTGCCTGGGTCACTGGTATATGGTCTATCTGCATAGAGGTTATTGCCTGCTGAAAGTTTGTGGTATGGCCTTTGATCTTAATAGTATCTCCTGTTGCCAAAGGAGCGTTTAATTTAATTACAGCCGCCCTTACATGAGGAAAATAATGCGTTATTACACCCAGGATATTCTCTTTTGGTTTCCTGACAATAGCTTTCTTTTTTGCCGCAGGCTTTCTTTTTACTGGCCTTTTAGCGGCTCTTTTTACAACCTTCTTTTTTACCGCGGCCTTCCTCTTTACGGGCCGCTTTTTGACCGCCTTCTTCCTGGTAACTGCCTTCTTTTTCTTTTTAACAGCCATCTCACATCCCCCCTTCCTGATATTAAAAGTTTTCCCAGTGTATAATATCTTTCAAAGGTTTTTTGGACGGTAATGATGGTTCTTCCGCGGGATAACCTAAGGCAATAAGGCTGGCTAATTTGAATCCCGCGGGCACCTTTAATATGCCGGCGATCTTATCGGCATACGGCTTCTTATCCCCGGCAACCCAGCAGCTGCCTATTCCTAACGCGTGGGCCGCGGTCATAATATTGACCGTAGCCGCGCAGCCATCCTCTAAATAATACTTGGTTTCCTGGCAGAAAACAGCCACACAACAGGCGCAATTTTTAATAAACGGGCCATTCTCCGCGAGCGAGGCTATCTCGCCTAAACTCTTTTTATCTGTGACCACTACGAATTCCCAGGGCTGGATATTCCTGGCGGTGGGGGCGAAGCGCCCGCAATCAATAACCTTCTCTATGAGGTCGGAAGGGATGGGTTTTTGGGTAAAACCCCTGACACTGCGGCGCTCTTTAAGGGCGGTAATAATATCCATATATTACCAGGAATTTATCTCAATAAGAGAATTCAGCTGGCCAAAGGGATTCATCTCCCTTTTAGGATTATTAAAATCTTCGGTCCACTCCCCGTCAATAACGAAACGGTAATGGTAACGCCCGGAATCAAGGTTCATCTTCCTGCTCCAGGTCCCGCTATTATTGGCCATACGGCTTTTGCCGTCAACTTTCCAGCCGTTAAAATCACCCGCGACATGGACCTCTTTTGCCTCCGGAGCGAATACCGAAAATACGACTTCGGTAAGTTTGACGCTTTTATCAATCTTAGGAAGCTCTTCTTTAAGGATCTCTTTCATCTTTGCCTTAAGGTCCGGCCTCTCCATCGGCGGATCCTTCTCCAGCGTGATTATCTCGCGGGAGAGGCTGAAATAATCCTTTGTTCCGCGGCAATATTTATCGTAGCTGAATATATGCGTCCCTTCATTCTGGGCCTCTTTAAGCTTTACGTTCACGTGGACAATAGTTCCGAATACCTTATCCTTGAAAGCGGATTTTATCTTATCCAGCATCTTGAATGAATGGCGCAGGCGGGAGTCAAAGTTGGTTACCAGGACGCGGTAATCTACGCTGTGGTCAAGCCTCTCCCTGACCAGGTTTATTATATCTATAAGCTGGCTTAAGCCTTCAAGCGAGAACCTGCTGGCTTCAACAGGGACCAATATCTCGCTGGTCGCGCGTATCGCGTTTATAGTCAGGATACCTAAATTAGGGGGGCAATCTATTATTATGTAATCGTAATGGCCCTTGAAGTTATTTATAGTATCCCATAACCGCGATTCCCTGCCTATCTCTCCTGCCAACTCCTGTTCAAGGGTGCTTAATACTATGCCTGAAGGCGCGATATCAAAATTATCGTCTACTTTCTGTATGATATCCTGCAGCCTGGCTTTTTTACCGGTAAGCTTTGAGAGCACGTTATAGATGCAAAGGTCCGCTTTAATATTCAACCCCAATGTCGCGTGCGCCTGGGGATCGAGGTCTATAAGCAGTACCTTGCGCTTGTTATTGGATAATGACGCCGCTAAATTTACCGCCGTTGTGGTTTTTCCGCAGCCGCCCTTCTGGTTGGTAACAGAGATAATACGCATATGGCTCCCCTCCTCTTTGGTTATTTCACAAACCTTACGTCATCCAGGTAGATCACCCCGTTCTTCTCTATCACGTTCCACTCCTCCATGATAAAATCCAGGGATGACATGCTGGACCAGTCATTAATACGCTTAAATTCAGAGAAATTTATATTATAGGTTTTCCATTTGTGCGGGATATTCTTTATGTATATTTCCGACTTTTCTTTAAAGGAATTGATGAATTCTATCCTAAGGGCCACATTGTCCTTGAAGTTGGCCCTTCTTGCGGAAAACGCCAGGGCCGAATATCTTTTCAGGTCAAGCTTATTAAGGTCAAGGGAGTATCTTTCCTTGCGGGCGGGGTCAAAGTGGAAATTTATCTTGACGGCTTCCGGAGACACGATAAGGGCGAGCTCGGAATCCAGTGCTCCCCCTCCCCTCTTGAAGCTGGCCAATAAAAATACGGATAAAATGAATATTATACCGGCGCTTACAAGAAATAATGTCCTGGTTTCCTTCGGATATTTCTTAGACTTCTTTTTCTTTTTTGAAGAAGCGTTCAGATAAATATCGGCAAGGTGTTCGTAAATATCTTTCTTTACCATTTGGAATTTTTATAACACAAAACCCCTTGCGTGTCAATAGGTAAGATTATAGCGGAGTTTTCAGATATTCGGGGGTGTCTTTACCTATTATTTTATAAAAATTTGAGAGGTGCATTCTAAAGAGGCCGTCAAAATATCCGTGGTTATCCCCATACCACCAGAACCAGTCACTGCCTTCAGCGATATGTATCTGCTTCAGGGCCTTTCGCGCCTCCTCTTCGCTTAATCCTGAAATATTATCCAGCTCTTTCCTCGCTTTCGCCAGGCACTCCCACGCCTTGTTCTTGTAATGGCTCCCTATCCACTTGCCAAACTCACCGTATATCCAGGAGCCTGCCGCTAAATGTTTTATCCGGCTTTTCGCGGGGTGTTCTTTTAAGTATTCACTTACGGTAACTGTTTTTATATTACTTGAATCGGATAGGCGGCTGTATAAGGCGTTCAGAAAAGGATGCCCGTCCCCCGGGAAATACTCCCAGGCGTTCTCTCCATCCATAGCAATAACCACTAATATATCTTTCTCCTTATGGACATCCGCAATATTCTGCAGGTGTTTCATCATATCATTAGCCGCGTCTTCGGCTTTCCAGCTGTTATAAACAAAACCTATCAGATCGGAAAGCGCCCTGTCGCGGAATAATATATTGAGGTCGCCGTCCTTCCTGCGCAAAAGGTGGTGCTGATATAAAAGGCCTGTGTCCCTCTTTTTCTTTTTTAAGGAACGGAATAATATGGCCTCGTCGGTAACTATCCATTTTATGCCGGATTGGATTATATACGGCAATATATGTTCGCTTACACCCTCTTCCGAGGGCCACATACCTTCGGGGGCAGCCCCGCCGAACCTTTGGCGGTAAAATTCTACCGCCTCATCTATCTGCGCCTTACAGTCTCCGGGATATTTAAAATTAGTCCTGGGTAAGGCGGCTTTATGGTTAGCTTCGCGGGCGACGGAATTATCGCAAAGCAGAGGTAATATAGGGTGATAATACGGGCTTATGGTTACTTCTATCTGCCCGGCACCAGCCGCTTTCGCATATCCGGGTATGACCTCTTTTAATATCTGCGTCTGTTTATCCAGGATAACGCGCTTATCCTCTTCGCTAAAGAACCTGGCCTTCATAACCGCGCTCTTTAATTCCGGTATCCTCTCCCTGAAATAAGGGTCTATCCAGCTTAAGTTAAACCAAACCTGAAGGTCACGGTAATCCTTTGTATTATATTCCGCTCCTGATTCCCTCTTCTTATAAAGCTCAAAGTATCGCGGGTGCACGCAGATAACCCGCTCCTTATTTATCATAAAAAAGTTTTCTCTTATAAAATGTTTCTCCTGCAGGTCCAGGTCATCCGCGTTTTTATAAGATAACTCCAAGAATTTATCATGCACGCTGCCGTTAACATAATCCTCTATTTGTTCTACCAGGGAAGGGACAAGGTTAAAGGTCTGATGTATCTTCGGGTAACCTTCAAGTATCTTGACCATATCCAGGTAATCCTTGGTGCCGTGCAAACGCACCCAGGGCATCGGCATCTCGCGCGTGAGGAGATTCTGGTAGTACGGTTGGTGCATATGGAAGATAAAAGAAAGGTAGAGCATAATTAATTATTAAGAATTCGATTCGCCCGAATGTATCGGATCATCCGGTGTATTTTACTCCTAAAACAAAACCCTCGGGGGATCACTCCCCCGAGGGTTTTGTAACTGTGCATGAATTACTTAGAAAGTAACCTTCATTGAACCTATGACCTGTACAGCTTTGCCATCACCGGACGGGCTGTCAAACGCCTTCCCGGGGAAGAACATACCAGCTGTTAAACCTAACTGGACATCTTCCGTATAATCATATATGGCTGTAAGATCTAAGGCGCTTCCGAGATCCTTATCGCCCTTCATGGTGTAGGAGCCATAGTTGGTGTTATCAGAATTAGCAAAAGGAGCTTTTAAGCTGGTTACCTTTTTGGCGAGGCGATAGTAACCATAATTTGCCATTAAGGTCACATCGTCTGCTGGTTTCATTTTACCTTTGAGGTTTATGACCTGCAGGTTGCTGAAAGGTAAGATCGCGTAGGTGATATTGTTCAATGCCTGGTCATAATACATCGGGTTCCACAGCTGACGGCTGCTATCA
Organism: Candidatus Omnitrophota bacterium; assembly: GCA_041653955.1. Taxonomy (GTDB): domain Bacteria; phylum Omnitrophota; class Gorgyraeia; order Gygaellales; family Profunditerraquicolaceae; genus UBA1562. Next base: position 66,724 of record JBAZEH010000003.1, on the reverse strand, counting down.
TCGGAAACCTTATTGCCTGATAGATAGGTATAGCATAAACCTACCTGCGGAAGATACTTATCAAGCTTGGTCCCTCTGATATCATAGGTCAACATAGGTTGTAATGCCCATGCCTTGTAATCAGTCTCGCCGCCTGCAGCCCTGCGATGACCGAACTGATAAGCGCCTTCGATGGACGCCTTGAGGTTCTCTATAGCGGTGTTGGTCAACAATGCGCCTAACGTATAAACCCTGTCGGATTTATCTGTTGCTGCCACGTCGGCATCATTGCTGTCTTTTCTGAAGAAAAGATACGCTTCCGCGGAGTTGTTGGCATTTACATCATAGCGGGCGTTAACACCTGCGAGGTCCACATCGTCATTCTGCGTACCTGTATTCTCTTCAAGCTTGGCATAGAAAACATCAAGCACCAAAGGATCATAATCCAATGTTGCACGTATGGCATCAAACGCCTTTCTCAAGCTCAAGTCCTGAGGGACATTGAGAGCGGTGGTTCCGGTGTTCCTGCCATTACCGATGATCAACCCGTTACCAAACCTCATCTCCTGACGGCCTACGGTCAGGGTTAAAGGAGAATAAAGGAACTCCTTTAATGTAACATAAGCGAGGTCAAGGTCAATATCGGTGTTTGTGTTGCTTTCCTGTGCCCATGCTCTTTCATTGATCAACCTTAAGGTAGCTGCTACATTGTCCGTAAGGTCTGCGTCAACTCTCAAGCGGATCTGGGACATGAAAATATCTTCATGGTCCTCTTTCTTGTCGCCGTCAACACCCTGAGAGAGATTGAAGTTCTCCCTGGATAATCCGCTAACGGTGATATCTCCGCTTACTTTTACATTCTGGACCTCTGCGTACGCAGCGCCCGTGATGGCGACTACAAACGCGAGAACCAGCATTAATATCAAGCGTTTACTCATTTGTGTTTCCTCCTTTAAGGATTCAAACCTAAATATATTGAACTAGGGTTTAAATTTTGTTTCCTAGAGAATTTCTATATATGTATATCACTGGATCTTCGCTGGTTTCAGGCTTATTTGTAGGGTATCACCTCCTTTTCACCTAAGATTAAAACCATCTCCAGTGGTATAACCTAGCTTTCACCTTTTTTACCACATAACCCCTTATTTGTCAAGTAGTTTCTTACGAATGCTTATTTGACGGGCGTAGTGGACCTTTTCGCCCTTGTTACCGATTTTGGGCCCAAAGAGACAGTAATCGTGATGCTCCTGCCCTTGGAAGAAAGGTTTATAATACAGGTCTCCTGTTCGCGCTCAAAATTAAGCATGCGCTCTCCATATTCTACTACGTTCAACAGGTTCCAATTATACAGGGGCATCTGGTCCTTGTAAAAATTTACCACCTTCTCAATATCGGCTTTTCCCCTATACCTCAATAGCCCGACCCTTACGCCGGAGCTTTCAAAGGCGTAAGATTCGGCAGGAATAGATTTAAAGCCTGCCGGTGCGGGGATATCATTAAATTTACCCATAGCCTGCGGCTCTAAAAAGCTTTCGCTTTTAGATATATCGTTTTTCCTTGAAGCGCCAGCGCATCCGGAAAGCATTATAATACCAAAAACAAATATAACAATTACAGAAAGACACCTTTTCATCTTGCCCCCTTTCCGCTTAAAAAGAGCGTAACATCCTTATATATTTTTTTAATATCTGTCTCGCTTAGCCCCGCGGCAAGCGCGAATTTCTCGGCCTCTTGCGGATTAATAATATCTTCCGGGGAATGGCTGTCCGCGTTTATGATCAATTTCGCGCTGGATCTTATACCCATATCTACGACATGCGCGTTTGTGTCGCGGTGGCCCTTACGGCAGGTTATCTCCAAGAATATACCTTTTTTCGCGGCTAACGCGGCATCTTCTTGCGTTATCAACCCGGGATGCGCCAGGATATCTACGCCTGCCTCAAGCGCCGCGCGGTTGGTCCCTTTTATAACAGGTTCAGTCAAAGTCTCTCCATGTCCTATGATCACCTTTAAGCCTTTCGCGCGCGCGCGTTTTACTAATGGCTTAAATTGCTCAGGGGGGATATGGGTAAGTTCAACCCCGGGAAATATCCTGATATTTGAATCTTTCGGCCAATGGCCGGTAAAGCAAAGTATTGCTTCAGCAACCGTATCTATATTGCTGTAATCGGCGTGATCAGTGATAGCGATAGCTTTATATCCTATGGAGAGGTAGCGCACTGCTATTTCGGAAGGAAGCAGTACGCCGTCGCTTAATAAAGAGTGGCAATGCAGATTATACATACGTTATCATTAAGGGACAGTCCCCGTAGAGAGCTAATCCAAAGAACGCCCAGGGGACAGTCCCTTTTTCTGGTGCCCCTGGCAGGAATCGAACCTGCCACACGCGGTTTAGGAAACCGCTGCTCTATCCTTATGAGCTACAGGGGCATTAATATCTTATCAAAGAGTAGACCGGATAACCCTTGATCTTATCCTTGCCTTTTAATTCAGCCAACTCTATCAAGAACACGATCCCGGCGACCTTGCCCTTAAACTGGCTTACCAATTCAGTCACCGCTTTTACCGTCCCCCCGGTAGCCAAAAGGTCATCTATTATCAAGACCCTTTCGCCGGGATTGATAGCATCGTGGTGCATCTCAAGGGTATCGGTCCCGTACTCCAGGTTGTAAGTCACGGAGTTAGTCTTCCAGGGAAGTTTTCCTTTCTTGCGCACCGGGACAAATCCAGCGCCTATCTTATAGGCCACTGCCCCGCCCAATATAAAGCCCCTTGCCTCAACCGCGACTACCTTATCTATCTTCTTGCCTTTGAATTTCCTGACCAGGGAATCCAGCGCCTCTTTAAACGCCTTCCTGTCTTGTAATAAGGTAGTGATATCCTTGAACAGTATCCCCGGCTTAGGAAAATCAGGTATGCTTCTTACAGAGTCTTTTAATGAGCTTTTCTTTTTTTTCATAGGGCCTGCCCCTCTTTATGGCTCGGTCTCGTATCTATGGAACCCGCCGGGCCTGCCGTGAATGAACTTTCTTAATTTCTTTTTTGCCTGCTCCTCTATCTGGCGCACCCTTTCGCGCGAGACTCCCAGCTTTTCGGCTACGTCTGCCAGGGTATGCGGTTTTCCGTCATCCAGCCCGAAACGCATATCCAGGACCATCCTCTCCTTATCACTGGTTATCTCCAGCAAGCTGTTCAGGCGTTCCTTATCAAAGGTGCGCTCTATCTCGCTGTTAGGGGCGACCGCGCTCTCATCATACACAAGGTCCAATATCTGGCCTTCATCGTCATCGCCTAAAGGAGCTTCCAGTGAAGAAGTTTTAGCGGAGAGCCAGAAATTGATCTGTTTTACTTTTGCCCTGGTTATCCTCATTTTTTTTGCTATCTCTTCATCTGTGGGATGGCGTTTCAGTTTCTGGGCAAGGCGCTCGCCTGTCTTCTTCCATTTGGTGATCATCTCGTTCATGTAGACCGGCATACGGATCAATTTTCCCTGCTCAAATATAGAGCGGGTGATCGCCTGTTTTATCCACCAGGCAGCGTAAGTAGAGAAACGAAAACCCTTCTTCGGGTTAAACCTGTCTACCGCCTTCATCAGGCCAAGATTTCCCTCTTCTATCAGGTCAAGAAAAGGTATGCCAAGATACATATACCTTTTGGCAATATTGATAACCAGGCGGAGGTTGGCGCGTATCATATCTTTACGCGCCTTTTCTCCTGTCTTGCCTCCCCTTTTGATCCTCTTGCTTAAAGTTATCTCCTCCGCAGGGGTCAATAGAGGTATATGCCTGATATCTCTGAGGTAAAGCCTGAGAGACTCCATTTATTTTTTCTTCCCTTTCAATACTGCCTGGGCTGCCGCTAATATTGCAATGGGGACCCTGAAAGGCGAGCAGCTTACATAATCCATGCCTACGCGGTGGCAGAACTCAACAGAGCGGGGCTCTCCGCCATGCTCGCCGCAGATACCTACTTCCAGGTCCTTGCGGGCCTTGCGGCCGCGCTCTATTCCTATCTTTATCAATTCCCCTATACCTTCCTGGTCAATGCTCTGGAAGGGGTCTTCGGGAAGTATGCCTTTATTGATATACTCCGGCAGGAAACCTCCGATATCGTCGCGCGAGAAACCGAATCCCATCTGGGTCATATCATTTGTCCCGTATGAGAAGAACTGCGCCACAGTCGCAAGCTTACCCGCGACTAATGCGGCGCGGGGTATCTCGATCATGGTGCCGAACATATGCTTGATATTCCTGAGCCCGTATTTCTCAAGGGTCTCCTTGTATACCTGTTTGGCTATCGCCAACTGGTCATCCAGCTCTTTTACGTCGCATACAACAGGGACCATTATTTCGGGATACGGCTTCTTTCCTTCTTTGACCAGCTCTGCCGCCGCCTCAAGGACTGCCCTTATCTGCATAGCGCTTACCTCGGGATAAGTAACCCCCAGGCGCACGCCTCTATGCCCCATCATCGGGTTAGACTCATGCAGGTTATCGGCGCGCTTGGTAAGCTCTTCCATGGATATGTTAAGGTCACGCGCGAGCTGCTCAAGCTTTGCCTGCTCACGGGGGACGAATTCATGCAAGGGCGGATCAAGCAAACGCACAACCACAGGAAACCCATCCATCGCCTCTAATGTCCCCTTGATATCTTTCTTTACGTAAGGAAAGAGCTCTTCCAGCGCCTTCTTCCTCTCTTCTGCGGTATTAGATACGATCATCTTGCGCAGACGGAACAATGGCTCGTCAGCTCCCTTTCCGTAGAACATATGCTCTGTCCTGAAAAGGCCTATACCTTCGGCACCGAACTGCCTTGCCCTCTTCGCGTCTTCCGGGGTATCGGCATTGGTACGCACTCCTAATCTCTTAATGGAGTTGCAAACCTTAAGGAAATCCATCAGGGTCTTATTTTCTTCGGTCGCGTCCATCATCGGCAGCTGCCCTTCATAAACATTCCCCTTTGTGCCGTTTAACGTGATCCACGCGCCTTCTTTAAGGATATTGCCGTTAACCGCCATCTCTTTCTTCGCGGCGTCAACGTGCAAAGCGCCGCATCCTACGATACAGCATTTACCCCACCCCCGCGCTACTAACGCCGCGTGAGAGGTCATACCTCCGCGCGCAGTAAGAATAGCCTGCGCCGCGCGCATACCCTCAACATCTTCAGGGTTAGTCTCTTCGCGCACCAGGATCACCTTTTTGCCTTCCTTTGCCCATGCTACGGCATCGGCGGCCGAAAATACTATCTGGCCGTTAGCGCCGCCCGGGCCCGCCGGCAAACCTTTAGTTATAGGTTTCTTCTGCAGCTCTACCTTAGGGTCAATGATAGGATGCAACAGCTCATCCAGCTGGGCCGGCGTCACGCGCATCACCAGATCTTCTTTTTTAATCAATTTCTCCTTTAACATATCTATGGCCATGCGTACCGCAGCCGGGCCATTACGCTTGCCCACGCGGCATTGCAGCATAAAGAGCCTCCCCTTTTCTATGGTAAACTCTATATCCTGCATATCGCGGTAATGTTTCTCAAGGCGCTTCTGTATATCAAAAAGCTCCTTATATATCTTGGGCATAGCCTCTTCCAGCGTCTTAAGCTCTTTGTTGTGCTCGGACTTGGAGTATCCGTTTATGGGCGCGGGCGTGCGGATACCTGCGACCACATCTTCCCCTTGCGCGTTTATAAGGTACTCTCCGTAAAATTTCCCTTCGCCGTTACCGGGGTTACGGGTAAAGGCGACTCCCGTAGCCGAATCAGCGCCCATATTCCCGAAAACCATCGTCTGGACATTAACGGCTGTACCCCACTCATCCGGGATATTCTCAATGCGGCGGTAACTTATGGCGCGCTTGCCGTTCCATGATGAAAATACCGCGCCTATGCCTCCCCATAGCTGCTCCATGGGGTTATCCGGGAACTCTTTGCCCAATACTTCCCTTATCTTCGCCTTGAATGAAACGCATAGCCTTTTGAGGTCATCAACGGTAAGGTCAGTATCAAGGTTATACCCTTTCTCCTTCTTGATCTGGGCCATAACCCTCTCTAACTGCTTACGTATTCCCTGCTCATCCTTTGGCTCTATGCCCGCGGCTTTCTCCATAACCACGTCGGAGTACATCATTATGAGCCTGCGGTAGGCATCATAGACAAAACGTCCGTTCCCGCCGCTCTGCTTTATGAGCCCCGGTATCGTCTTCTCGGTAAGCCCGACGTTCAATACCGTCTCCATCATCCCGGGCATTGATTTCCTGGCGCCGGAACGCACGGAAACCAATAAAGGATTATCCGCGTCTCCGAACTTCCTATCCATCAACTTCTCGACCTTCCCTAACGCCTTAAGCACTTCCTCTTTAAGGCCGGCGGGATATTTCTTTTTATTTTGATAATAGTGCGTGCAAACCTCTGTAGTAACGGTAAATCCGGGAGGCACTGGGAGGCGTAATTCCTTATTTCCTGCCATCTCGGCGAGGTTCGCGCCTTTGCCGCCGAGTAGATTTTTCATGCTTTCATTACCGTCTGCCTTTTGCCCGCCGAAGAAGTAAACATATTTCTTTGCCATTTCCTTTAAAACCCTCCTTTTTCATTCTTAGGGACACCCCTTCAGCCAATCGGGAGGGTGTCCCCTTCGTTAAGTTTTTCTGTAAGATAACCTTTTAAATTATCTATCCCTATTCTGTCCTGCTTCATTGTATCCCTGTCCCGGACAGTTACCTGTTTGTCTTCCAATGACTGCACATCCACGGTAACGCAATAGAGCGTTCCGACTTCATCCTGCCTGCGGTAAAGCTTGCCGATAGCCGCGGTATCATCATATACCGTGACAATGCTCTTTTTCAAACCCTGTGCCAGCTTCTTTGCCAGTTCAACTATCTCCGGGCGGTTCTTTAAAAGCGGCAACACCGCCACTTTTACCGGAGCAAGATCCTTATGGAGCTTAAGTACAACGCGCGTATCTTCTTTGACCTTTTCTTCATGATAAGCATCAGTCAGGAACGCCAATACCGCCCTATCCACCCCGCCTGACGGCTCTATGATATACGGGTAAAATTTAGTCTTTGCCGCGTCGTCAAAATATTGCAGGTCCTTTCCGCTGGTTTGCGCGTGCTGTTTCAGGTCAAAATCAGTCCTGTTGGCGATACCCTCAAGTTCCGACCACCCGAAAGGAAAATTATATTCTATATCGGTGCACGCCCTGGCGTAATGCGCGAGTTCATCTTTAGCGTGCGGGCGCTTCCTCAAATTCTCTTTCTTCATCCCTAAAGCCGGATACCAGCTGAAACGGTAATCAATCCACTCTTCCAGCTTTTTATCCGCCTCATCGGGCCTGACAAAATATTCTATCTCCATCTGCTCAAACTCGCGCGTGCGGAAAGTAAAATTCCCCGGGGTAATTTCATTGCGAAATGCCTTGCCTATCTGCGCCAGGCCAAAGGGAAGTTTGGGATGGCGGGAATCAAGGATATTCGAGAAATTCACGAAGATACCCTGCGCTGTCTCGGGCCTTAAATAAAGCAAGTTCCCTTCATCTTCTACGGGCCCCTGGTGCGTCTTGAACATCAGGTTAAATGGGCGCGCCTCTGTCAGATCACCCTTACATTCAGGGCACTTTTTGGGGTCTTTCAGGTCAGCCGCCTTGAAACGTTTCTTGCAGGATTTACAGTCACTCTTTAAGTCATAAAAATTATCCACGTGCCCGGATGCCTGCCATACCTTAGGATGCATTAATATCGCGGCATCCATACCCAGGATATCATTACGCTCATAAACTACGGACCTCCACCAGGCGCGCTTGACATTATTCTTCAGCTCCACGCCATACGGGCCGTAATCCCACGTATTGCTTAAACCGCCGTATATATCCGAGGACTGGAATACAAAGCCCCTGCGTTTGCAGAGGGCGACTATCTTATCCATAATATTGATACTCATAGACCTTTATTTTTAACGTAAGTTCACTCAAAAGTCAAGGGAAACTTCCATTAACGCAATTCAGCCTGTTTCATCAGAGGCTGCCGCATCCGAAACTTTCAGGGTTGATATAATCGCGGCCACATCCTTCATCTGAAGAACCTTCCCCTTGTCTTTTATATATACCTTGCAGAAGCTGTCATCCGCAAACACCACATCGCAATCAAAATAGTTACGCGAAGGGTCAAAATTATATGTAATGAAACCCTTGCCTCCTGGAAGGTTGAATTTGGCGATCTTCACGTTCTTCTGGTCCCCTATGTCAGGGGTGAATATCGCCTTCATAATCACAAAGAAGGCATCCATTATATTATTTATATTCCTGGGGTCCGCATAAATGGTGCGGCTTACGAACTCGTAATTATCGGCGATCCCGTGCCTTTTGGCCTGGGGGAACAGATTGACAAAGAACCGCGGCTTCTGATACAGCAAATATACTACCGGGCTCCCGGCGCCAAACTTCTTCTTTTTATAATATACTTTTTTTACCCGCCCCTTTATAACCGCAAAACCCCTGGGGATCGATATATTCATCCCCGGGAATTTATAAGGCAAGAGCCCGGAGATATACGCGCTGTCTAAAGCGGTATCGGATATATCTTCCGCGGGATAGGCGCACAATACCGGCATCGTCCGGCAATTGCCGATACCCATCTCAACGTATGCCCTTAAAATGCCTGCCCCCCCGAATCTTACGACAAACAATAAAGAGATAAAGAATATGGCCGCAATCTGTATATTTTTAACCGCTCTCTTATTCATCTTTTAATTTAATTTCTTCAACTCCTCTTCTTTTATGCTGAAGCTGTGCTCTTTGTCCGGAAACCTGCCTTCTGTAACCTCTCTCTTGTATTCCTCTATGGCTTTAGATATCATAGGAGACAAGTTGACGTATTTTTTGACGAATTTAGGGGTGAATCGCTCAAACAAACCGAGCAGGTCAGGGGTAACCAAAACCTGTCCGTCGCAATACACACCCGCGCCTATGCCTATCGTAGGCATCTTTATCTTTCCGGTGATCATCTGCGCTATCTTATCAGGCACGCATTCAAGGACGATCGCAAAACACCCGAGCTTCTCTAACGCTATGGCCTGGTCGATCAGGCGCTTTGCCTGGTCAGCGTCCTTACCCTGCACCTTAAATCCGCCTAATTGGTCTGCGGTTTGGGGGGTAAGGCCTATATGGCCCATCACGGGGATACCCGCTTTTATTATCTGCCCGGTTACCTCAAGGCAGCGGCTAAACCACTCCAATTTTACCGCTCCACACCCTGCTTCTTCAATAAAGCGCCGCGCGTTCTTTACGGATTCTTCGGGGTTCACCTGGTAAGATTCATAAGGCATATCGCCTACCACCAGCGCGCGTTTTACCGCCCGCGTTACTGCTTTAGAGTGATGGATCATTTCTGCCATTCCGACCTTAGTAGTAGAGTCAAGCCCTAAAACCACATTGGCGACTGAATCACCCACCAGGATCATATCGATCCCGGCGCGGTCAATCAAAGACGCGAGCGGATGATCGTAAGCGGTAAGCATGGTGATCTTGCGTTTACCTTTTAACGATAATATATCCTGCACCGTAACTTTCTTTTCCATCTTCACCTCATTCTTTTTTTAGGGGTTGCGTAAAAGCCCAGGCGGCTGTTAAACATAAGCCGGGTCTGCGCGTCTAAGGCAGGCAGCGAGCCCAGGAAAGCGGAAACAAAAGGTATAAAGAACCACTGCAAAATAAAAGAAATATATACCCGGCGCGGCACATTCTCCGGCCGGGGAGGCACGAACCCCCTGCTGATAAAAATACAGAGGAAAAGTATCAGGATCAGCGAATTAAAAATAGCGCTGTTTATATAAGACAGGTTAAAGAATATAAGGGAATCGGGGCGGATGAACCTTGACCATAAAAGGACTAACGGTGTTATGAAACTTATGATTATTGACCAGGTCGCCCAATTAATATGGTTATCCAGTATCTGATAAAGCCTTCTGATCTTTACCGCCAACGGAATATTGCGGTTATGCAGCAGCCCCATCCCTAAAAATACGAATGTCTCTACTCCCCATGCCCACCTGCGTTTCTGCCTGTACTGGACAGCTATGGTATCAAGAAAGTTTTTTCCTACCGCTATATCCATATATACCGGGGCTTCCAGGGAATCCGTAGAGTAATCGCCGTTAAAATGCAGGAAACATTTCCAAAAGATCAGAGAGTCATCCGATACGAGGTTTACGGGCCAGTACCCCACGTCTACAAGGGTCTTAAAACTCATGCTGTGCGAAGAGAATGTTATTATCTTCTCGTAACGCATGCTCTCTATCATCTGCCAGAATGTAGAACCTAACTCCATAACCCTGGCAAAGGCCGGCACATAATAGATATTATTATTGTATATGGGCAGCGGCTGAAAACTCGTCTGGTATCTTTTGGGATTACTTAAGAAATTATATGTCAGGCAGGAAAAATAATCCTTATCCGGGCATGTATCCGCGTCAAAAGAAGAGATAACCACATTCTCTAACGGCAAGCCTTCTTTTTCCAGTAATTCTTTTATTTTAGAGGCGGCAAAAGTCGCATTTGCTCCTTTGCAGGGGATCTCCCCTGCGGCCCCTGCGGGGTGTATGGTTATTACGATATCCCTGAAATATTTGATGAATTCTTCCTTCGCCTTCCCTAACTTTGCGGAGGAACCGGCATCCCTTCCCTCCCCTGCCAGGGCTACGATTATTTTATCGCGGGGGTAGTTTACTTTAGCAAGCGCCTCAAGGCTCCCCCTTATTACTTCGTACGGTTCTTTATATACCGTGTAGAGCACTATATGAATAATATCTTCAAACTTCTTATCCGAGGCGGTATTCCGGCAAAGGGCGAGCCAATCTGTATTCTTGGCCGACGATACCCTGCGGTGCGCTAATGCTAACAGGGTGCTCATATAAAGCAGGCGGCACAACCAGTAGATCAGGTAAGCGATCAATACGATCGCTACCGCTATGGGTTTAAAAATGAACAGCGCGGATATAAGTATCAGGATGAACCAGCTGATAGAACCCGGCACCGCCTCTAAAAACCTCTCAATCTGATCTTGTCTCATCAATATATTCCGTCAGGTATATCTTAAAAAGCGTTTGCCTGTTAGTAGTTGTTTCATTATCCCTTACGAACAGGGCCTCTGATTCCGAATCGTAAAATACCTTGGCAAAGGAGCTTTTCAACTCTAAAACAGGGAAAAAGACGGTAGGGTTTGCTATATCCAGGTTAACCACCCTGATACCCTCGTGTACGACAAGGTATCTCCCTTTCAAGGCGATAAATACATCCTTTATCGGCTCGCGGGAAGAATAAATAAGCGCGGCCTCATTGCCGGCCTCTTCGCGCGCCTGGGAGACCTCCGTCCTCCAGATATTCCTCTTATTCCAGAATATAAGCTGGTTATTCCCTTCTTCAAGGCCCTCTATGGTATTTATCGTCCGCGGGTCAATTTTTAAGTCGGCTATCTTCTGGGCGTTCCCGAGTTTTTCATCCAGGAGGTATATTTCATCGTCAGTAAATACGATGATCTTTTTATTAAAAAGGCGTTTTACAACGAAAAATTTGTATACCTTAAGATCCGGGTCTGCCCTTTCTATATTCGCCGTTTTGGGCAAAAGCACAATATCTATATCATAGACGTAGGAAGAATTTACCTCTACCGGTATTTCATAATGGTAAAATCCTTCTTTTTCGAGTTTTACGGTATAATGGCCGGGCAAAAGCCCTCTTATGGCATAAGGAGCGGATTCACTGATCTTGTTACCGTCTAAAAATATCCTGGCCTGTTGCGGGGAGGCTTTAATGGATATCGCCCCTGTTTTCTGAAAATGCCTTGAATGCGTATCAAACTTATATCCTAAAGAATAAAAAAGGGCTAACGGGGCAAAAACTATGAACCCCAGGGAGAATAGCCAAAAGAATATCCTGCGCAGGATCAGGTATTTTTTGTCTTGCATATATACGCGTCTATCGCTTTGGCGGCCTTCTTGCCCGCCCCCATCGCCGAAATCACGGTATCAGCTCCGGTAATGATATCTCCCCCGGCAAATACCCCCGGTATGGATGTCATAAAATCTTCATCTACACGGATCGTGCCCTTTTTATTCAGCTTAAGTTCAGGAGTTACTTTAGGCAATAATGGATTGGGGTTTTGCCCTATAGCTACTATGACCGTATCCACATCCAGGACGAAATTAGAATCTTTTACAGGCACGGGCCTTCTTCTGCCGGATTCATCAGGTTCGCCTAATTCCATCTGCAGGCATTCCAGTCCGCCGACAAACCCCTTGCCGTCATCTATTATCCTGACAGGCTGGGTTAAAACTTTAAAAGGCACCCCTTCATCCTTGGCGTTCTCGACCTCTTCTCTCCTCGCCGGCATCTCATTTTCGGTGCGGCGGTAAACCAGGGTAACCTGTCTTCCGAGCCGAAGCGCTACCCTGGCGCAGTCAAAAGCCACATTCCCTCCTCCTATAACCGCTACCTTATCCCCGATATTGACCGGAGTGGCATATTCAGGGAATTTATACGATTTCATAAGATTTACGCGCGTCAGGAATTCATTTGCCGAATAAACGCGGCCAAGATTCTCTCCCGGTATACCCAGGAACTGGGGTAAGCCCGCGCCGGTAGCGACAAATATTGCCCTAAACCCCCCCTCAAACAGATCGCGTATACTGAAAGTATTGCCGATAAGGGTATCGGTGTTGACCTTTACGCCCAGGTTTTTTATATAATCCACTTCCCCCTGGACGATCTTTTTTGGGAGGCGGAATTCAGGTATCCCATACATAAGCACTCCGCCCGCTAAATGCAAAGACTCAAAGAGCGTAACATCATAACCCATCCTGGCAAGGTCCGCGGCACAGGTCAGCCCTGCGGGCCCCGAACCTACCACCGCGGCTTTGTCAGCTCCCGCAGAAGAATGCTTAATGGATGGTTTCTGCGCGGATCCTGTTAATTCATAATCCGCCGCGTACCTTTCAAGGGCGCCTATATTTATCGGTACCTTCTTTTTATTCAACACGCAAGCTGCCTCGCACTGCTCCTCCTGCGGGCAGACGCGGCCGCATATAGCCGGTAGATTATTTTTTTCCTTGATCTTTTCTAACGCCTCTTTTCTTTTTCCTTCCTTTATTAATTTAATGAACGCGGGGATATCTATGCCTACGGGGCACCCTTTTACGCAAGGGGGATTTTTACACTGCAGGCAACGGCCGGCTTCAGCTTTTGCCTGTTCCCCGGATAACCCGAGCGCAACTTCAAAAAAATTCTTTACGCGTTCCTTCGCTGATTGTTGCGGGACCTTATTTCTCATCTTTATCCTTTAGGGGGCACTTCGTTTAGAATCTTAGCGCCGGGATGAATACTTGGGCGATCTTAAAATATATAATAAGCCCTATAACATCAACCACGCTGGTGGTAATGGGGCCTGCCAAAACCGCCGGGTCAAGCCCTACTTTTTTGGAAAACAGGGGCAGGAATACGCCTGTGCTTATTGCCAGTATAGCTATCGCGATCATGCTTATACCTACTACTATGGCAAGGAAGAAATCCTTTTGCAGCAGGAACGCCCTGCCGAAAGCGACACCGCCGATGATCAACCCCATTACAACGGCGGTTGACAGCTCAAGCTTGATCACCTTGAACATATTCTTAAAATTAACATCTCCCGTTGCCAGCCCCCTAATAATAGTAATAGAGGTCTGGGCCCCGGCATTACCCCCTGTATCCAGAAGCATGGGTATAAAAAACGCGAGGGCCACTACCGTGCTTAATGTATGCTCAAAGCTCTTCAACACGGTCCCGGTCAAAAAATCAAATACAAGAAGGAGTATGAGCCAGCCGGCGCGCCTCTTTATCAAATCCCCTATATTCGCCCGGCTATAGCTGATTATCTCGCCGCCCTTGGCGTCCATCTTACCGATCTCGTATATATCCTTGGTCGTTTCCTTTTCTATGGTCTCAACGATATCGTCTACGGTGATTATGCCAAGCAGGGTATTATCCTTATTAACTATCGGGGCATCCAGCAGGTCATATTTCTTGAATCGGTTGGCAACTTCACTTATATCGGTCTGGGAATCTATCTTGGTATACTCGGTACTCTCCATAATATCTTTGATCAATATATCCGGAGGGGACTTTAAGAGCTCCTGCAGCGATATGCTGCCTATCAGCTTATGGCTCTCGTCTGTGACGAAAACCGAATATATATTCTCCCTGTATTCGGCGCGCAGGGTCCCCTGGATAGTCAGTATTGCCTGCCGGGCGCTCATATCTTTCCTAAGTTCCACAAGCTCGGTAGTCATCAAACTCCCTGCCGTGCCCTCTTCATAGACCATCAGTTCCCTTAAATCCTGCGCCTCCTCTTTGTTTATAAGGTTGAATAGTTTTTTAGAGACCTTGCCTGGAAGTTCCTTAAAAAGATCGGCCCGTTCATCAGGGGCCATCTCATTTATGACCTGGGAGACCTCCACGTTATCCAGGTTATTCATTATATATGTCTGTTCGGAGATATTAAGGTTCTCAAATACCTCTACCGACTTCTTGGTGCTCAGGATCTTAAAGACAATTATCTTCTCCTGCGGCTCAAGGAGCCTCCATCCGTGCGCCAGGTCCACGGAATTAAGGTTCTTTATTATGGCTTTCAGGCCGTTAAAATCCTTATTCTTGATCAGCTCCCTTATTTCAGGCAGGAACAAGGCGACCGTGATTATCTTTTTACGAACCGCATTTACCATCAGCTTTTCTCTCCTGATCCCTGAATAATCCCAGCCTTTTCTTCAATTCCTCAAAATCAACGGCGTGGCCGTCGAAATCCGGTCCGTCAACACATCCGAATACGGTCTTACCGGATACCGTGCAACGGCATGAGCCGCACATGCCTGTAGCGTCCACCATTATCGGGTTTAAACTGACGATCGTTTTTATATTATACTCCTTTGTCATCCTGGATACCGCCTGCATCATGGGGACGGGCCCTATGCAATATACAAGGTCCGGGTATCTGGTATGGGTAGACCTCTCAACTACCGTTAATAGTTCACTTAAACTGTCGGTAACAAAACCTTTGCGGCCGGAAGAACCGTCATCGGTAGTAATAAAGAGCTCGTCGCAAACCTCCCTCATCTTATCTTCCAGGATCAAGAGCGCCCCGCAACGCGCCCCGATTATCCCTAAAACCCTGTTACCCGCCTCCTTAAAAGCGCGGGAAACCGGGTATACCTCAGCTATGCCTACCCCGCCCCCGATACAAACCACCGTGCCGGATCTTATTACTTCCGTAGGATGGCCTAATGGCCCAACTATATGCTGCAGAAAATCCCCTTCATTAAGGGCGCCTAATCTCTTTGTGGTGAATCCCACCTTCTGGAATATTATGGTGATCGTGCCTTTATCCGCGTCCCAGTCAGCCAGGGTCAAAGGTATCCGCTCTCCTGCCTCATCAATGACCACACTGACAAATTGGCCTGCCCTGGCTTTTTTTGCTATCTGCGGGGCATCCAGGGTGAACTGCGTTACATCTTTAGCCAGCTCTTTTTTATTAATTATACCGAACATCTTTCTTTTCTATTATCCGCGCCTCTGCCTGCGGGAACTTCTTTAACAGCTCCATACCCTTTTCTTTACCTAATACGAAGATCGCCGTAGCCAGGGAGTCCGTCAACAACCCGGAGGGAGAGATGACCGTTACCGCAACTATCCCCGAATCCGCGGGATACCCTGTCCTGGGATCTAATATATGGGGATACCGCCTATCCTCCTTAATGAAATACTGCTCGTAATCTCCCGATGTGGCGATAGATTGGTCTCTTAAAGATACCTGATTGATAAAACCGTTTCCCCTCGGGTCTCTTACCCCCACGCTCCATGGCCTGCCGGACTTATCCCCCATACAATAAACCTGTCCGCCTAAATTTATAAGGCAATTGCTTATCCGGTGTTCTCTTAATTTTTCTACCGCGCGATCAACGGCATAGCCTTTGGCAATCGCCCCCAGGTCTATCTTCATGCCGGGAACTTTTAATTTTACCACATTACCATCAGGATTAAAAATAATTTTATCGGAACCTGCCAGCGCCAATGCCTGCGCTATCTCTTCTTCCGCGGGGATACGATACTCCTTATCCGTAAAGCCCCAGATATCCATCAACGGGCCGACAGTAATATCAAATGCCTTACCGCTTTCCTCCCAAAATTCCCTGGCCTTCTGTAAAATATAAAAAGTATCGCTGCTCGCCTTTATTTCTCCCGAGCTGTTAAGGATAAATATCTCGCTATCCTCTTTATATTTGCTTAAAAGCCCTTCAATGCGCCCGATTTCAGTAAAAACAATATCCAGCGCCTCCCTGTCGGAGCAGGCGACCTCGACAAATGTCCCCATCATCGCCCGTTTATCGCTGTAAAAAACCTTATCCCGGCAGCCGCACAATGGAACAATGGCCAGAATACAGCATATGCGGATAGCGTTTAACAACATATTATTTTTTTATCGCTTTTAAAAGCTCTTCCAGCGGTAAGGTATTTATCACATTCTCGCGGGTAAGCCACCCGCGCCTGGCTACCGATACCCCTAACCCGATAAAATCCAATTGTTCACACGCGTGTGAGTCGGTGTTTATTGCCACGCCTACGCCTGACTCCTTTGCGCGGCGGCAGTTAAGGTCATTCAGGTCAAGACGGTTAGGGAAGGAATTTATTTCAAGGCGCGTATTGGTATCTCTGGCTGCCCTTAAAACTTCATCCATATCCAATTCATATGGGTCCCGCACCCCCCAAAGCCTTCCGGTCGGATGCGCGATAATATGCGCGTATTTACTGCGGCACGCCTTTACCAGCCTGCGGGTGAGCTGCGCCCTGGATTGTTTAAAGCCGGTATGGACCGCGGCTACTACCAGGTCAAACTCCTTGAGCGTGCCATCTTTATAATCCAGGCGGCCTTCGGAATCTATATCCACTTCGGTCCCATAAAGGACCCTGATACCCTTTAGCCTGCCGTTCACTTTATCTATTTGGCGCCTTTTCTTCTTTAATCCGGCAGTATCCAAACCCCCTGCCACCTTAAGGCTCTGGGAATGGTCGGTGATAGCTATATAGGAGTAACCTCTTTTCTTTGCCGCTTCAGCCATCTCTTCTATTGTATTGATACCGTCGGAATAGTCTGAATGGACATGGAGGTCCCCTTTTATATCCGCGGCTTCTATAAGACGCGGCAGTCCGGAGCTCATTGCCAGCTCTATCTCTCCGGTGTCCTCCCTTAATTCCGGCTCAATATAAGAAAGCCCAAGGGCCTTGAATATCTCATCTTCGCTCCTGCCGCATATAAACTTATTTTTCCTGAATACTCCATATTCATTTATCTTTAGCCCCCTGCTTGCAGCCATCCGCCTGAGTTTTATGTTGAAATCCCTGGAACCGGTGAAATAGAGCAGCGCGGCCCCAAAAGACTTTTCGCTTTCAACGCGGCAATCAACCTGCACATCATCCTTTGTTCGCACGGAAGATTTAGTCTGCCCCTTCGCCAGCACAGAAACCACGGCAGGCAGGCCAGTGAAATAACCCATCACCCTTTTGGGCTTATTTGAGATCATAAGCAAATCTATATCGCGCACTGTCTCTTTGCGGCGCCGCAGGCTCCCGGCAACAGCGATCTTCTTTACTTCCGGCAGTTTTTTTAAGGCACCCGCGAACTCATCCGCTACGCTAATAGCCTGCGCAAGGGTCATCCGTTCCCTGCCCCTCTTTAACAGCGCTATCCCCTTTTCAATATTCTCGACGGTCTTTTCTTTTATCCCGGGTATCCCCGTAAGTTTATTCTTTTTTATGGCACGCTCTAAATCCGGGATCCCCTTTATCTTCAGCTCTTCATATAATAATTTCACCGTCTTAGGGCCTACTGAAGGTATATTCAATATATCCAGGAGGCCTTTGGGGATACTTTTTTTCAGGCGTTCATGCATTTTTATCCTGCCGGTCTTCACAAATTCTTTTATCTTCGCGGACAGGTCATTGCCTATACCCGGTATATCGTCAAGCTCCCCCCTCCTGATAATCTCTTCTATATCTACTGTCAACCCCTCTATATTCTGCGCCGCCCTTTCATACGCGCGTATCCTGAACAGATTAGCCCCCTTTATCTCCAGTATCCTGACGATCTCGCGGAATATCGCGCTGATCTCTGAATTCTTCATATCCTGCCCTCAAGTTCCACTACTACTTCATTGGCAGGGTCCAGTTTTTTTGCCCTGGAGATATAGAAGTTATATTTATCCATATCCCCTTTTTCCCTGTATGCCTGCGCGAGCCTCGCGTTAGCCGTCGCAAAATCAGGGGCCAGATCAACCGCGCGTTTCAACTCTT
Organism: Candidatus Omnitrophota bacterium; assembly: GCA_041653955.1. Taxonomy (GTDB): domain Bacteria; phylum Omnitrophota; class Gorgyraeia; order Gygaellales; family Profunditerraquicolaceae; genus UBA1562. Next base: position 48,393 of record JBAZEH010000003.1, on the reverse strand, counting down.
CGATGGCCAGGTCAATATTCCCGCCCGCTATACGCGGGGCCAAAAGATAAAATGAGCCTAACCCTAAACGCACTTCAGCAAGTCCGGGCGCGAAAGCCCTCGCTTTTTCAAAATACCCCAGTATCCTGGTGCCGTAAGCAATCTTGTTAAACAACCCTCCCTGTTTTGCCCTTTTCGCGTTGACGCTGCCTATCAGCATATAGGCGATCGCCTTATCTTCCCTGCCAAGCTGCGCAGAGTTCAACGCCTGTTTCAATAAAGATAACGCTTCGCGGAACCTGTTATCATGGTAATCAATATAAGCCAGGGTGATCAGGGCAGGCGGATATCCCGGAGAGGCCGCCAGGATGCGGTTCAATATCTTTTTGGATTCATTAAAGTCATACGCGCGCCTGTATATCTCCGCCTTTGCCCACAAAGCACAAATATTACCGGGCTGTACGGATAACACCACTTCGGCCTTCTGCGCGGCAAGCAGGTCATTTCTCTCCTTGAGATACCGCAGCATCTCGGACTCTGATGCCTTGATATCCATGCCACGGGGCGCCTGTACCGCGGGCCTGCTCAACGGACAGGTTATGCCTCGGAAAAACAGAAACAAGAGCGATACCGCGGCCACTATAAATAATACTAAAACGTACTTCTTCATATTATTTGAATTGCTCTTTTACTTTGGGGCGCGTGAAAAAGAAAATAAGCAGGAGGTTAAATCCGTACGCGAACAACATTAACAGGACCGTCGCGTAAAAACTCGCGCTGGCTAAAGCGTAAACCGGTATTGAAGGGTCTGTCGCGGATACGGAAGCGGCAATAGAATAAGTATACTCCCTTATATCGTTAAGCGTGACCGAAAGTACGGCTAATCCGAAAAACAGGTCTATCGCGTTTATGGCTACGCCAAGCACCCTCATCTTTTCTTTTAGTTTTAATATCCCGGTTCCCGCGATAACAGCTATAGCCGCGGAAATGATAGAATACGCGATCAGGGTCACATTAAAAGCAACAGGTAGAGACCTGTAAACATCAAAAAAATTAGCCTTGAATTTAAAAGAAGATAGCAAGGCATAAGCATTAGTAATTATCATCAACCAGGCGAATATCGTTACCCCCTTAGACCTCTTTTTTCCCATCATGCCCTCCCTTTAACGGTAATTACAGAAACTAAGCGGTATGGAGAAATTCAAGCCTCTTAAATGAGCGATGACCTCCTGCAGTTCATCCTTCTTCGCGGAGCTCACCTTTATTTTCTCCCCTTCGATCTGCGCCTGGACTTTCAGGCCCAGGCCCTTTATAATACCTGTAAGCTCTTTGGCCTTTTCCTTGTCAATACCCATGCATATTTCTACTGATTGGCGCAGGTACCCCTGGAACGCCTTTTCCGGCTCATTGAACTTAAGGGATTTCAAAGATATGCCTCTTTTGGCTAAACGGATAGCCAGAATATCGGTCAAGGCGCGCAGCTTAAAATCGTCATCCGCGACCAAGGTAAGCTTTTGCTCTTTCTTGTCATAAGCAATGGATGATTTACTGTTCTTGAAATCATACCTTTGAGAAAGCTCTTTACCCGCCTGGTTTACGGCGTTATCCACTTCTTGCAGGTCAACTTCGGAAACTATATCAAAAGAAAAATTCGCCATTACCCTGCCCCCCCTAGATGATAATTACCATTATGGATTTTGACATTAAAATTATACTGCTAAATCGTAACTAGTTTCAATCGTCTTTACCAGGTCAACGAGCAGGGCGTTAGTTGGCACCGGGATACCGAGCTCCTGGCCCTGCCTCACGATCACGCCATTAATAAAATCTATCTCGGTGCGCTTCTTGCGCATTATATCCTGCAGCATGCTGGAGATATTAGCCGCCGTTGCCTCGCATACCGCTTCGACTTTTGCCAAAGGGTCGTCATGGATAAGCTTTATGCGTTTTCTTTTGGCAACGCGGATAGCTTCTGTGACGGCGCCGCGCAATATCCTGCGCGTACCCTCAAATTCCGTCAGCCTTCCGTTATTCAACCGCGTAATGGCGGTAAGGGCGTTTATCCCCACGTTAATAACCAGCTTGGACCATAAGAGGCCCTTGATATCGCGCGATATCCTCGTTTCTATGCGCGCCTTGTTGAACAACTCGCGGATAGAACGCATTTCAACCGGTATCTTGCCGTCCATACGCCCGATAACAGTCTCCCCCCGCCCGGCATGCCTTACTTTTCCTGTATCCAACAATGTAGCCCCGAGGTTCGTGGACCCCCCGATAACTTTATCGCTGCCGGCTATCTCGTTCAATATCTCTATATTTCCTATACCGTTCTGTATGGTAAGTATCCTGGTGTTATCCCCTATGACGGGCCTGGCGTGCAGCATAGCCTCTTTAGTGTCGTAAGACTTGACACAGACCACCGCCAGGTCAGCCTCGCCTATATCTTTGGCGTCGGCAGTCGCCTTCACGGGAGAAAGCCAATTGCCGCTGAGGCCTTCAACCGATACCCCCCCATCTTGTATGCGCCTGGCGCGCTCCTTATTCTTATCTAAAAGCCACACCTCTTCCTTTAGCTTAGATAAAAAGGCGGCGAACAAACTGCCTACCGCTCCGGGGCCGATTATAACTATTTTCATCATGCCTCCTATTTTAACGCGGGTGCAAAGTTATCCATTCTATTCAATACCTTCTGCGATTTAAGCTCTTTCTCCAGGTGGAATGTCAGAAAGGCGTTGAGTATGGTATTTAATTCTTTTTTTATCTGCGGGTTCATCCCCAGGTTAAGGTTGTTCCTGAAATCGTTCTTTTCTATGTGCAATATTGAGGCGACCGTGCCCCGGAAGATCGCGCGCGACTTGGTATCCTTGGAATAACACCTTTCGCAAAGGAGGCCTCCGAGCATAAAGCTGAATTTGGAGTGGCCGATTATCCTTTCCCCGCATGATACGCAGGAATCAAAGTGCGGCTTAAAACCGGAGAAGGCAAGCATCTTTATCTTGAATATGGTCATGATCTTCTCGGGGTTGGGGTTCACCTCAAGTTCTTTAAGGCAGGTCAGCGCCAGGTCAAAAACATCTGCATTCGCGTCTTCCTGCGCCATAACCGCATCTACAAGCTCCATCATAAAGCTGGCCACGCCTATCCTGGATATATCCCGCCTTAAAGAAGAAAAGTTATCCTTTATATCGCACTGTGAAACAAGATGCAGGGAAGAGTTGGTTTTCTTATAAAATACCACTTCGTTATGCGAAAAGGGCTCTACGGTACTGGCAAATTTGCCGGGTTCCTTTCTTATGCCTTTAAGGAGTCCGCTCATCTTTCCGAAATCGCGGCTGTAAAGGCTGACAATAGCGGAAGTCTCGCGAAAATCCCATTTGTTCAATACTAATACTTCGGTTTTATGCAGTGACATTTTTAAAAGATGTTAGAATGGCCTGTTAAAGAAATGTTATTTAAACGAAAGGCCCGGGATTCTTAATAAAGCCTCTTCTTTAAGGCGCATACGCGCCCTGCTTCTTTTATCGCGGTCATCGTATCCCAGTATGTGCAATACGCCGTGGACCACATATAAATACAGTTCGTATGATGGGGTAGTATTGAATCTTTTCGCGTTAGCGGACGCGGTCTCGCAGGATATAACTATATCCGCGGAAATCTTTCCGGGCCGGCAGGCGTCCGACAGGTCAAACGCGATAACATCAGTCGGCCTGTCATGGCCGAGATATTTCAGGTTAAGCTTCCTTATAATGCTGTCGTTTACAAAAGAAAACGCGATCTCCCCGCCCTTCCTGACCCGCTCCGAGGATAAAACCCTCCGGGCTATACTGGCCACTCTCGCGGTATCAACGGGAACCTTATTTTGCAGGTTTCTTATGGTTATTATCACTACCGGTTGTTTCTTTTTCGGGATAGGTTACGCGCGCATGGTATATGCCGCTTAAGATGCGTATAAATACTGCGGATATCTTATCCAGGTCCTTAAGGGTCAGGTCGCACTCATCAAGCTGCCTGTCGATAAACTTATTATTGATGATCTTATGGACCACTTCTTCGATATCGCTGTGGCTGGGCTCCTTCAAAGATTTAGTCGCCGCCTCAACCGAATCAGCCAAAAGCACTATAGCGGTCTCCTTGGTGTGCGGCTTAGGCCCCTCATAACGAAACCCCTCTTCTGCCACATTTTCATCCTCTTCCCTGTTTTCCAGCGCGCGGCGGTAAAAATAATATACCAGGCTTGTGCCGTGGTGGCTCTGTATAAAATCCAGCAACCGCAAGTTGAGCCTGTATTTTTTGGCAAGCTCGACTCCGTCATTGACATGGTTCATAATCACCAGCTTGCTCATTGTAGGCGCGAGGGCGTCATGCTTACTGTCTTTGATATCCTGGTTCTCGCTAAAATATTCCGGTTTCTGTAATTTGCCTATATCGTGGTAATACGCGCCTATCCTGGCTAACAGGGCATTAGCCCCTACAGCCTGACAGGCGGCTTCGGAAAGATTCCCCACGACTAAACTGTGGTGATAGGTCCCGGGCGCCTCAAGCATCATGCGCTGCAATAGCGGCTGCCCGAAATCAGCCATCTCAAGCAGGCTTATATTTGTCACGGTCTTAAAAAAGTATTCAAAAACGGGTAATATACCTATAACCACCAGGCCTGAAATTACGCCGTTAAGCATGAACATAAGATAAATATGCGGGTGGCTTACGCTGAAATGGTCTATGAAGAATACTGCCGCTGCCTGCGCCAGCCCGGCGGCGAAGCCTGCGCGGATTATCGTCACGCGGTTACGCGCACCGCGCGTAAAAACAATAGAAAGCAATCCGCTTACCAGGAAAAGCAGCGCGGTATAAATATCCCCGACAAAATAAGCGATAGTAACCGAGGAAACAAGCGTGATCAGCAGGGAGAACGCCAGCTCTTCAAAAAGCATCGCCGCAAGCATCGGTATTACGACAAAAGGTATATAAAATACCGGCAGCCCTTCCTGAACGATAAAATAACTTATCGCGAATATGATCACAAAAAGAAAAGTTAAATGCAGCAGCCTGTAATCACTAAAGAAAGATTTCAGGTATGCCAGGACGCACACCAAAAGCAGGGGTATTATGAAATTAATCCCCAGGATATAGCTCACCATGAACACCAATAACGCCCCGAGAGCCAGCTTTATCCCGGAGTGCCTCAGGCGTATATGTTTTGCCATGAACCCCGAAAGAATATTCTCCTTATTATTTAGAACGGGAATTTTTGTCATATGCCTCTATTATCCTTTGCACTAAAGCGTGCCTTACCACATCCGAACCCGTAAAATATATGAAATTGATCCCTTCAATATCTTTCAGTATATCCTGCGCCTGCAGCAGGCCTATGGGCCTGCCTTCCGGCAGGTCGCTCTGCGTTATGTCCCCCGTTATGACGGCCTTGGAATCAAAACCCAGGCGGGTCAGGAACATCTTCATCTGTTCGCGGGTCGCGTTCTGCGCCTCATCCAGTATTATGAAGGCGTCATTCAATGTCCTGCCGCGCATATATGCCAGCGGCGCCACCTCTATGATACCGGTCTCAAGGTATTTCTCTATGCGTTCGGCATCCATCATATCATAGATGGCGTCATACAGCGGCCGTAGGTACGGGGATATCTTTTCATACATATCCCCGGGCAGGAACCCCAGGGACTCCCCCGCTTCTATAGCCGGGCGCGTAAGTATAAGCCTGCGCACTTCCTGCTTCTTTAAGGCCTCCACCGCGCATGCCATAGCCAGGTATGTTTTTCCCGTACCCGCGGGGCCTATGCCAAAGGTTATATCGTGCTTTTTAATTGCTTCTACGTACTCGCGCTGCCCCTTTGTCTTAGGGCCTATACTCTTCCCTGAGAATGAGCGCGTAATATCGGAATCAGGGATATTGACCGGGCGCGCACCTTTGGACTTATTAAAACCTGCCATTAAATAGGGAAGGTCCGTCCTGCCTATCCCGCCCTGGCCGGCGCGTATCGCAGTAAGCATATATTCAATAAGAGCGCAGGCCTTCTTGATATTAGCCAAAGTACCGCTTACTTTTATATGCTCGCCGCGAAGCGTCAGCTTGACCTTGAATTCTTTCTCTATGGCCTTGGCGTTCTCATCGCGCGGCCCGAATATTGCCTGGGCCTCCCCATGCGTTTCTACTTTGATTATTTTATCCACTTATTTCAGGTTAGCTGCCGGCTCCTTCATTGATTCTACCGGGATATCTATCACCTGGCCCGGATAGATCTTGTTAGGGGCTTTCAGCTTATCGCTGTTCGCCTCAAATATCTTGTTCCATCTTTTTGTGGTGCCGTAAAATTTCTGCGATATCTTCTGCAGGGTATCCCCTTTTTGCACGGTATATTTCTCACTCTTTGCCATAGATACGGGTTCGGCTATATCAGGAGAAGTAGTCTCCATGATATATCCGCGGTTACCCCATACCTCTTTGTCTGCGGCAGAGGCCTTATCTACGGATCCCGCCGTCATTGCTTTTGTTTTTGGCTTCTTTTCAAATCTTACCGGCGGATAGAATTCCACCTCTACTACCTGGGTAGTGCGTGTGGCCTTCCTGTCTTTCATTTCATCCGCAGGCATATCGCCCTTAAGGTACCCGCGGTTACCGCTTAGATCCTGGTCAACCCTGTCCCTGGTAACAGGATATGACCTGACCACGCACCCCGACAATACCACCGCGAAAGATAAACCCAATAAATAGAATTTGACCTGTGCCCTCATTCCTTCCTCCTCTCTTTTACCGTCTTAGCCATAATATGCAATTCTTTCAATTGTTTTTCATCTACCTGCGAAGGCGCCCCGGTCAAGGGGCATGATCCCGCGCTCGTCTTGGGGAACGCTATCATCTCCCTTATGCTGTTCTCACCCGACAAAATAGCAAGGAACCTGTCCAATCCTATGGCAATACCCCCATGGGGCGGAGCGCCATACTGAAAAGCTTCTAAAAGAAAACCGAAACGTTTACGCGCCTCATCCCTTCCTATGCCTATAATATTAAATATCCTCTCCTGCAATTCCTGGTTGTGTATCCTGATAGAACCCGAACCTATCTCCATACCGTTCAGCACCAGGTCATAGGAGCGGGCCTTTACTTTAGCCTGCTCTTTTTCAAGGTCCCCCGCATCCTCATCCCTGGGGGCTGTAAAAGGATGGTGCTCGCTCTCCCAGCGCTTCTCTTCATCGTTATATTTGAATAAAGGGAAATCCACTACCCATACAAAAGCAAAATCAGACCCAAGCTCTTTCCTGAGGTCGGGTTTATCGCTTGAGTATTTCTTCTGGGCTTCGTCATATGTTATGCGGGGAAATGGGGTTTTTATATTAATACCTTTTACCTCTTTCATTACCGATGATACCAGGCGTTCAGCCAGGGAAAATATATCCTCTTCATCCACAAAAGACATCTCCAGGTCAAGCTGGGTGAATTCAGGCTGGCGGTCGGCGCGCAGGTCTTCATCGCGGAAACATTTGGCGATCTGGTAATACCTTTCTATCCCGGCAACCATTAGTATCTGCTTGAATAGCTGGGGCGACTGCGGCAGGGCGTAAAAATGGCCCGGATTAAGCCGCGAAGGGACAAGGTAATCGCGCGCCCCCTCCGGAGTAGACTTGGTAAGTATGGGCGTCTCGGACTCTATAAAACCCTCCTTATTCAATAAAGCGCGTATACTTTTATATAACTCGTGCCTCATGATAAAATTTTCAAATACCTTTCTCCTGCGCAGGTCCAGGTACCTGTATTTAAGGCGGGCCTCTTCGCTTATATCAAGGTTCTCGCTGATCTCAAAAGGCGGGGTAATACTGGGGTTTAATATCTCAAGAGACTTAGCGCAAACCTCCACCATCCCCGTTGATAGTTTAGGGTTGATCGTGCCCTCCGGCCTCTTATTAACCACACCGGTTGCCCTGATCACAAATTCGCTCCTTAAGCCCTGGGCGAGCTTATAAGAATCCGCGGAATCCTTAGGTATAAAGACAACCTGGGTTATCCCGTAACGGTCGCGTATATCTATAAATATCAACTTACCGTGGTCACGGCGGCTTGCTACCCACCCGCACAAAGTGGCCTCTTTCCCTAGATGGCTCTCATTAAGTTCCCCGCAAGTATGTGTACGCAGCATTTTATCCTTTTTGCGATGATCCTTTTAAAATACCGTTCAGCCCGCCCCGGTTTATCTGTTTTTGTTCGCCTGAAACCATATCTTTGACCGTAATAACATCCTTCTTTATTTCATCATCACCGATAATAAGGGCAAAACGCGCGGATAAGTCATTCGCCCGGCGAAGCGCCCCTTTCAGGGACCTTCCCTCATAATCTGTGTCAGAGGCGATCCCATCCTTTCGCAGGATATCCAGAAGCTTCAGGCCTTCTTTCCTGGCCGCATCCCCCATAGTAATGATATAGGCTAACCCGCTGCCCTTGCGGGGTTCAGCCGCCAAAACCAATAGCAATCTTTCTATACCCAGCGCGAAACCTACGGCGCCAAGGTCAGGCCCTCCAAGTTCAGAGACCAGATTATCGTATCTGCCTCCCGCCCCCAGGGCATTCTGCGCCCCCAGCCCGTTATGCGCTATCTCAAATACTGTGCGGGTATAATAATCCAGGCCGCGCACAAGGTGAGGGCTTACTTTATAACCCACTCCCAACAGATCCAATCCTTCCCTTACTTTATTAAAATGCTCTTTACATTCCGCGCAAAGATGCCCATCCCCCATATCCAAGTCCCGGACAACTTTGATGCAACCTTCATTTTTACAATCCAGGACCCTTAGGATATTGCGCTCAAACCTGGCCTTGCAATCACCGCATAAGTCCTTCAGCCTGCCCTTCAATGCCTTACGCAGGTTTTGCGTTAATCCCTTCTTATCATCAGCGCAGCCAAGGGTGTTCAGCTTGATCTCATATCCTTCTATATTATATGCCTTAAGCAGGCTATCTGCCAGGGATAATACCTCAACGTCCAATTCCGGGGCTGCGGAACCGATCACCTCGCACCCTAAATGATGGAACTGGCGCAAACGCCCCTTTTGCGGGCGCTCCGCCCGGAACATCGGACCGATATAGTAAGCCTTGATTAAACCGGCGCTCTTATCCAGGTTATTTTCTATATAAGCCCTTACCACCGAGGCGGTCCCTTCAGGCCTCATGGCATAGGTATCCTTGTCCTTTTTTATCAGGAACATCTGTTTCTGGACTATCTCCGCCGTCTCTCCGAGCGAACGCGAGAATAACCCCGCGTCTTCAATAATGGGAGTACGTATCTCGCCGTAATTATAGAGAGAGAATATCCTGCGGGTAGTATCCTCTATTGACTGCCATAAGGAGGATTCTTCGGGTAAAATATCTTTTGTTCCCGGCGTTCTCTTAAACATAAGTAATAATGGTTATATATAGTCCGGATTTGTATGGCGGGCTCAAACTATGAATTGATTCTTTATTTGACTTTCTTCTTTATCTCCAGGCCTGGTTTAAAGATAACTACTTTTCTGGACGGAACAGGGACTACCTGGCCTGTGCGGGGGTTCCTGCCTATACGGCTTTTTCTCTGTTTTATCTTAAAAACGCCGAAATTACGCAACTCTATCTTTTCCCCTCTTATCAGGGCCTCAATTATGCAGTCAAATGTCTTTTGCACGACCTTTTTTACATCTATTTGCTTCAGGTTCGTCTCATCAGATACCTTTAAAATAATATCCTTCTTGGTCATATGGCACCTCCTCTATGTCTAACTATAATAATACCAAAAATTTACGATGTCAAGGGAAAATGTGCCTTCCTACCATCTTTGTACCCAGACACCATCCTGATAAACGCCGCAGAATACATTGCCATAATACCACTCAGTGCGGCAATGATACGGGCATGAAGGATAATCAGGATACTTCCCTCCGCTACCGCAGCGGGCCGCAAACGCGCTATTATTGCTATCGCCGAGATAATAACGAAAATAGTGCGTAGATTCACAGACAGCTGGAGCCTCTACGCCAATCTCTGCAAGGCTTGCGGCATACCCGCCGTAAGAAAGTTTATAGGCGGTCTGCGCGGTCCTTATCGCTCCAAGAATAGCCTTTGCCTCGGCACATCTGGATCTTTCCATTAACTTGCTGTACTGGGAAAAACCGAGAGAACCTAATACTCCCACGACAATAATTACTATTATCAATTCCAGAAGAGTGAAAGCGCGAATACGAGAATGACTGGTTTTCCCGGCCATATAAGCTAAAATGTGATTCTTTATATTATTTATAGCCTTTATTATTAAAACTCAACCTGTTTATTTTAATCGTTTTTTACATTATCAAAGAGACGCGGTCTTCACCAAGAAGGGATTCTATCTCTTTTATCAGCTCATCGGAAGGCAAAACATATAGCCCTTCACCTACAACCATATGCACCCTTGACTTGGAAGGCGTATCCAGGTGCATATACACGGGGATCTTTCCCTGATAACGGGCCAAAAGCTCCTTTAAACTCTCAAAAAGGTTCTCCCTTATCCCCGAAAGGTTTATATTGACGGCGGTGATCAGTTTATAAACTTCGTCCATCGGAAAAATGTCGCTGGCTAATATCTTGGGGGTATCCTCCTTCAGGTCAATCCTCCCTGTTACCATCACCACCGTGCTGGGCAATATATACCGGGATGACCTCTTGAAAGTAGCGGGAAAAACAAGGACCTCAACGATCCCTTCAAGGTCCTCTAATTTTAATATAGCCATCTTCTCCTGCTTGGCGCGCGTAACAGTCTGTTTTATTTTAGCGATCAAACCTACTATCTTTATCTCCCTGCCGTCATCGTATTGGTGCAAGTTAGAGGTTGAGGAAGAAGTAAAACGCTTAAGCTCATGGGCATAACGCGCCAACGGGTGCCCGGTGACATAAAACCCCAGCATATCTTTCTCAAAAGCCAAAAGCTGCGGTTCAGGCCACTCCTTTATGGACGGCATATTATTCGCCGTCTCCTTAAAGGAGTTATCCGAAAACCCGGCATCAAAGAAGGATATCTGCCCTTTTGCCTTCTCTTTCTGGGCCCTTGAAGATATCTCCATTATTGTGGCAAGCGAAACGAACATCTGCGCTCTGGGCAAGCCAAAAGTATCCAGGGCGCCGCATTTGATCAGGCTCTCCAGGACCTTGCGGTTGGCTAACCGCGAATCAATGCGCCGGCAAAGGTCCTCAAGTGAAACAAAGGGGCCCTCACCCCTGGCATTAACTATGGATTCCGCCGCTCCGCCCCCCACATTCTTCACCGCCAAAAGCCCAAAACGTATAGTATTATTATCAATAACCTTAAATAACGAATCGCTCTCGTTGATATCCGGAGGCAGGACCTTTATCCCCATGCGGCCGGATTCATTGACATACTCCACTATCTTATCGGTATTATCCCTTTCCGAAGTAAGCAGGGCGCACATGAATTCAACCGGATAATTCGCCTTAAGATACGCAGTGCGGTAAGAGATCATCGCGTATGCGGCTGAATGTGAATTGTGGACTATTATGCCGTTAGCGATAAAATTATGCGTATCTTCTATTTCCAGGTCATAGGTTTCCTCCCTGCCCATATATTCTACGGATATTACACTGTCCCATACGACCTGCGCGTTAACGTACCTTAATAACTTTTCGGACTCGAAGAAACGGGCCAGCCGCATTATTGTGCTGCGTCTAAAGCCCTTTTTATGCGGTTTTATTCCACCATAAAATTCCTTCATGCAAACTCCGGCCCTATTTTCTATTTCCTCCCAAGTCAACCCCAGTTTTTCCTTTTCTTCCCTGACTATTTCTTTTATTGATACCGGTAAAGTATCCTTGCTTTCTAAATTAGGCGGCACCTGCCTGTAATAATTACGCAGCTGTTCCAGCTGGACTGCCCTTCCGATTATGTGGCAGCTAACATGAGTGATGAATTTAACGATGCTTTCGTAGCCATATAGATAAAGCGCGTAGCCGACCCTGGTATCTTTAGTGTTCTTATGTTCATAATTGAATTCTTTCTTTACCAGGCGGCTGGCAATGCCCAGTTTAAGCAGGATATCCTGGAGTTGCCGGCATAATTTATGCGATGAGGTAGCGTAAAATGGAATCGTGTTGTTTTTAGTGAACAAAAAACCGTCCCCGGACCAGAGCCTGCCCACGAATAAAGACAATTGTTCCTTATCCAGAGAAATGATCTCTTGAGGAATGAATTTTTCCGTCGCTTTCTTGTAATCAAGGCCTAACTCTTCTATCCACAGCCTTAACCCGCATTTTCTGCCGGTTATTAACTTCACTGCGGCACCATAGTCTTCCTTGTTAAAACCTTTATTCCAGGGAGCCCCTCCTTTTAAAAATCTTGTATCTTTGCCTGTGCCGGCATACACCTCAAAACGGCCTCTGCGCTTCTTTACACGCGCAACCGTATTCTCAAACCCCTTTAAGCTGTTTACAAAATCATCTACCTGTATCCGGTCGTTATTATAATAGTATGCCCCGCTCGGATGACAAGTATTGCCTTCGGAAAGTATACCCGCTAAAGCAATTAATTTATATGGCGCTACGGTAGATGTCCCGCAAGGTAAGCTTCTCGCCAAACCGATCCTCTCTCCGATACGCAGGTCCCCCAGGTTCTTCCATCCGCTTATAGTAAAAAACGGGTGGTTCGAAGTAGCTGTGATCTCCCTGCCTAAAGCCGTCTTTAGTTTATAAACAGGCTTGACGCCGTTATTAACCACGTCTTTTATCTTCTTCTTTGTGATCTTGAGGTTATCGTCGCAGCTTAAGGTGGAATTTATAACGCCTTTCCTCTCAAACAATTCTCTGACAGATATAACCTTTCCGGTATCGCCGTCTATAATCTCGGTAGAACCCACGACACATTTATTAAAACCGTAACCCGCAAAATATTCAATCAGGTCAAATATGCGGTTTGCTACCGATTCACTGATATGGTTCTTGATGCATCCGAGGATAAAATTCTTCCTCTGCTGCTCCATGACCTCGGGTATCTTTTTTGCTATGGCGCGCCGCAGGAGGTCCGCCTGGGCAAGGCTAAAACCAGCCAGCTCGGCTACGATCTGCATGATCTGTTCCTGATAAACAATGATCCCGTAAGTCTCTTTAAGGATCCTTTCCTGTTTAGGATGATGGTATTTTATCGGGACCCGGCCATGCCTGCGCTGCATAAAATCATCAAGCATCCCCGAGCCGATAGGGCCCGGGCGGTATAAAGCCAGGAGCGCTATCAGGTCTTCAAAGTGGTCGGGCTGGAGTTTTTTCAAAAGGTCGCGCATCCCTGAACTCTCTACCTGGAATACCCCGACAGTCTGCCCGGAACCGAGAAGTTTATATGTATTGGGCTCATCCAAGGAGAGATTCTCTATATCCAGTTTAAGGCCCCTGGTCTTTTCTATTATCTTCCTTGTCTCATCAATCACCGTCAATGTGCGTAACCCCAGGAAATCAACTTTTAACAGGCCTATCTTCTCAAGGACGCTCATACTATAGCCTGTAGTTATCTGGCCGTCCTGGGTCTCAAATAAAGGCATATAATTATCCAGGGGCTTATCGGCGATAACGACACCGGCTGCATGGGTAGAAGCGTGGCGGTTAAGCCCTTCAAGCGATAGGGCGACGTTAATAAGCTTGGTTATCTGGGGATCGCTCTTATAAAGATTCTTAAGTTCACCCTCGCTTTCCAGCGCGTCCTTAAGGCTCATCCCGGGGTCCGGCGGTATCATCTTCGCGATCCGGTCTACCTCGGCATAAGCCAGGCCCATAACCCTGCCCACATCCCTTACTACCGCGCGCGCCTGCATCGTCCCGAAAGTGATGATCTGGGCGACATTCCCCTTGCCGTATTTGGCGGTCACATAATCAATGACCTCATTCCTTCTTTCGTAGCAGAAATCAATATCTATATCCGGCAGCCCCTGCCTTTCGGGATTAAGGAAGCGCTCAAATAGGAGGCCGTATTTAAGGGGATTGATATCTGTTATCCCCAATAAATAGCTCACCAGGCTCCCCGCGGCCGAACCGCGCCCCGGCCCGACGGGAATATTATTCTTTTTGGCATAATGGATAAAATCCCATACGATAAGGAAGTAACTTATAAACCCCCTGTCCTTGATAAGCCCTATTTCATGCTCCAGGCGCTCCCTTATATCCGCTCCTGCTCCGGGAAATTTCTCTTTCAACCCTATTTCACTCAGTTCCCTTAAATACTCCTCCTTGGTCTTGCCGACAGGCGGGTCATAGCGGGGCAGGTGCACTTTGGAAAAATCCAGCTCAAGGTTACAGCGCCCGGCAATCTCAAGGGTATTGGTAACGGCCCCGGGGATATCCCTGAAAAGTTCCTTCATCTCTTCGGGAGAGTTAAAATAGAACTCGTTAGTCTGAAAACGCATCCTGTTGGGGTCATTCATCGTGCTCTGGGTCTGGATGCAAAGGAGGACTTCATGGCTTACTGCGTCCTCTTTGGAGAGATAATGCACGTCGTTGGTAGCGACAAGGGGTATATTCAGTTCTTTGGATATCTTTATCAAGCCTTCATTGACTATCTTTTGTTCAGGTATACTGTTTCCCTGGACCTCCAGGTAAAAATTATCTTTACCCACGATATTCAGATAGTCATCGGCAGCCTTCAGCGCGTCGTTAAAACGCTTCTGCTGTAAAAGCGAGGGCACCTCCCCCTTAAGGCAGGCGGTCATAGCTATGAGCCCCTTCTGGTATTGAGAAAGCACCTCTTTATCTATGCGCGGCCGGTAATAAAATCCCTCAAGGTACCCTATAGAAACAAGTTTTATAAGGTTCTGATATCCGGTTTCATCGCGCGCCAGGAGTATCAGGTGGTATGCAGCCTCCTCAATGCTTCCGCATGATTTATCCAGGCGGCTGGCGGGAGCGATATAAACCTCGCATCCTATGATCGGCTTTATCCCCGCCTTGCGGGCCTCCATATAAAAATCCATGGCCCCGAACATACTGCCATGGTCTGTAATGGCAAGGGAATCCATCTTATATTGTTTCGCGCGCTCTAATAGTTGGGGTATACGGCAGGCACCGTCAAGAAGGCTATACTGTGTATGCAGGTGAAGGTGGACAAAATCAGAATGAGGCATTATAAAAAACTATTCCCACTCAATCGTAGCGGGAGGTTTGGATGAGATATCGTATACTACGCGGTTAACTCCTTTAACTTCATTAATGATGCGGTTAGAGATCTTCTCCAGCAGTTCATATGGTATCTTTGCCCAGTCCGCGGTCATCCCATCCGAGCTGATAACGCAGCGCAGCGCCGCCACGTTCTCGTATGTGCGCTCATCACCCATGACCCCCACGCTCTTTATGGGCAGGAGCACGGCAAATGACTGCCAGATCTGTTCATATAGATTAGCGTTCCTTATCTCTTCTATCACGCGCCGGTCTACCTCTCTTAAAAGATTGAGCCTGGCGGGAGTAATATCACCTATGATCCTGACTGCGAGGCCTGGCCCGGGAAACGGCTGACGGGCGATCACTGTGTCCGGTAAACCCAGTTCGCGGCCTATCTGGCGGACCTCGTCCTTAAACAGGTCCCTTAAAGGTTCGATAAGCTTGAGTTTCATCTTCAGGGGTAACCCCCCGACATTATGATGGCTCTTGATACGGCTTGAGGGGGCGCCGGTAGGAGAGATGGATTCAATGACATCGGGATAAAGTGTCCCCTGCCCGAGGTATTTCACACCCTTTACCTTGGAGGCCTCCTCTTCAAATACTTTCACAAATTCATCACCAATGATCTTTCTCTTATCTTCCGGATCAGTGACCCCTTCAAGGCGCTTTAAGAAACGCTTACTCCTCTCCACATAATCAAGGTTCAGGTGGAACGCCTCGCGGAATATCTTCTTTATCTGCTGGGGTTCATCCTTACGCAGTAAACCGTTATCTATAAACACGCACCTCAATCTCCTGCCTATAGCCTTATGTATCAATAGCGCGGCTACGGATGAATCAACGCCGCCGCTTAAACCGAGCACGACTTTATCATTCTTGCCTATGGTTTTCTTTATATTATCTACGGAATCGCGGATAAAGGAATGCATATTCCAGCGGCCAAGACAACCGCACACTTTAAACAGGAAGTTCCCCAGTATCTGGTTTCCCCTGTCTGTATGGGTAACTTCCGGGTGAAATTGCACCGCGTATACCTTTGTCCTTTTATTGCCCATTGCGGCGATCGGGGCATTAGTAGTATGGGCGAGAACTTTAAACCCTAACGGTACTTTCGTCACGAGATCTCCGTGGCTCATCCAGCAGGTCAGGTTTCCCGGCAGGCTACTGAACAGGTCGCGGTTATTATCTATAAAAAGTTCCGTCTTTCCGTATTCCCGCTCTTTTGTGTGCTTGACCCTGCCTCCGGTCATCTCGGCTATTATCTGCATGCCGTAACATATCCCCAGGATAGGCACGCCCAGCTTGAATATCTTTTTATCCGGATAAAGGTTCTTCTTGCCCTTGCCTTTGTTTACCACTGACAGCGGGCTTCCGGAAATTATTATTCCTTTTGGGGAAAGCGCGGCTATATCTTTTGCAGGGGTATTAAAAGGTATGATCTTGGAAAAAACCTTATTCTCCCTGACGCGCCTTGCGATCAACTGGGTGTACTGCGAACCAAAATCAAGGATCAGTATGGTCTGTTTCGTCATTTTCCCATCCCTACTCTCTGCCCTACCTGGAATATCTTCCCTTCAGTCTGTATAGAGGGCGCAATAATGATCTCTACATCATGCATCTGTTTTAAATTCATAGCGCCCAGGGACCCCATTGAGGTCTTAAGCGCACCGATCAGGTTCTGCGAACCGTCATCCACCTTTGCCGGGCCGAAAAGTATCTCTTTGAGTGTCCCGGTAGTGCCTACGTATATGCGCGTACCGCGAGGCAGGTTTACATGAGATGTAGCCATACCCCAATGATAACCCCTGCCGGGAGATTCTTTGGCGCGGGCAAAACTGGAACCGATCATAACCGCATCAGCACCTGCGGCGAAAGCCTTGCATATATCACCTCCGCGGTTCATACCGCCATCAGTAATTATGGGGACATACCTACCCTTGCTCTTAAAATAAAAATCCCTCGCTGCCGCCGCGTCCACGGTAGTAGTAACCTGCGGGACACCTATGCCAAGGACGCCTCTTGTAGTACAGGCAGCTCCCGGGCCTATACCTATCAATAAAGCCGCGACCCCTGTCTCCATAAGCGCCAGCGTAGTCTCATAAGTCACGCAATTACCTATGATCACGGGTATCCTGGTAGATTTGCAGAATTTATACAGGTCCAGGCTCTTATATTCACTTGTAATATGCTTTGTGGTGGTCACTGTTGATTGCACAACGAACATATCCGCGCCTGCCGCTATGGCGAGCTTAGCGAATCTTTCAGCGTGGGCGGGGATACAACTTACAACCGCGGTACCCTTCTTGCGCTTGATCTCCCGGACCCTCTTAGAGACCAGCTTCTCTTTTATTGGGGTGGTATATATAGATTGTGTAAGTTCAGTCGCCTTTTCGGGAGTTGCCTTGGCGATCTTATCAAGGACATCATCGGGATTCTCATAGCGCGTCTGGACGCCATCCAGGTTCAGGACCGCTATGCCTCCTATTTTAGACATCGCAACAGCGAATTCAACGTCTACGACGCCATCCATTGCCGCGGCCATAATAGGGACCTTGAACTTTCTTCCGGCTATCTCAAAAGAAGTATCTACTTCGTTAGGATTGACTGTCTGCGCTCCAGGAACGAGCGCCACTTCATCAAAGCCATAACACCTGCGAGCACGCCTGCCTATGCCTATCCACTCTCCCATGTTAATTCTCCTCGTATAAGTTATTGTTTTTCAATGTGTTAAGAATATTTAACCTCTTTGTGGGGTTGTTTTAAGAAAGGTTGTGTAAAATTTTACCCCAATCCGCGCTCCTTGTCAATAATTATTTTTGGCAATGTTTTCACTGCGGGCTTTGCTCGCGTGCTGAGATTGTTCGCTGACAAATGTCAATTCCTGCACTCGCTCGTCGTAAATCCTTGCATACTTTTACCGAACAATTTCTGATGCACGCCCACAAACCCTCCGCGAAAGTGTCGCCAATACGCGCACTAAGTATTTCAGCGGACTGGTTTGGCTTGCTTTAGGCAGCATGTAGTTTATGCGAGCGGCCAGGGTCCACCCGTTAATACCTGTCTGTGAGAACGAGCAGAAACTCCAAGCGAGGATTTTCTCGGTGGGGAAATCCGAGCGGTACTGCGTAAGCAAGCCAAGGCAGTCCGCTAAAAGAAAAGGGGCGAAGTTTTACCTTCGCCCCTTTTCTTGACTTCAATAGTTACCTTGTCGTAGGACAGCCCCCTGCGGGGGCAATCCCTACTGGCAGAGGTGGTATTAATACATCCCCCCGCCCATTCCGCCCATTCCTCCCATTCCTGCGCCCGGAGGCATAGGCATGGGTGATTCCTTCTCGGGTTTATCCGTGATTATTGCTTCAGTCATCAATAATAACCCGGCAACGCTAGCCGCGTTCTGCAAGGCAGAGCGAGTAACCTTAGTCGGGTCGATAACCCCTGATTCTATCATATCCACATAGGCATCCTGGGTCACATCATATCCTATGTTGGTCTTCTCCTGTTTTACGCGCTGCACTACTACCGAACCCTCTAAACCGGCATTAGCCGTAAGCTGCCTTATAGGGGCCTCTAACGCGCGCCTTATTATATCCACTCCGATCTTCTCGTCGCCTTCAAGCTTGGCTATCTTTTCAAGCGCCGGAAGCGCGCGTAACAATGCTACTCCGCCACCGGGAACTATGCCTTCCTGGGAAGCTGCGCGGGTAGCGTGCAAAGCGTCTTCTACGCGGGCCTTCTTCTCTTTCATCTCGGTCTCTGTAGCAGCGCCCACATTGATAACCGCGACTCCTCCCGCGAGCTTTGCTAAACGCTCCTGGAGTTTTTCCTTATCGTAATCCGAATCGGATTCTTCTACCTGCTTCTTGATCTGGGCGATCCTGCCGTTAATACCCTGTGTCTTGCCGGCGCCTTCAACTATGGTAGTATTCTCTTTGTCTACCTTCACCCTCTTCGCGCGGCCAAGGTCTTCGATATCAACGTTCTCAAGCTTTATGCCCAATTCCTCGGTAATCGCCTTTCCTCCGGTTAAGACAGCGATATCCTCAAGCATCGCCTTGCGCCTGTCCCCATAACCGGGGGCCTTTACCGCGCAAGCAGACAAGGTGCCGCGTATCTTATTTACTACCAACGAAGCCAACGCCTCTCCTTCAACCTCTTCGGCTAATATCAGAAGCGGTTTTCCGGTGCGGGCGATCTTCTCTAACAAAGGTAAAAGGTCCTTAAGAGAAGATATTTTCTTCTCGTGGATAAGTATGTAAGGATCCTCTAATATTACTTCCATCCTCTCGGTGTCGGTCACAAAATAAGGAGAAAGATAACCTTGGTCAAATTGCATACCCTCCACTACTTCCAGGGTCGTAGCCATTGACTTTGCTTCCTCAACTGTAATAACTCCATCCTTGCCTACCTTATCCATAGCTTCGGCTATAAGGTCTCCGATAGCGTTATCGCAATTTGCAGCTATAGAGGCTACCTGGGCGACCTCTTTTTTATCTTTAATAGGCGTAGAGAGTTTCTTTAATTCCTCTACTATTTTTTCTACTGCCTTTTCGATCCCGCGCTTTAAAGCCATCGGGTTTGCTCCGGCAGTAACGTTCTTCAGGCCTTCGCGGTATATTGCTTCAGCCAGGACCGTCGCGGTAGTGGTGCCGTCTCCGGCGATATCCGACGTCTTCTCCGCTACCTCTTTAACCATCTGGGCGCCCATATTCTCAAATGGGTCAGACAGGTCAACCTCTTTGGCGACTGTCACGCCGTCCTTGGTTATGGTGGGTGAACCGAACTTCTTATCTATGACCACATTACGGCCCTTAGGCCCCAGGGTCACCTTTACCGCAGCGGCTAACTGCTCGACACCGCTTAATATCTTCCTGCGGCCTTCATCCTTAAACAACAGTTCCTTTGCCATACTTTCCTCCTCCTTGCGTAAAAACGCACACCGGCCTTTCCGACAGGGCCGGGTATATTATTACTTTATGATCGCGAGGATATCCTCTTCGCGCATGATCAACAACTCTTCGCCTTCCTTGGTCGTGATCTCATTGCCGGAATACTTTCCGTATAATACCTTATCCCCGACTTTGACTTCCGGAGCCTGGACCGTGCCGTTATCTAAAGTTTTCCCTTTGCCGATAGCGACTACCTTGCCCTCCTGCGGTTTTTCTTTGGCAGTATCGGGCAATAATATCCCGCCCTTTGTTTTGGCTTCTGCCTCAAGGGGTTTTATGACTACGCGGTCTCCTAATGGTTTAATATCCATCTGTTACACCTCCTTAAATGAGCACATAACTTACGGATGCGACAGCATGGGTAAGTTATAAGTGCGAATTTGCACCCTTCCATATTAAGAACTATAGAAGGATGTTTTATTAAACAGGTTATTTTAGCACTCCTCTTTTCAGAGTGCTAATTATAAAATAAAAAAAAATTTTGTCAAGAAAAATCTTTATATGTCAGTTTACCCTGAATCTAATTATCATGGCCCGCATCATCCATGATAAGTTTCAGCCCCTTGATCGTCAGGTCCTCATCTATCTTATCTATCTTGCGGCAATATTTAAAGATCATACGGGCACTCCCCCCCGTAGCGACCACCTTAGCCTTGCTGCCTATCTTCTTTCTTATCATTGTAACCATATTATCGGTAAGCGCGGCAAAACCATATACTATTCCGCTTAACATGCTATTCCTGGTATCGCGCCCGATAAACTCAGCCGGTTCTTCTAACTTGATTTTCGGCAAGAGCGCTGTGCGCTGATTAAGCGATTCTAATGAGATCCCTAAACCCGGGATGATCATACCTCCCAAATACTCTTTTCTGGCGGAAACCACATCAAAGGTAACGGTAGTACCAAAATCAACTATGACCAGTGGGGCCCCGTGTAATCTCACCCCGGCATAAGCATTAACCAGCCTATCCTGTCCAACCTGGCGCGGCTTACGGTAAAGGTTTCTTATAGGGACCTTTATCTGCTTACCTATAATATAGGGGCGTTTACCGGTAAGAGAGATAAGCTGTTTTACTATGGCATTCTCGGCTGAAGGGACCACACTGCAGATCACTATATCATCAACCTTACTGCGGCCGATAATCCGCTTAAAGCGGCCCCTGTAATCCCCTGTTCCGGTAGGAATAGTAAGCCTCTTGATCAGGAGTTTCCCCCTGAACACACCCAAACTTATATTCGTATTCCCCACATCAACCACCATCATAGGGACACCCTTTCTGCCAATCGAGGGACACCCTTTCTGCCAATCGGGAGGGTGTCCCCACTAATACCTTTAAATACTCTTAAGGGACACCCTTAGCTTTGGCTGGAAGGGTGTCCCTGAGTTGTTTGATTTTATCGCGGATGACCGCTGCCTTTTCAAACTGCAGGTTCCGCGCTGCCAATTCCATATCGTATTCTAATTCCGAAATATACCTGCTTAATTCATACTCATCTTTATCCTGCCCGGTCAGCTCTGCCACGAATACCTGCGCTTCCTGCAAGTCTTCGATCCCCTCTTTTATGCTTTTTTCAATGGAACGCGGGGTGATCTTATTTTTCTTATTGAATTCAATCTGTTTCTTTCTTCTTCTACTGCTTTCGGCAATCGCCTTTTTCATCGAACCCGTGATCGTATCGGCATACATTATCACGGTCCCGTTTATATTACGCGCCGCGCGCCCGGCTACCTGAATCAGCGAGGTCGCCGACCTTAAGAAACCTTCCTTATCCGCGTCCAGGATAGCTACAAGTGAAACTTCGGGAAGATCTAGCCCCTCCCTTAACAGGTTTATCCCTACCAGGCAATCAAATTCCTTACGCCTTAATTCCCTGAGGATCCTTGAGCGTTCAATAGTCTCAACCTCTGAATGTAAATATTTTACCTTTAAACCCTTCTCCTGTAAATAGGTAGTTAAATCTTCTGCAAGCCTTTTGGTCAGGGTCGTAATCAGGACACGCTCATCGCGGGCAGAACGCTTTCTGGCTTCTTTGATCAGATCCTCAATCTGCCCGTCGATAGGCTTAATTATTATTTCGGGATCGATCAAGCCGGTAGGGCGTATGATCTGTTCAATAGCAACCCCACCACTCTTCTTTATCTCATATTCATCCGGCGTGGCAGAAACAAATACCTGTTGTTTTACCAACTCCCCGAATTCATCGAATCTTAAAGGGCGGTTATCCAGGCATGAAGGCAACCTGAACCCGTACTCTACCAGCACTTTTTTCCTGGCTTGATCACCTTCATACATCCCTCTTATCTGAGGTAAGGTCACGTGGGACTCATCTATCACTACCAGGAGGTCTTTCGGAAAATAGTCAATCAGACAATAAGGTCTTGAGCCCGGAGGCTTTCCCGAAAGGTGGCGTGAATAATTCTCTATCCCGTGGCAATAGCCCATCTCCTTAAGCATCTCCATATCATATTTAGTGCGGGATTCAAGGCGCTGCGCCTCTAATAATTTATTTTTGCTCCTTAAAAAGTTAAGCCTGTCCTCTAATTCGCTGTTTATAGAATTAAGCGCCCCATCCAACTTCTCCCCGGAAAAGATAAAATGCTTGGCTGGATATATAGCTATCCTATCCAGATGATCCAAAACTTCACCCGAAACAGGGTTTATTCGCGATACCTTCTCAACCAAATCTCCGGATAACTCTACGCGCAGGGCCGCCTCTTCGTATGAAGGAAATACCTCCACCACATCCCCCCTTACCCTTATCTTGCCGCGGATAAATTCATAATCATTCCTTTCATATTGTATCTTAAGGAGCCCGCGCAGCAAGTCATCGCGCGATAAAACTTCTCCCCTTTCAATAAGAACAAGCATATCGCGGTATTCTCCTGGAGAACCGAGGTTATATATGCAGGATACGGATGCTACGATAAGACAATCGCGCCGGGACATAAGCGAGGTGGTCGCGGAGAGCCGCAGGCGATCCAACCTGTCATTGATGGATGCGTCTTTCTCTATATAGGTATCAGTCGAAGGCACGTATGCCTCAGGCTGGTAATAGTCGTAATAACTTACAAAATATTCTACGGCATTACGCGGGAAGAACTCCCTAAACTCCGAATACAGCTGGGCGGCGAGTGTTTTATTATGAGAGATTACCAGCGTGGGGCGGTTTACCTTTTCTATGACATTAGCCAGCGTAAAAGTCTTGCCTGAGCCGGTCACACCAAGCAAGGTCTGATAGCTCTTCCCCGAATTAATAGAATCAGTTAATTCTTTTATCGCCTTGGGCTGGTCTCCGCAAGGCTTATAATCCGAGAACAACCTGAATTTTTCCACTAATTTATAGTATATCCAAGTTTATATCAATAGAGGCGAAGGAATGAGTCAGCTCGCCTATAGAGATCATATCTACGCCTGCGGCTGCTACCCTCCTTACGTTCTTTATGTCTATCCCCCCCGAAGCCTCTAATTTGGTAGGCGGATGGTGGCTGGTAGAAAATTCAGTATTATTCCTTATCTTAACTGCCTGTTTTATATCTTTTAAATCCATATTATCCAGCATGATCACATCCGGCTTGAACTTCAGGGCATGCTTAAACTCATTAAGGTTCTGCGTTTCTATCTCGATCTTAAAGCCCTTGGGGATACTAGGAAGTTTTGTATAGCCTTCGGTGACCTTTATATGGTTATCTTTTATCAAAACCATCTCATCAAGCCCCATCCTGTGGTTATGCCCGCCCCCGACCCTGACCGCGTACTTCTGCAACTCTCTTAGCCCGGGCATTGTCTTGCGGGTGTCGGTGATCTTTACTTTGTAAGGTTCTATCTCTTTTACATACTCTCTTGTTTTAGTGGCTATCCCCGAGAGCATGCTCATCAGGTTAAGGGCGACCCTCTCCGCCGTGAGGATACTTCCCGCGGGGCCACCTATCCTGGCGATCGCCCTGCCTTTTTTAACCGGATACCCCTCCCTGGCAACAGCCTTGAAACTTATATCCTTATCGCTTATTTCAAATACCCTCTCAGCGACCTTTACCCCGCAAACTATGCAATCCTCCTGCACCACTATATCTGCTTCGATCTTCTTGTCTTTAGGGATGGTGAGCTGCGTCGTTATGTCGCCCTTTCCGATATCTTCGATCAAGGCGTGGCGTATGATAGCGTCTATCTTCGCGGTATCCAACTCTTTATTTAAGCCCATCTCTTATTCCTTTCAGTTCTGTTAATGTTTTTTTGAGCTCTTCCAGTTTTAATTCTTCCTTCTCTACTATCTCCCCGGGGGCCCTCTTCACAAAATTCTCATTAGAAAGGATGTTCTTCTTGGCCTTTATATCTGACTCTACTTTTTTTATCTCTTCTTCTTTGTCTTTCTTCAATTTGTCCACATCTACTATGCCCGAAAGCGGGATAACTATGGTCATATCCCTGAGTATCTTCACGTACTGGGTTTTAAGCGGGGCGTAATCTTCTTTAAGGCTAAGCCCCTGGAGCTTAGACATGCCTGTGATCAGCGGCAGCATTGAAGAGATAAGCTCTTTCCTGGACTTGCTCTTTACAAATATCTCTGCATTGATCTTGTTCTGAGGCTGGATCTTCAATTCCGAACGCATCATCCTTATAGCAGTTATCGCTTCAAATACCGAATCCATCTTTAACTCCGTTTTTTTATCTATCAGCGGTTCCTGCAGATGGGGCCAGGGTTCAAGCATTATGGAGCCTTTATTCTCATCAAGTTTATGCCACAACTCCTCGCTTATAAAAGGCATAAATGGATGCAATATCCTTAAGAACTTCTCCAACACCTTATACATGACGACCTGATTATGCGTCTTATTTATATCGGGCTTGATTATCTCCAGATACCAGTCGCAGAATTCATGCCAGAAAAACCCATAAAGCAGGTTAGCGGCTTCATTAAATTTATAAAGGTCCAGTTTTTTGCCGGCCTCCTTTAGCGTAGAGTAAAACCTGCTCAATATCCAGCGATTAACTATATCCAGGTCCTCTTTTTTGAAAAATACGCACAGGTCCGTATTCACCTTAGAATGGTCAAGGTTTATCAGCACGAACCTTGATGCGTTCCATATCTTATTCGCGAAATTCCTCCCCTGCTCGAACCTTTCCTGTGAAAGGAAGACATCCTGCCCCTGCGCGGTTATGGATATAAGGCTGAAACGCAGCGCGTCCGCCCCATACTCGTTTATGATATCAAGAGGGTCAATTATATTGCCCAGGGACTTGGACATCTTCTTGCCTTCTATATCCCGCACTGTCCCATGGATATAGACATCCTTAAAAGGGATATCGCCCATAAATTCAAAACCGGCCATGATCATACGCGCAACCCAGAAGAAGATTATTTCAGGAGCGGTCACCAGGGCTGATGTGGGATAAAAATATTTCAGCTCATTCTCGCTGCGCGGTTTATCAGGCCAATAAAAGGTAGCAAACGGCCATAACCACGACGAAAACCAGGTATCCAGCACATCTTCATCCTGATATATATCGCTTGAGCCGCACTTAGGGCATTTTTCGGGCCTGATCTTAGAGACGATTACGCTGTCCTTAACAGGGTATCTCCCCGAAGGGGACTGGCACTTCTTTTGACAATCTTTACAATAATAAACCGGGATACGATGACCCCACCATATCTGGCGGGATATGCACCAATCCTGGATATTCTCCATCCAATTCAAATACACCTTTGTCCAGCGCTTCGGATGAAATTTTATCCTGCCTTTCTTAACTGCCTCTATGGCCGGTTTAGCCAGCGGCTTCATCTTTACAAACCACTGTTCGGATAAATAGGGCTCAATAATAGTGTGGCAGCGATAACAGTGCCCCGCGGATAATCCATGCGGCTCTATTTTCTCCAACAAGCCTTTTTCTTTCAGGTCCTCGAGTATAACTTCCCTCGCCTCAAACCTGTCCATCCCGTTATAATCTCCGGCATTTTTATTCATAAAACCATCCGGCCGCATAACATTTATAAATTCAAGGTTATGCTTTTTGCCTAAGGCGTAGTCATTCGGGTCATGCGCGGGAGTCACCTTTACCGCTCCGGTACCGAACTTCATATCTACCATACTATCTGCGATCACCTTTATCTGCCTGTTGGCCAAAGGCAGGATCAGTGTCTCGCCGATAAGTTTCTTATACCTTTTATCTTTAGGGTTCACCGCGACCGCCGTATCTCCGAGCATAGTTTCCGGGCGGGTAGTAGCAACTACAATATAAGGGTCTGCCCCCGAAAGGTTTCCTTCAGAGTTGTGCTTAGGGGACTGGCCCTTAATAGGATACCGCAAATAATAAAGGTTCCCCTGCAGATCATGATGCGGGGCCTCTTCATCGGCAAGGGCCGTCTGGCAGCGCGGGCACCAATTTATAATATAACTCCCCTTATAAATAAGCCCTTTTTCATAAAGCCGGGTAAAAACCTCTACTACGGATTTAGAATATTCTTCATCCATCGTAAAGCGCTCCCTCTGCCAATCGCAGGAAGCGCCTATTTTTTTTAACTGACGGATAATAGTGGAGCCGTACTGCTCCTTCCATTCCCACACTTTTTCAATGAATTTCTCTCTGCCTAAGTCCTGGCGTTTTAGCCCTTCTTTGGCTATGGATTTCTCTACGACATTCTGCGTCGCTATCCCGGCGTGGTCTGTCCCCGGCATCCAAAGGGACTCCTCGCCCTTCATCCGGTGATAACGTATAAGGATATCCTGGATAGTATCGTTTAAGGCGTGGCCCATATGGAGTATACCGGTAACGTTCGGAGGAGGTATGACTATACAGAATGGTTTTTTAGCAGGGTCTGCTTTAGCGGAAAATAAACTATTCTCTTCCCATGTTTTATACCATTTATCCTCGGTATCTTTGGGGCTATAACGGGTTGGGATATCGGTCATTAGAAGATTATTTAGCTGACTTTATCTTTTATGAGTTTATATTCTACGGAATCAACGAGGGCCTGCCAGCTCGCCTCAATGATATTCCCCGAAACACCGATAGTGCTCCATGTATCATTTTCATCCTGCGACTGGATAAGCACCCTTACCTTCGCGGCCGTGCCTACTTTTTCATCCAGCACGCGCACTTTAAAATCGGAAAGGTGCATCTTTGACAAGGATGGATAAAAATCCTTAAGGGCCTTGCGCAGCGCGTTATCCAGTGCGTTCACCGGGCCATCACCCTCTGCGGCAGTATGTTCTTTAATCCCCTTTACCTTCAATTTAATGACCGCCTCAGAGACGATCTTCTTATCAGAACGTTTCTCTATGACTACTTTGAAACCCTCAAGTTCAAAGAATTTTTTGTATTTCTTAAGCGCCTTCTTTAATAACAACTCAAAAGAGGCCTCGGCTGCCTCAAAATGATACCCTTTATGCTCTAATGCCTGCACGAGGTTAAGGATCTTTTTGGTCTTGGGGTCCTCTTTGCCCAGGTCCAGCTCCAGCTCCTTTGCCCGGATCAGCATGCCGGTCTTCCCCGCCAGCTCTGAAACCAGCATCCTGCGGTGATTACCCACTACGGAAGGGTCAATATGCTCGTAGGTCTTTGTATTCTTCATTATTGCGTTTATATGCACACCGGCCTTATGCGCGAAAGCGGATAAACCAGTATAGGGCTGGTCACTCCTCTGTTTCATATTACTTACTTCACTCACGAAATGCGAAACGCGCGTAAGTTCTTTTAACTTATCGTCGCTGATGCAATCAACCCCCATCTTGAGTTTAAGATTAGCTATGATCGGGATCAGGTCCGCGTTACCACAACGCTCGCCGTAACCGTTAATCGTGCCATGCACCATATCGGCTCCTGCCTCTACCGCGGCTATGGAATTCGCGACGGCCAGGTCAGCGTCATTATGGCAATGGATACCCAGCCATACATTGATGCGGGGCCTGATATCGCTGATGACCTTTGTTATTTCCGATGTGATCATTCCTCCATTAGTATCGCACGGGATTATCGCCTTTGCCCCGGCATCCTGCGCGGCCAGCAAACAGCGCAGGCTGTATTCTTTGTTAGCCTTATACGCGTCAAAAAAATGCTCGGCATCATAGAATACGGTAATACCCCGCGCCGCAAGGAAACTCACGGTATCTCTGATCATATTCAAATTCTCATCCAGGGTGGTCTTCAGGACATCCCTGATATGCAGGTCCCAGGTTTTGCCAAATACTGTCACGGTCCGGCTTTTTGATTTTATTATCGCCTTAAGGTTATGGTCCTTCTCCGCTTTAATGTTCGCCTTGCGCGTAGAGCCGAACGCGACGAGCTCGCTGCTTTTCAGCCGTTTCTTGCTCATCTTCAGAAAAAATTCCATATCCTTTGGATTTGAGCCCGGCCACCCTCCTTCGATATAGTGTATACCGAGATCGTCTAATTCACGGGCGATATTCAGCTTATCCATCACCGAATAAGATATACCCTCCCCTTGCGAACCATCGCGTAAAGTCGTATCGTAAAGTTTTACTTTTGACATCTCTCCTTCTTTCTCTCTTGGGGACACCCTTAGCTTTAGCAGAAGGGGTGTCCCTCGATTGGCAAAAAGGGTGTCCCTATTTAGACAGGCCGAATTTAGCGTGCAGTGCCTTGACCGCTTTTTCGGCGAACTTCTTTTCTATAATACACGAAATGCTGATCTCTGAAGTAGAGATCATTTCAATATTGATCTTATTGCGCGCTAAAGAATCAAACATGGTCGCCGCCACGCCCGGATGCGATTTCATCCCTACGCCTACTATTGAGATCCTGGCAACTCCCTCATCCTGCAATACCTCTCCTGAGCCGATACTCGCGGCGATCTTCCTGGCAAGCTTCACGGTCTTATTGGTATCCGCTTTATTAACGGTAAACGATATATCTGTCTGGCGCGTATGGCTGACATTCTGGACTATCGTATCAACACTTATCCCCTTTTCGGCCAGCTGTTTGAATATTTTTGCCGCGATACCCGGGCGGTCAGGAACATTGCATATCGTGATCTTAGCTTCATTCTTATTCAATGTTATGCCGCTTACAACCACCTCTTCCATTTTATTGACCTCCTTGGTAATGATCGTCCCGGGTTGATCGTTAAAGCTGGAACGCACATGAATATCTACGTTGAATTTTTTGGCCACCTCTATGGAGCGCGCCTGCATAACCTGCGCCCCAAGGGACGCCATCTCAAGCATCTCGTCATAAGTGATCGCCTTTATCTTCTTTGCCTTCGGCTCTACGCGCGGATCTGCGCTGTATATACCCTCAACATCGGTATAGATCTCGCATTCGCGCGCCGAAAGCTCCTTGGCCAGCGCAACAGCGGTAAGGTCTGAACCTCCCCTCCCTAGAGTGGTAATATCATGGTTCAGCGTAACCCCCTGAAAACCAGCGACTATAACTATCTTGTTGAGTTTTAGCTCTTCTTTTATCTTATCCGCGTTTATCTTTATGATACGCGCGCGGGTGTGGCTGGTATCGGTGATTATCCCGACTTGCGCTCCAGTAAAGGATATCGCCTCAAAACCCAGTTTATGTATCGCCATTGCCAGCAATGCCACGGATATCTGTTCTCCCGTAGAAAGGAGCATATCCATTTCGCGCTCTGATGCCTCATGGGTGATCTGTCCGGCGAGTTCTACCAGTTCATCTGTAGTATCACCAAGCGCGGAAACCACCACTACCAGGTCATAACCTTTCTTACGGTAACTTACTACGCGGCGTGCAACTTCCTGGATACGTTCTACATTTGCAACCGACGAACCGCCGAATTTTTGAACGACCAATCCCTTATGCATATTTTTTTCTCCTAAAGAATATAGCCTGCGTCACCTCATAAGCCATAAAACCTGCTAAAAGAATAAGGAGCGCCGTTATAATAAAAAGCGGTATATCCTTCTTAATAAAATACCTCAAGGCCTGGGATGCCAGCGCCGCGGTACTGGTAGCCAGCATGAAAATTGCCGGTATGAGCGTGAATTTAACGCTCTTTTTCTTAGATAAGAGCCAGCAACTCAAAACGAATAAAGCCAAGGCCGCCACTAACTGATTGGAGGCGCCGAATGTCAACCATATCTTGGCCCATTTGCCGCTGAATGCCAACGCAGCCCCTAACCCTACGACCAACCCCGTAGAAAGATAACGGTTCCTGATCCCGAATAACTCTTCGGTAAGATAACGCGATATCCTGGCCGCGGTATCCAGGGTAGTCAATATAAAAGCGTTCAATATGATTATGGCAATAGCCTTGCCATAACCTCC
Source organism: Candidatus Omnitrophota bacterium (assembly GCA_041653955.1). GTDB lineage: Bacteria > Omnitrophota > Gorgyraeia > Gygaellales > Profunditerraquicolaceae > UBA1562. Next base: position 18,064 of record JBAZEH010000003.1, on the reverse strand, counting down.
CAGCACCCCCTGCGTGATCATCCCGTAACCTCTGCCGAATATATCTATGGGATTCACGGCTTTCAACAGCGCCGCGGTGTCCTCCCGGCCGTTAAAAAGTATCGCGGCGCAGATTATCGCCAATATCGCTACTACCGCTTCAGTGACCATCCCCCCGTAACCGATCCTTTTGGCGTGGCGTTCATTGGCTATCTGTTTAGATGAAGTGCCGCTTGCTATCAACGAATGAAACCCCGATACCGCCCCACAGGCAACAGTCACGAAAAGCATGGGCCACAGATACCCCTCGCTTGTACTCCACTGGCGGTAATACGGCATATTTATCACGGGCCGCGATAATAACAGGCCCATATAACCTGCCCCCGCACCGAAGAATAACAAAAAACTGGAAAGGTAATCCCTGGGCTGCAAAAGAACGTTTACAGGCAGAATAGAAGCAAAATAGCTGTATACAAATAAAACCAGCAGCCACCCGTTAATGCCGATATTCAAAGACCAGAAGTTCCCCATATATATCAAACCGGCCAAAAAAGCAAGCCCTATAATAGTAACGATCAGGGAATTCATCCTTAAATTATAAAGAAGATACCCGGCCGCTATCGCTACGGGTATAAGCCCCAATGACGGCAGAACCACCCTGGGCTCCTTTATGAAAGTCTGGGCGGACAGGTAAGCAAAAACCGCTATAATGAGGATCAGGGTGAGCCAGACAAAAACGGCAAACAATATCTTGGCGCGCCTTGAAATAACGTGTTCCGCGATATCAGGCACGGATGAGCCGCCCTCTCTTATCGAGGTTATCAAAGATCCGAAATCATGCACCCCGCCGATGAATATAGTCCCTATTACAACCCACAGCAGCGCTGGCAGCCACCCCCAGAGCATTACTGCGATCACCGGGCCTATGATCGGGCCTGCCCCCGATATGGAAGCGAAATGATGCCCGAATAATACCAGCCAGTTCTTTGCCGGGATATAATCCACACTGTCATATTTAGAATAGGCCGGTGTAGAACGGTGAGGGTCTATATGCCACAGCGATTCTATCTTGCGCGCGTAAAACCTGTAGGCAAGAAAAAACAACAGTGCCGCGGCAAAAACAATGATTAACGAATTCAAGCGCCTTACTCCTCGGAAACGCTGATGAAATAATTCATCAATTCAAAACCATTCTCAAAATAAAGATCGGACTTCACGGACTCCTTCTCGCTGTAATTAAGAAACCCCCTGCCGACTATACCCTTGCCAAATACGCCGAAAGGTACCGGATCGGAAGCATGGGTTTTAAGAGAGATCGGGGTAGCATGGTCAGGTAAAACCAGGATACGAAAATTCTTGCTGCGCTTGAGCCCCTTTAATACCCCCCCCACAACTAACTGGTCAAGCCTCTCTATAGCGGTGATCTTCTCTCTCAAGTCTCCGTTATGGCTCGCCTCATCAGGCGCCTCAACATGCAAAAAAACAAAATCTTTCTTCTCAAGGGACTTCAATGCCGCCCTCATTTTCCCCTCATAATCAGTATCATAATAACCGGTAGCCCCACAAACCTTTATCACGTCTAACCCTAATATCTTCCCCAGCCCCTTTATAAGGTCTACCGCCGATATTACGCTGCCTGAAAGGCCGTATTTTTCCTGGAACTTGGGCATCTTTAAATCCATACCCTGCCCCCATAACCATATCATATTCCCCGGGTTCTCCTTCAGGTCTATCCTCACAAGGTTTATCTCGTGGCTCCCAAGGGCCTTGCGCGAATCCTCCATAAGTTTTATTATAATATCCGCGCCTTTACCTTTGGGTAAATTCCTGGATATACTCTGCCCGCTGATATCGTGAGGAGGGACGCACTTGAGGCCCTGCAAGCGCTCCGCCGCGCCCCCCTTGACTACCATAAGATGCCTGTAACTTACCCCGGGATAAAATTTTATACGTTCCGAGCCTATCTTCTGATCAAGGGACTTTATCAATATCTCCGCTTCATTAGAACTTATATGCCCGGCGCTATAATCAACAAGCTTATCATTGCCCGCGGTAATCAGGTTACAGCGGAACGCCACATCCCCTTCCTGAAGCTTAACCCCTAAATTAGCCGCTTCAAGGGGCCCCCTTCCCGAATAATATTTTTTGGGGTCATAACCCAGAATGGATATATTAGCCACATCCGAAGCCGGCGACAGGCCTTTTGGTATGGTTTTGACCCGTCCGAGCCTCCCGTGCCTGGCTATAAAATCCATATTGGGAGTGCGCGCAACTTCTAAAGGCGTGCGGCCATCCAGCTCCTTAAGCGGATAATCCGCCATCCCATCTCCAACAACGACTATATATTTCATAATCTTTTGATCAACCTTTCCGCCAATCTTCTTTTATTTTTGATTGGGCCTTCAACAGCCTCTTCCCCTACTATATACGCCTGATAACGGTTCCCGCGGACTGTATTGGCAACCACTATATCAGCGCAAGACCTATGCATCATATCCCTGGCCTTTTTTATTAACGTGCCCCCGGCGGCATCCGGTTCAAATTTAAACCCTACGAGATATACGCCTTTACTTATCTTTTTTACCGCGTCTATTAGCTTAGGCGTAGGCTTAAGCTTAAGGTCCAGTCTTTTTATCCCGGAAACTATCTTTTTCCCGGATAATTTTTGAGGCCCATAATCCGAGACTGCTGCCGCGTGTATCAGGAACTGATACTTATGAGAAGCGAGCTCTCTAAACAAGATACTCCTGAGTTCGTTAAAGAACGTAAAACGTATTACCTTAACTTTACTGTCCGGGCAGGATGCCGCGGCAGGCCCCAGCAAAAGCGTAACATTGGCTCCGGACCTCCTGCAGATTTGCGCCAAAAGGGTGCCGGTCTCTCCGGTTGCCGTATTACTGATAACCCTCACCGGGTCTATGGGGACCCAGGTCGGTCCGGCAGTTATCAAAACTCGCTTGCCCTTCAAAGAGATCCTCATCAATACCCTATCTCTCTCAATACCGACTTCAGGTCCGCCTTCACTACCCTCGGCTGTTTTATGCTCTTTATCGCCCTGTCAGGGTCTTTTAATCCGTGCCCTGTCAGGATGCAGGTTATCCTTTTTATGCCTTTGCGCCCGGATGCCTTCTTGAAATATCCTTTTTTCGCCAGTTTTAAAAGCCCGGCGATAGAAGCAGCTGAAGCAGGCTCAACGAATACCCCTTCTTTAACCGCCAACAATTTATAAGCAGATACTATCTCTGAATCCTTTACCATATCAATAAGCCCTTCGGATTCATCGCGAGCGCGTTCCGCTTCCTTCCAGCTCGCAGGATTACCGATGCGTATGGCTGTAGCGATAGTGTCGGGGTTTTTTATCGGGTGGCCTTTTACTATAGGGGCTGAACCAGCCGCCTGAAAACCCAGCATCTTAGGCAAAGTTTTAGAGTTACCGGCTTTTTTATACTCCTTATACCCCTTCCAGTAAGCTGTGATATTCCCGGCATTACCGACCGGCATTACCTGGAAAGAGGGCGCGTCACCAAGAGCATCACATATCTCAAAGCTTCCCGTTTTCTGCCCCTCTATGCGGTAAGGGTTTAAAGAATTAACCAGGGTTATAGGGTAATTTGAGGTGATCTCACGCACCAATTCTAAGGCATCATCGAAGTTACCGTCTACTGCCAGCACTACCGCTCCATGGATAAGCGCCTGGCTAAGCTTTCCAAGGGCTATCGCTCCGCGCGGGATAAGCACTATGCATTTTAAACCCGCTCTCGCGGCATATGCCGCCGCAGATGCGGAAGTATTCCCGGTTGAAGCGCACATCACCGCTTTTGAACGATCTTCACAAGCCTTGGATATAGCCATAGTCATACCGCGGTCCTTAAAAGAACCTGTCGGATTAAGGCCCTCATATTTCAGATAAACCTCAAAATCCCTGCCGATCAGCCGGCTAAGGTAATTTGCGCGTATCAAGGGAGTATTCCCCTCATTCAGGGTGATCACAGGAGTACCGCGGGAAACCGGCAGATAACTTTTGTATCTTTCAATTACTCCGTTATACCGCGCATCCGGCGCTTTTGCTTTCTTAGACATCTTCTATCCTTATCGCTACTGAATCCTGTTTTATGATATTCAAGCGGCCTATCGCATCCAGCGCGGAACGCAGGTTTTTCTCCCTGGCCTCGTGAATGATCATAACAATAGGCACCACCTGCGCCCTCTTCCTCTCCTTTTGAGTAACGGAAGCTATGCTGATTCCGAATTTAGAAAGGACGCCGGATATCTTCGCCAACACCCCCGGCTTATCAACGGTCATAAAACGTATGTAATAACGGCTCTCTATATCGTTTATCCTGCGCAGCTTCTTTATGGACTTATCCTCCACTATATTAAGTGTCGGCCTGAACATACCCGCCTTTAACCCCTGCGTCAGGTCAACAATGTCCGATACCACGGCAGACGCAGCTGATAGCTGCCCGGCTCCCGGGCCTGAAAAAAGAAGCTCTCCGGCCAGGTCGCTGGATACGTATATCGCGTTTGATATCCCGGACACGGAAGACAAAAGATGGTGTTTTGGTATAAGGGTCGGATGCACGCGCACTTCCAGCCCGTCTGAATCCTTCTTCGCTATAGCCAGGAGTTTTATTTCAAAGCCCATCTCCGCGGCATAATTGATATCCGCCAAAGAAACCCGGGATATGCCTTCTATGAATATATCTTCCATGCCCACCAGTTTCCCGAAACACAGGTAAGTAAGCAATATCAGTTTGTGCGCGGAATCCATGCCTTCTATATCAAAGGTAGGGTTCCTCTCCGCAAACCCTTGCGCCCTGGCTTCTGAGAGCGCGTCATTGAAACTGCAATTATTCTCTGACATCCGCGATAAGACAAAATTGGAGGTGCCGTTAACAATACCGAAGATATTAAAAAACTTATTAGCTACCAGGCCTTCGCGCAGCGATTTTATGATCGGGATACCCGCCCCGACAGACGCCTCAAAATGAATGCTCTTGCCGCGGTCCCGCGCAAGGGCAAAAAGCGCGCGCCCCTCCTGGGCCAGAAGCGCCTTATTGGCGGTAACGATATTCTTGCCTTTATTCAGGGCCTCGGATATATACTCCTTCGCCGGATGTATGCCGCCTATCAGTTCAACTACGATATCTATCTGCGGGTCATCAATTATTTCTTTAATATCTTTTACAAAAAGGCTTTTATCTACGGTAACATTCCTTTTAGAGGTAAGGTCTTTATCGCATATTTTCTTGATAGCTATATCCAATCCTATCTTGCTGCTTAAAAAACCTCTTCTATCGGAGAGGATCTTCACGACCCCCGAGCCTATATTACCGAAACCGATCAAACCCACATTTATCTTCTTCATTATCTATCCTTTCTTAATATAATAATCTATGCTCTCCTTGAGGATACCCTTATGCTTTTCGTCTATACTTTGAAAGTTGATCCGCGTATCATAGATCAGGTCGCGGCTTATCTCGCGCGATTCCAGCACCCTGCCGGTTATCATGATCGGATCCGGGTCAAAGGGTAACCTTATTTCCAGGGCTATATTCGTTCCCTCCTCAAGTTTCCTGTTAGTAGTCAATAAAATACCTCCCAGGCTTATATTTTTTGCCTGAGAGAAGCTTGGATATTCAGTCTCTTCAATTATACGGTATGAAACGGAAAAACAGGCGTTTACGCGGGGATGTTCTCGCCTTTCAGGGCCACTGCGGCTCATTCTCTTCCTCCCTGTTTAGACAAAAACCACGTTATATACTGTTGTATGAACTCTTTATGCCGGCCCTGCAAATTAACGAATTCTACCCTTGTTATAAATGAGCCTTCCAGCATAGCCCCGGCGGCAGATATAATACCCTCGGAAGCCACCACCCTGCCGGTGATCTCCAGCCACTCTAACGGCATTGTGGGGATCTTTATCAGGAAAGTTATGATATCATCAGGCGAGAATGGTTTATGGGTAGTAAAAGATATACCTGTCTCGCTTATATCCCTTATGGCAGTGATATCCCACTTCTTTTTATCATCAGTGTACCGGATATTAATAACCTTCTTTACGCGCACGGACCTGCGTCTTTCATCTGCCATAGGTTATCACCTGACCGATCCTAAAACAACACGAATAAAGTCGGGGCGGACAGACTTGAACTGTCGACCTCTTGAACCCCATTCAAGCGCTCTAGCCAAACTGAGCCACGCCCCGTTTTTATCTATTTTGCTGTCGGAAAAACAGCGCCGCTTTCTCTTTAGTGCTGTAACGGCGCCAGCATTATCTACTCTTCTTTCTTCTCCCGCGTCATCAGATCACGCACTGCGCGCCTGGGAGATTTATTTCTATAAAGAACGGCGTAAACTTCCCTTGTAATAGGCATATCCACTTTATATTTCATGCTCAAAGCGTATGCTGACCTGGCGGTCGGCACCCCTTCCGCAACCATCTGCATATGGGCCATTATCTCCTTCATTGTCTTTCCTTTACCGATCTGTTCACCCACGCTTCTATTGCGGCTGTAAGGACTGATACAGGTAGTAACCAGGTCTCCCAGCCCGCTTATCCCGCTGAAAGTCTTTACGTTTGCTCCCATAGCGCGCCCTAACCTGGAGATCTCGGCTAACCCGCGAGAGAGTATGGCGGCTTTTGTGTTCGCGCCAAAACCTAAACCATCAGATATGCCGCAGGCGATAGCGATTATATTTTTAAGGCTACCCCCCAATTCTACCCCGATCAGGTCAGGGTTTGTATAAACCCTGAAGCGCTCCGTCATAAGCATACCCTGCAGGCGCTTTCTTAAATTCTTATCACGGGAGGCGATCACAGCAGTAGTGGGTACCCCCCTTGCCACTTCATGCGCTATTGTAGGGCCTGAAAGGACTGCCAATTTCACGCCGCCCAATTCATCGCGCATTACTTCAGAGACCCTCTGCAGCGAGCCTATCTCTATCCCTTTGGCCGCGCTTAAATATACCGCCTTACCTGCCTGCCCCATCCTCCTGACCTTTTTCAGGACTCCGCGCAGATACTGCGAAGGGACAGCCAGTATGATCAGTTCCTTTGCGCATACGGCTTCTTCCAGTTCCGGAGTTATTTTTATACCCTTAGGTATCCTGACCCGCGGCAGGAACCTTATATTTATCCTTTTTTTATCCAGGTAGGAGGCGTAATCCTTGAAAGCTCCCCATAAAGTTACATCAAACCCTTTTTGATACAGCAATATCGCCAGGGTAGTCCCCCATCCTCCATCGCCTAAAATGGAGACAGCGATTTTACGCATTATTATTTACCCTCCCCGCCAAACGCGTCCTTAACAAACCGCAGCCTTGAATATATTCCCTCCGGGCCCTTTTCCTGCCGGGTGATAAATTGGACCCCTACATTATAAGTAGTGTCGCCCCTGTCTTCTATCCTGACCACCTTGCCAATAATACCGTTCTGGTAGATCAGGCTCTTCTTTTCCAGTTCTTCTAATATATTCAGCGTGCCCCTCTCAAAAGAGAGCCACAATATATCGTCTTTATTTACCCTGTCCTTTATGTTGCATAGCAATCCGGACCGGCTGATATCTGAGGTATACCCTTGAAGTAATTTATTGATAGTATCCTGACGGCATACTTTATAAGCGAGCGGTGTTATATGGTCCATTCTCATAAAATCACGCCGCTCTTCACCGCAGTATTCCGTGCTCATTACTTTGCTCCCTTACCCTGAAGCGAAACGGGATCCTGTTTCCCTGTCCTTAACTTTGCCAGGTCCCAGCTATACTCATAAAGATGCAGGCCTTTGCTTAAAGCCACCATCTCACCGTCTTCCACTCCTATCTCTTCGGCCATATACTGCTTTACCAGCTGCAATCCCCCGAGGTTTGAAGGAAAACCTCCCCACAGGTCCCAGGAACGGAAATACAGGATAAAATGAAGCTTGCCATAACGCACCCTCGTATCTATAAGGCGCAGGCACGGCGGATCGTCCAATTTTATATCTGAAGGCATCCCTATCTCCATTATCGCCTGATTAGTGCCATGCCCCTGTTTCTTGTATATATTTATCACCTCTTCTATCTGGTTGACTTCAAGGGGCATCTCTTTAAGCATACTCTTTCCGTCAATATTCTCTTTTATCTTCACCCTTGGGTCAACGAGGCGCTCTCCATATGTGTAATCTTCTGTTTCCGTTTTTGTTCCGGTCATCAGATAACTCAGGTAACCCTGTATATAATCCATATCCGTAGGGGCCGGTATGCTCATGCCTTCAGGTATTATCGGTATGATCTGGTGCGAGGGTTTCTTCGCCCTGATCACCGCAAGATCAAACTCCAGGCGCCTCTGGCCTTCATAACTGCCTCGGGTTATGGTATAAACGTGCCCTTTATCAAGTATCCTCGCCAGGCACTGGAACCACGCATCATCCAGGTCAAAGGCATCAATAAATACGGGTTCCAGGAATTCTCTTTCTATCATTGTCTTTTTACCTCGCTATGTGATAGTTGCGGTTTTACATTAAAATTAAGTTTAAGCGGGAGAGGGGAATCGAACCCCCATATATAGCTTGGAAGGCTATTGTTCTACCACTGAACTACTCCCGCGCTAATTAGCGCACGCCGACACAACACCTCTTAGCTCCGGGCGCTGCGCGATAACATGCTCTACCGCTGGCTGTTTTGCTGTCGCAAAGAACAAACTGGTGGTATGCACTTTCACTCACTGCCCGGCTTATCGCATAGCTGTCGCTGATGAAAGTGCTATTCAAATCTCCAATAAGGAGAATTTAAATGGGCAGGAGAGGATTCGAACCTCTGAAGCGCAAGCGCAGCAGATTTCAAGTGCCCTTAAGTTACCTTAAGGCTTGGACTATCTCTTCACCTTGGCATCGCCGACAGGTGGTAGGCGCTTAGTCTCTGCACCTTCCCGCGTATTCTTTTGCGGGCTTGGCTCAGGATTGCCCTTGGTTTTAAGTTAAATCAAGGGGTTCCCTGAATTCACCTACTTTTTCATCATGCCTTTCGGCATGAAGCTGCTTTTATACAGTCTGCCCCCTTTGGCCACTTGGGTACCTACCCATTCACAAACTTCCTTATTTTCAAAAGCCGGCGAGAGGAATTGAACCCCCGACCCGCTGTTTACAAAACAGCTGCTCTGCCAACTGAGCTACGCCGGCGCAACTAAATATCTAAGAGCACCTCTTTATCGCTTCCGGGATCTTATCTATTATATCAGAAGCTATCAATCCTATCTCGGTTTTTTCTTCCGCGGCTAAGTCTGCGGCTGATCCATGCAGGTAAACCGCGTATTTTGACGCCTCAAAAGGGCTTAAGCCCTGGCCTAAAAGAGCGGCGATCATGCCCGTCAAAACATCTCCGCTTCCCGCGGTAGCCATCCCGGGATTACCGGAATTATTAATATGCACGCGCCCCTCTTGATCCGCGACCACGGTATTATGCCCTTTTAAAACTACGGTCACCTTATATTTTCTGGCGAATTCCCCGGCAATGCCTTTTCTGTCCGACTGTATCTTTTTGGCGCTGATACCGGTTAAACGCGACATCTCGCCCGGATGAGGCGTCAGGACCTTGGCATATAGCGCGCGGCGTTTAGCGGCCAATAATCCTAAATGCCCCGCTAAAGCGTTCAGGCCATCCGCGTCAATGACCATCGGCTTACCTATACGCGATATTACCTTGCGCGCCAAAGCCAGCGCCGAACCGTTACTCGTAAGGCCGGGGCCGACCACCATTATATCGGCCCCCTTCTTGACGAAATCTTTTATTTTCTGATAACCGCGAAGGCCAAACGCCCCTCCCCGCGTAGCGGGCAAAGGTAATAACATCACCTCTCTTGGCTTTATTTTTATTATCGGATGCGCTATAGACTCCGGTATCCCTAAAGTAACAAGCCCCGCTCCCGAACGCATAGCTGCCCCGGCGCATAACAGCGCCGCGCCAGAATATCTCAAAGAACCGGCCAGAATAAATATGTGCCCGAAATCGCCTTTATGCGCGTCGGGCCTTCTGCGTAATAATGGCGTTGGCAACCGCATAATTCTTTACATGCGAAATAGATATATGAACACTTATATTCCTGCCTCTGCCGTTTAAGATCGCGCAGGATGGTTTGCCTTCCCTGTCGTTAAGTATCTCTACATCCTTCCAATTCAGCTTAGCATCGCCTAAGGCCTTGAATACCGCCTCTTTAGCCGCGAACCTTCCGGCAAGGTGCTGATAAAGGCTGCCCCTGCTCTTGGCGTTCTCAAGCTCTCCCGCTGTGAATATACGGTCAAGGAAGCTGCCCCCCCACTTCTCAACTGCCTGGCGCAGGCGCCTGACTTCGGTTATATCTACTCCTGTGCCTATTATCATTTCATCAATGCCTTCATCTGGCGCACCGCGCGCTCCAACCCGACGAATACCGCGCGGCATATAATGGAGTAGCCGATATTAAGCTCCTCTAACTCCTTTATCCCGGCTATCCTGGAAACATTATTGTAATCCAACCCATGCCCGGCAAAAACACGCAATCCTTTATCCGAAGCATATCTTGAGGCAGCTTGAAGTTCCTTAAAATATTTATCCTGCCCTTTTTTTCCGGAGGCACCGGCATAACGCCCGGTATGCAGCTCTACCATCTTTATCCCTATTCTCCTGGCGGAATCTATCTGCTTTTTATCCGGGTCTATAAAAAGGCTCACCCCTATCCCGCTCTTCTCTAATCTGTTTACCGCGCCTTTTATCCTGCCGATATTAGACGCCACATCCAAACCGCCTTCGGTAGTCAGCTCCTGCCTTTTCTCGGGCACCAGCGTCGCCTGGTCGGGCTTAACCCTGCAGGCGGTATCAACGATATCGGAAGCTATAGACATCTCAAGGTTAAACTTTATTTTAACGGCCTTTTTTAAAATAAAGATATCACTATCCTTTATATGCCTGCGGTCCTCCCTCAAATGGGCGACTATGCTGTCCGCCCCGGAGGCCTGGGCGACCAGGGCGGCAGATACAGGTTCAGGCTCAACACCTCGCCGCGCCTCTCTCAATGTAGCCACATGGTCTATATTTACGCCTAACTCAAGCATCACGCAATTTCACTCAGTAATCAACAAGTTTTATCTCGCCCTTGACGTAAAACCAGACCATGACCGCCAGTATAAGCGCGATAAGCTTAAGCCACGGATGATAGGTAAACCAGTGTATTATACGGTGACTAATGCTGATCTTTTTTCTCGCCATCTTCTTCCTTCTTGAGTTTCATGATCTCTTTGATCTTCAAAAGCATATCTTCCCTGCTCAGGTCTTTATACATATCCCCGCGGTAGACCAATGATATATCCTGCCTCTCTTCAGAAACGATGATGACAATCGCGTCGGTCTCTTCGCTTAAGCCCAGCGCCGCGCGGTGCCTGGTGCCGAGCCTGCGGCTTATATCCTGGTTTTCCGTAAGGGGGAATATGCATCCTGCGGCAGTGAGGCGCCCATGCTGTATGATCAGCCCTCCGTCATGAAGGGGGCTGCCTGGAGTAAATATATTCTCTATCAGGTCCGAAGATACGCGCGCGTCTATAAGCACCCCGCTCTCAATATAAGCCGTAAGCAGGTCGTATTTTTCTATGGCGATAAGCGCGCCCACTTTGTTTTTTGTCAGGTTATCTGCCGCCCTGTTTATCTGCCTCAATATATAATCCAGTTCTTCTTCTCTTAAATTAGTGCCGAACGGATGCCGCCGGCCTAACCGCGCCAGCCCCTGCCTTATTTCAGGATGAAATATGACCAGTATAGCGATAACCGATATGGCGAATAGTTTCGTTAGCAGCCAGTTCAATATCTCAAGGCCCAGCCTCTGGAACACAAGAAAAGAAAGGGAAAGTATGACTATGCCGCGCAGGACCTGTATCGCGCGGGTACCTTCAAAGAAAAGCATTATATGGTATATTACAAACCACAATATCGCTATTTCAAATACCGGTTTCCAGAAATGGATAAGATTTGCTATCTGCATATCTCTCCCCTATCTCGTTATGCTATTGACGCTGTTCAATACTTTTACGGCATCCTTCACAGCCCTGACATCATGCACCCTGACTATATTTGCTCCGTTCTTAACCGCCAGCACGCAGGCGGATACGGTGCCGAATACCCTCTCTTGCGCAGCCGCATTCAATATTTCTCCCAGGAATGATTTGCGCGAAGGCCCTACCATTATGGGCCTGCCCAGCACCTTGAATTCCTTCAAGCCTCTCAATATCTCAAGATTATGTTCAAACCTCTTCCCAAAACCTATCCCGGGATCAATAATTATCTTTTTCCTATCAACACCAGAAGCTTCCCCTCTTTTTATCGCCGCGGACAGATATTGAATTATCTCATCAATCAATGAGCCGTAAACGGGGTTCCTCTGCATATGACGGGGCCTCCCCTTCATATGCATGATCACCACTCCCGCTTTATATCCGGATACAACCTTTGCCATAGCGGTACTTAATCCGGATATATCATTGACCATAACCGCGCCGCTATCCAGCGCCTGCCGGGCCACTTCGGGCTTATACGTATCGATAGATACCGGGACATTGACTTTCTTCGCTATCCTCTTTATCGCCGGTATGGTGCGTTTTAATTCTTCCCGCAAAGTTACCGGCCTGGCCCCGGGCCTGCTGGATTCCCCGCCTATATCTATAATATCGGCGCCGTCATCAGCCATCCTTTGCGCGGCTTCAACAATACCACAGGACGCACTGCTATAAGAAACCCGCCCCTTGTACAAGCCGTCCCCGCTGAAGGAATCCGGCGTAAGATTAATGATACCCATAACATATGCCCTGCCCCTTTTCATGGAAAGGGCATACCTACCCAGCCTTAACCTGAATTCATCCTTCTGGTAGTTAGCTATTGTAGCGGCAAGCTCCCGCGCGGCATTATCCAGCCCAAAGGGCTGTTTCTCCAATTTTTCACAGAGCCGCCTGTATTGCGAAAGATTAGCCATCGCCAGGCAATCGGTCTTCTTTACCTTGCCGGTAAGGGTCTCCCTTGAAACAGCCACATCCCCGCCCAGGGAAAGCATCTCCTGTTTCAATATGTTAGCCGCAATAGAGGATATAGGCCCCGTCCTGACCAAGTGCCATGCCGCCTTAGGCAGCATTATATCAATGCCATAGGGATCGACACCGATCTCCCGCATTATCTTCTTTAATTCCTTAAGATTGTTTGGTCGGAGGATCCGCATCCGGAACACTCAAATCCGTTAAACCAAGCATGCGCTTGATATCTTCTCCGCTTAAGACTTCCTTCTCAAGCAGCGTATCGGCTAATAACTTAAGTTTTTCTTTATTATCCTGAATAAGCTTCTTCGCCCGCTGATAACAGGTATCAATAATAAGTTTTATCTCTTCGTCTATGATACTGGCCGTGTCGTCGCTGTAGTTTTTCTCTTCTACTATGTCCCTGCCCAAAAAAACCGGGCCGTGGCTCTTGCCTAAAGTAATATTGCCTAAACGCTCGCTCATGCCGAAATCACATACCATCTTTCTGGCCATATCCGTTGCCGATTCCAGGTCGTGCCCGGCCCCTGTGGTAATATCCCCGAAATTCATCTCCTCCGAGACTCTTCCGCCCAAGGCGACAGTAATATTCCCCAAAAGCTCTGTTTTAGAGTGATACCCCTTGTCTTCGCGCGGAGGAGTAAGGGTGTAACCGCCTGCCATACCCCTCGGTATGATAGAGACTTTAGTTACCGGGTCAACCTCCGGGATAAGCAGCGAAAGTATCGCGTGCCCCGCTTCATGTATCGCCGTCAATTCCTTTTCGCGCTTTGACATCACCCTGCTCTTCTTTTCCGGCCCCATGATCACGCGCTCTATTGATGCCTCCATATCCTGCTGCTGGACCGCTTCCTTATTGCGCCTGGCGGCTAAAAGCGCCGCTTCATTGCAAAGGTTCGCGAGGTCTGCGCCTGAAAATAATGAAGTCTGCTGCGCGATCGCCTTCAGGTTCACCCCGGGATCCAGTTTTATCTTCCTTGTATGGACCTTAAGTATCGCTTCTCTTCCCGCAATATCAGGGAGGTTTATCACGATGACCCTGTCAAATCTTCCCGGGCGCAAGAGCGCCGGGTCCAATGTATCCGGGCGGTTAGTCGCGGCGATAAGTATCAGGCCCTGTTCTGTAGCGAAACCGTCCATTTCAACCAGGAGCTGGTTTAAAGTCTGCTCCCTCTCATCGTGGCCTCCCCCTATCCCCGAAAAACGCAAACGCCCTACAGCGTCTATCTCGTCAATGAATATTATCGCCCCCTTGCCGGAGACCTTAGCGGCCTTACGCCCCTGTTCAAAAAGGTCTCTCACGCGGCTGGCTCCTACGCCGACGAACATCTCCACAAAATCAGAACCGGATATGCTGAAGAAAGGCACACCCGCCTCCCCCGCGACTGCTTTAGCAACCAGCGTCTTTCCGCACCCCGGGGGGCCTACCAATAATACCCCTTTAGGTATCTTGCCGCCTAATTTCTGGAACTTCTTGGGGTCCTTTAAAAACTCAACAACCTCCTGCAACTCCTCTTTTGCCTCATCCACGCCTGCCACGTCATTATTAAAAGTGACCTTCTCTGCGTCTTGTTCGCTGTGTATCTTCGGGCGGATCTTACCGAAACCCATGACCCTGTTCCCAAGCTGTTCACCCCTGGCCGCCATCATCCACCAGAAGAATATCAATAAAAGAATCGGGCCTAAGGAATAAAACAGGTTTGCCCACATGGTGCGCGGCGGTTTAATGCTGAAATTCTTCAGGTTCTGGCGCAGGAGGGCAAGTAATTCAGGGTCATCCTCCGGGACATAAACAAAGAAAGCGGATTTATCCTTCATTTCACCTTCAAGCTTAAGCCCTCCCTCAATCTTTGCCACCCAATTTATATTGTCCGGGTTATTCTTTAAAAGGGAGTAAAAATCGGCATAAGAGATCTCTTTAGGCACTCCTGTCATAGGCATAGTAAGGGAATTAAACAAAATGTAAACCATGAATATTACTACTATCCAAACCCATGGAAAGCGCCTAAACGCCTTGTTTTTCTTAGAGTTAGGTTTATTCGGTCCAGGCATTATTCTCCTCTCTGTAAAATTTTATTATATACGCGGGCGATCATAAAATCAAGTATTTATTAATGTTAAGGCTTTCGGTAGAAAGAAAGGCAGATCTTCCCCTTGATTACCGATACCCCTTTTGGCAGGTCTACTATAGAATTGACCGGGCGGTTAAAGATCAGGTCTTCAAGCTCCATTATATGACGGAATGTTATCCTGCGCGTATCCCCTTTTACCTCCGCTATACCCCTGCGCAGCAATAATCTGCGTATTGCGATATGGCTCTTCATGAGCATTCTAAGTTCCAGCTTTTTCGCCGGCCCCTTTACCGCGCGCGCTGCTGCGCTGGCAAGATAAGCGTAATCATAGCCTACGCTTTCAGCCATATTGCTCAACACCTCTTTTATATTACGGTTATACTGTTTTTCCAATAAAGGCAGGAGCTTATTCCTGATCTTATTGCGGAAATATATATCTTTATAATTAGACGCGTCAATACGCGGGTTGATACTCTTACGCTTAAGATAGGCCTCTATCTTGCCGCGCCTTATCTCTATTAAGGGCCTGATAATACGGTAACCCGCTATATCCCTCTTCGGCAGTATCCCGGATAATCCGTATAGCCCGCTGCCTCTTATGAGGCGCATGAGCACGGTCTCTGCCTGGTCATCAAGATTGTGGCCAAGGGCGACCGCGTCTGCTTTCATATCCCGCGCTACCCTGAATAAGAAGCCGAGGCGGGCATTGCGGGCGATCTCTTCAGTTGAACCTTTGGAGGATAGCGCCTTGATATTTATTTTCGCCATGGTAAACGGTATATTAAATTTGCAGGCAATAGTTTCCACGTATTCGGCGTCTTTAGAAGAATCTTTTCTTAACATATGGTCTAAATGCGCCACGTGCAAAGCAAGCTTAAACTCTTTCTTCAAGGCATTCAGAAGATAAAGCAATGCCATGGAGTCCGGGCCGCCCGATACCCCGACAATCACCTTATCGCCCTTATCTATAAGGCCGTATCTTTTAATCGTATCCTTTACCTTCTCTATCATATTCAAGGGGCGCCTTAACGCTCTAATTTTATCAATATGTTCACCAGGTCTTTATCAAAATGCGTGCCTGCTTCTTTCTTCAATATATTCAGCGCCTCCTTTTTAGAATACGCCTTTCTGTAAGGCCTGTCGGAAGCAAGCGCCTGATACGCGTCGGCGATACCGACTATCCTTGCCAGAAGCGGTATCTCCTTGCCTTTTAATCCCGAAGGATAACCCGTCCCATCCCATTTCTCGTGATGATGCAGCACTATCGGGACAACATCTTTCAGAAAATGTATGGAACGTATTATTTCAGCGCCTACCTTAGGATGCATTTTAATAGTTTCGTATTCTTCAGGAGTAAGTTTTCCTTTTTTCAATAATATCGCGTCGCTTATCCCTATCTTGCCCACATCATGGAGCGTTGCCCCTCTTTCGAGATTATTGAGCATATCCTGGTCCAGGCCGATCTCCTTGCCGATCCTCAAAACAATATCCACCATATCATCGGAGTGCTCGGCGGTATAGTAATCCCGCGCCTCCATGGACTTCGAGAAGGCATACATTGATTCCAATACCACCCGGTCAACGCGCTCGGACAATTTGGTGATCTTGCGCTTTAAAATATTTACCTCTTCATAAGGGCTCGTTTTCTCCTGCGTGCTGCCCTTACCCTTATATAGACCGCTATAGGCAACCGCCATATTACTCCCGGATTCCTTGGCCCTCTGCATTGCCTTATCCGCCGCGCTAAGCAATTTATCGGAGGTATCGCAATACTCATCCAAAGATAAAGTGGCTACACCTATGCTGATCTTCAGCTTTATCTCGGATTTTTCTATGTTGAAAATATGCTTCCTTAATTTATTTATTAAACGGTTGGCCAGATACTGGGCGCCTAATTTATCGGTATGGGGCATCAGCACTACGAATTCTTCCCCTCCGTACCTGGCCATGATATCGCTCTGCCGTAAAGAACTTTTAATAAATTGCGCGAACTCCTCCAGGGCCTTGTCGCCTGTCCGGTGCCCGTATACGTCATTTATGGATTTGAAATAATCTATATCCAGAAGCGCCAGTGACAGCGGATCTTTATATCTCCTAGAACGGTATACTTCAGCAGGCAGCCTATCCATAAGATAACGGTAATTATAAACTCCAGTAAGGGGGTCTTTAATGGCGAGGTTCTTTAACTGCCTTATATATCTCCTGCTCTTCTTTGCGACCTCATTTTTTTTATCTTTAAGCAGCTGCCCGGGGCGGCAGATATGCAGGATGAGGTCTTTATTTTTAGACCGGTCTTTAATGACAGAGGTAATTATATCCACATAATAAGGGTTATTATTCTTGTCGTAATGGAGGTGTTCTGAAACGGATGATTTCTTCGTCTTAACGGTATCTCTTAACGGGCACCGCTCGAGAGCGCCTCTGCAGGGAGATGAATTTTTATGGGTTACTTCATAGCACTTCCTGCCAATGACATCTTCTCTCTTTAGCCCCTCCTTCTTCAGGTAGGCATTATTGACATCAACGATAGTATAGTCTTTAGGGTCTACGATAAAGGCGCGGTCGGGGAGGCTGTTGAAAACGTCCAGGGAGTAGGTCTTGCCGGTATTCTTTTTCATTTAGCAAATAAAGTGGCTAGCTCCCTCATTTTATTCGGGAGCCGCCACCGACAGTAAAAAGATAGTGGCGGAGAGTGGATTTAAACCACCGACCAAGCGGGTATGAGCCGCGTGCTCTATCAGGCTGAGCTACTCCGCCATAAGGTAAGTATTATAATTTATCGCGCGGCATTACGCAACTGAAATTCTACGTACGCCGAAAGGCATGGATAATAAAATATGCGCCGGGCCTATTTGAATATTTTTCTTATAAACAGTATATACCCTACGGCAAGCGCATTCAGAGAAGCGATCAAAACCACGGCTGCGGAAATATCTTTTACCAGTTTTACAAGAGTATGATATTTATTCGTAAAGGCATCTATCATCAT
>JBAZEH010000002.1:0-89876 GCA_041653955.1 Candidatus Omnitrophota bacterium | reverse complement strand
TCCTACCTGGGCCGCTGTCAACTCGGAAGCCATCGTAGCCCCGACGAATACGCCGTGCTGCCAGTTGAATGATTCATACACTAAAGGGGCCAGGTGGGTCCTGCGCCCGCCAAATACTATCGCCGAGATAGGCACGCCGTGATGCTGCTCCAGCCTGAAGGAGGCAGAGGGGCAATTAGCTATAGGCGCGGTAAAACGGCTGTTCGGATGCGCCCCTGCAACAGGCTTACCGTTAGCATCCTTCTTTCCCGGCTCCCAATCCTCCCCGCGCCAGTCGATCCCGCGGCTCGGCACCTCTCCGTCAGCCCCCTCCCACCATACCGTATTATCCGGTTTTAAAAGGACATTGGTATATATAGTATCCCTGTTGATGGTCCGGACCATATTCGGGTTGCTTTTCATGTTCGTTCCCGGGGCAACCCCGAAGAAACCGGATTCCGGATTGATGGCCCACAGGGCGCCGTCAGAATCTATGCGCATCCATGCGATATCATCCCCTACCGTCCAGATACGGTAACCTTTCCTCCTCAAACCCTCGGGAGGGACGAGCATAGCGAGATTAGTTTTTCCGCACGCGCTGGGGAACGCGGCCGCTATATACCTGATATGCCCGGTGGGGTCCTCAACGCCCATAATAAGCATATGTTCCGCGAGCCAGCGCTCTTTTCTGGCTATATAGCTGGCAATCCTCAATGAGAGGCATTTTTTTCCTAAAAGGACATTCCCGCCGTAACCGGAACCTACGCTCCAGATAGTATTATCATGCGGGAAATGCAATATTAATCTTTTATTTATATCGCGCTCGGCCTTGGAATGAAGGCACATGGTAAATTCACCTTCTGTCCCCAATTGCCTCAAGACCCCCTCTCCCGCCCTGGTCATGATCAACATATTCAATACCACATAACGCGAATCAGTCAACTCTACCCCTATCTTGCTAAAGGGGGAACCTACGGGCCCCATAGAGAAAGGTATTACATACATCGTCCTCCCGCGCATTGCTCCTCTGAAGTACTTTTTTGCCTTATTGTATGCAGCCGCAGGGGAAATCCAGTTGTTAGTGGGTCCTGCCTCATGCTTTTTCTTGGTGCAAATAAAAGTAAGGTGTTCTGTGCGGGCGACATCATCTGCGCTGGTACGGTGGAGCAGGCATCCGGGAAGCTTATCCTGGTCCAGCAGGTACATCTCACCGCAGGCTATCGCCTCCTCTTCCAGCTTCTTCCTCTGCTCTGCTGAACCGTCTATCCAGACTATCTCATCCGGCTGGCACATCCTGGCCATTTTTTTTATCCAGGCTGTTAATTTCTTATGGCGTGAGGTTTTAGGCATATTATTTTTTGCTCGCTAAATATTTGTACGCGGAATCCGCGGCTATCGCTCCGTCCCCGCAGGCAGTAACCACCTGATAGAGGCTCTTTTTGCGGCAATCGCCGCAGGCAAAGGCCCCCTGCGAAGATGTAGACATATCATCGCTTGTAATTATAAATCCGGTTTCATCCAATTGCAATTTATCTTTTAGAAATCCCGTATCCGGGATATAACCTATATAAACAAAAACACCGTCGCAGCGCGATATCTCATCGCTCTGACTCTTAAGGTCTCTTATTTTTACCCCCTCAACCCTCATCCCGCCTTCTATGCCTGTAATCACGCTGCTCAACTTGAAATGGATCTTATTGTTCTCCTTGAGCTTCTCCTGCAATATAGGTGAGGCGCGTAATTCATCCCTCCTGTGGATAATAGTGACTGAATCGGCAAAACGCGTCAAATAAAGAGCCTCCTCCGCCATGGCGTTCCCTCCGCCTGCTATAACGACTTCCTTCCCCCTGTATAATGGGGCATCGCATGTAGCGCAATAAGAAACGCCCCTGCCGGTTAACTTCTCCTCCCCGGGTACCCCAAGGCTGCGCGGATGCGCCCCCGTAGCGATTATTATGGCGCCTGCCGAATAAAAACCGGAGCCCGCCTTTACGCTCATCGCCTTCAGGTCTATCTCATCTGCCTGTTCTAATACTATCTTCACCCCTAAATCCGTAACCTGCTCCTGCATGCGCTGTATCAACTCAGAGGTATTTACTCCTCCCCTGAAACCGGGAAAATTCTCTATTGTCTCCGTAAGCAGTATCCTGCCTCCCGGGCCCATCTTCTCCAATAAAAGCGTATTTAACCGTGAACGCCCGGAGTAAAGCGCGGCAGTCAGGCCGGCCGGGCCCGCCCCTATTATGACCAGGTCATAGGTAGTTGAGCTCATTAAAAACCTCCTCTGCCTTATAAGAACTGCGTACCTTTGGCCCTGATAATACCGCTTTAAAACCTAACTGCTTGCCGGTGCGGCGGTAATTCTCAAACTGCTCAATACCGATAAACTCCTCAACCGGAAAATGTTTTTCTGAAGGGGCCAAATATTGCCCTAAAGTAAGGATATCGCATCCGCTCTGCCTAAGATCCTGCATAGCGTATATCACTTCATCTTCTGTTTCTCCCATTCCCAGGATAAGTGAAGACTTAGTCACAAGGGAAGGGCTGACCTCTCTGGCTTTACTCAAAACCCCCAAGGACCTATCATAATCCGCTCCCGGCCTTAATCTCCCATATAGCCGCTTAACTGTTTCAATATTATGCGCGAATATGGATGGCCCTGCTTCCACTACGGCCTTAATGGCGGCGCCGCTGCCGGAAAAATCCGGTACCAGCGCCTCTATTTTGATATCTTTACTTATGCCATGCAACAATTTTATACTCCTGACAAACTGCGCCGCTCCCCCGTCAACAAGATCATCCCGGGTAACGGAAGTAATAACTATGAACTTCAATTTAAGCACCCTGGCTATCTGGCTAAGGCGGTCAGGTTCATTTTCATCCAGGGGCAGGGGTTCTTTTTCTTTTTTATTTATACCGCAAAACCTGCAGCCCCTGGTGCAGGTATCCCCTAATATCATAAAGGTAAATTTGAGGTCCTTAAAACACGCGCTTAAATTAGGGCACTTTGCCAGGCTGCACACGGTATTGACATTAAATTCGGAGAACATCTGTATCCTGCCGCGCACCGCGGCATCGGGTATCTCCTGTTTAAACCAGGAAGGCAGTTTATTTTTCATCTTTGAGCCCGGATAAAATTACTGATCGAGCGGTCATAGCTCTTTTCCTCTGCGGAAGTAAAGAAACAGGCGGGTATTTCGCCGTTCTTGCGGTGGTATAGCACGCATGCGCAGCATAACCCTTTGCGCGAACAGGGTTCATAACTACAATTGCAATTTTCCAGGTTTTCCTTTTGATTCGGGCACTCTTTCATCTTGCGACCTCTTCTCCAGCTTTTTCAGCTTGTTTTTTATCTTTAGCCTCTGGAATAACGGGGCATAATCAACAATAAGCTTACCATGCAAATGGTCTATCTCATGCTGGAATACGCACGCCAGCAGCCCTTCAGCCTCTATGGTAACAGGCTTGAAGTATTCATCTTCTGCCTTAAGTGTAACTTTATTAGCGCGCCTGACCTTTACGCATATACCCGGGACACTAAGGCACCCCTCCCCCGTTACCTGGAAGCCTTCCTTCCTGGTTATCCTCGGGTTCAATAGTTTATAAAGCCCGGTGCCCATATCCACCACTATCATAGAGGCGTTGATCCCCGCCTGTGGCGCGGCCAGGCCGATACCTGACTCCGCGTACATCAATTGCGCCATAGCGCTTAATATATCACGGCATTCAGAGGTCGCCTCCTTGACCGCTTTCGCCTTACTTCTAAGTATAGGTTCTCCGAAAACCCTAATCTTTAACATGGTTTTTTCCGTCAACCCTGATCACCTTTGGCTTTATCGTTTTGGCATCTTTATCTTCAACTATGGCGTAGGCGAGAATGATCACTTTGTCTCCCGGGCAGGCGCCGCGCGCAGCAGGCCCGTTAAGGCAGACCACTCCCGAGCCTCTCTCGCCTTCAATAGCGTAAGTTTCCAGGCGCTGCCCGTTGT
This sequence comes from Candidatus Omnitrophota bacterium, assembly GCA_041653955.1. Lineage (GTDB taxonomy): Bacteria > Omnitrophota > Gorgyraeia > Gygaellales > Profunditerraquicolaceae > UBA1562. The sequence continues at coordinate 85,908 of JBAZEH010000002.1, read as the reverse complement.
TAAGATTAAGCACCTCTACCCTCTCATGAGGCAGGATATCCACCTTCTCCATAAGGGAAACATCTATGGTGATGCTCCCCTCATAATAAAGGTTCGCCTCTGTTACGTTAGCGGAATGTATTTTTGATTTTAAGATTGTCCTTTGCATTGTTAGCTCCTCATCTTACCAGTTTACAGCTCTTGCGGGCGATCATCAGCTCTTCATTGGTAGGGATGACCATTATCCTGGGTTTCTTTCTCAAGTGCGAAAAAAGCCCTTTGCATATCTCATCCCTGACCCTCTTCTGATTCTCCCCTATCCCCCCGGTGAATACGAGGCAGTCGCAGCCTGACATTACCGCGGTATAGGCCCCGATATATTTCTTTATGCGGTAAATAAAGATATCCACCGCTAATTTCGCGCGCCCGTCTCTGGTCCTGGCCCTGGCTTCCAATACCCGCATATCATTACTTACTCCGGATACTCCCTTAAGGCCGCTGGACTTATTCAAAATAGCCTCTATCTGGGCTATATCTAATTTCTCTCTTTGCATTATATAGGTGACCAGCGCAGGATCAATATCGCCGCAGCGGGTACCCATAACCAGCCCTTCTAAAGGCGTAAAACCCATACTCGTATCAATTGACCTGCCCCTGTCTACGGCGGCAATACTGCAGCCGTTGCCCAAATGACAGGTGATCAGCTTAAGCCCCCCTCCGGGCCTGCCAAGGCGCCGGGCCGCCTCATGGGCGACATATTCATGGCTCGTGCCGTGAAAACCATACTTCCTTATGCCGAATCTTTTGTAATACGAGTAAGGCAGCCCATATACATAAGCGTAATCGGGGAGGGTCTGATGAAACGCGGTGTCAAATACCGCCGTCTGCCTTACTCCGGGCAGCAGTTTCTTGCACGCCATTATCCCCGCGAGGTTAGCCGGATTATGCAAAGGCGCCAGGCGCGAACAATCCCTTATCTTGCGGATCACGGATGGATTGATCAAGATAGGTTTTTTGAACTTCTCCGCTCCGTGCACCACCCTGTGGCCCACCAGGTCTACGCGTTTGACCCTTCCTAAAACTATTTTAAGCCCCTCATAATGGTCCTTTATCTTTGACCCCTTCTCCGCTATATGCTCGATCACTCCGTGCATCAGGCACTTTTCCGCCGGCATATCAAAGAGCGTGTATTTTATTGAAGAGCTTCCGCTGTTTATGACGAGTATATTCATTATTGAGCCCTTATGGCGGTCACCGCCACGCAATCTATTATATCCTCAACCACGCAGCCGCGCGAAAGGTCGCTGCATGGCTTGTTCAAGCCTACGATTATGGGCCCGATCGCCCGCGCCCCGGCTAACCTTTGCACAAGTTTATACCCTATATTCCCTGCCTCCAGATTCGGGAATATCAGGACATTAGCCCTGCCCTTAAGCAGGCTGCCCGGATATTTTATATTTGCGACTTCAGGCACTATAGCGGCATCTACCTGCAGTTCTCCGTCGATCAACAGGCCGGGCTGCATCTGTTTTGCTATCTCAAGGGCCTCGATCACCCTGTTGACTACCCTGCCTTTCGCGGAGCCTTTTGTGGAGTAGCTCAATAGCGCCACTCTCGGCGGTATGCCCAGTACTTTTCCGGCCAACTCGGCATTAGATATGGCTATGCATGCTAACTGGCGCGGATTCGGATCGGGGACTATGCCGCAATCAGCGAATATGAACGCGCCCTCTTCTCCGTATTTTGAATCCGGGACACCCATGACAAAACAGCTTGAGGCGATATTTATCCTGTCATTCACCCCCAGGCACTGCATTGCCGCCCTTGCCACATCGGGAGTAGTGTGGCTTGCCCCGGCGACAAATCCGTCCGCTTCACCAGAACGCGTCATCATCGCGGCGTAATAAAGAGAGTCTTCAAGTACCTTCGCGGCGTCTTGCGGGCTGATGCCTTTTGCCTTACGCAGCTCATAATATTGGTTCGCGTACTCTTCCTGCTTTTTCTTATCTATCTTACCGCTATCCAACAATACGACCCTGGCGATCCCCTCCTTTTCAATGAATTTCGCGGCATCCCTCACGCGTTCATCTTCAAATTCCGGCAAAACTATTGTCTTTATATTTGTTTTTGCGCGAGCCCTGATCTTAGATACAATATCCATTTTACATCCCCTTGATGATTTTATTCATATCTACGTAGTTATGTATTAATCCTTTTGCTATCTCTATCTTCTCTTTATCGGCCGGCCTGATCTTAACGGTCAAGCCGTGTATCTGGGAAACGGTAGTATAGGTATCCGGCTTGGCTAATAATACGGGTATACCGGCGTCTTTTGCCTGTTTTATGAATTCCTCTCCTGTCACGAAATCCCCGGTCAAAACTATCCCCGCGGCCTTACACCCTTTGGCGTAAAGGTCCAGGGTAAGCCTTATTATATCCTCGCGGTCTCCGGGAGTGATCACCAGGCTGTGGTCGGTGATATACTTTACCGCGTCTTTTGGCTGCATCGCCCCCACTACTATTTTGGAGACATGGCTATCCAAAGATTCATCGCTTGAAGGATATAACAGGGAGTAATCAGTCTCCTCCAGCAGCTGCCTTATCGTAGGATGCGAAAGAGAAGGGGTATAAGGGATAACCCCCAGCAACTCAATACCCTTTCTTTTTAATCCTTTCTTTATAAGGCGGCTTATCTTGCCGAATTTCTCGGGCATCACCTTATTCACGATCACGCCCAGGACCTTAACCCCCTCCTTTTCAAAGAGCGCCTTATTCAGCACGATCTCATCTATAGGCCTGCCTATCCCTCCGGATGAGATAAGCACCACCTTTGAGCGCAAACGCCTCGCTACTACGGCATTAGAGTGGTCAAAGATCGACCCTACCCCGGCGTGGCCTGTCCCTTCAATGATCACCAGGTCCTTCTTAAAGGCCACCCTCTTGAATGAATCCCTGATCTGCTTGGTAATAGGCCTGGGGTCCGGGGCATTTATATATTTCTCGGTAAAGCCTTTTTCTACGGCTACGGGGCTCATATCCTTGAGCCGGCAATTTATACCGCACAGCTTAAGTGAACCCTCTATCAGTACCGAGTCCTCGTCCACCTTAAAGCCCGCTTCTTCCAGGTATCTTTGCCCTACCGGTTTAATAAAGCCGATATTCCTGAACTTCTTCTGAAAATTGAAGATCAGGCCAAGCGCCACAGTAGTCTTCCCGTCATTCTGCTTAGTGGCCGCTATAAATATCCTTTTCATTAAAGGTTTTCTTCGATCTTCTTCTTCAGCTCGGACCTGCTTAAGGCCCCTACTAGTTGCCCGGCGACCTGGCCCTGCTTAAAGAACATGAGCGTGGGTATGGACATCACCCCGTAACGCGTGGGGGTTTTAGGGTTATCGTCTATATCTATCTTGCCTATCTTCAACCTGTCCTTGTATTCTTCGGCCAGTTCCTCGACAATAGGAGCGATCATCCTGCAGGGGCCGCACCAGGTCGCCCAGAAATCCACCAGCACCGGGAGGTCGGAATCAAGGACCTCACTTTTGAAAGTTCCGTCCGTCAGATGTAATATAGCCATATCTCTCGCGTTTTGTGAATAAGGGGTTATATAAGATGTTAGGGAATAGGGTTATAAATTATCATAAATATAATTCAATTGCAAGAGATTTATGGTATGAACAGCTGTTTTTGATTATCTGTTGGGGATGAAGAGGGGTTTGCGGTTAAAAATAGCTGTGCAGTATCTTAAAAACAGTGACAGCTTATTGTGCCGCGCGAGGACCGCCTTGATAAAATTATTGTAGTCATTTAGAGCGCAAGAGGCATCGGAGCGGGAAATAGAGTGGAGGCTGTATTTAGCTTCTTCGAATTTAACGGTAAGTTTGGAAAAAATATCATTCTCTATGGAATATTTATCCTGGACCTTACCGGCATAATGAAGAGGCGTCATCCATTCCCTGCGCCTTAAACCAAAGAATCCCAGGATGCTCTCCGTATTCCCGTAGAGTTTTACCATGAACTCGCGCGGATCATCATCTAAGCAATTTTTCATTTCACTTTTTTTCTCTTCGGTCAGGGCATAAAAGGCTGCGAATATCGCAAATATCCCCAGCAATAAGAAAATGGCCCATCTTGCGAACATATATATTATCCATCCCATAGTGATGATAACCGAGATGTTCGCCTGCAGGCTCTTTATCCCCGAATATTCTGCCGTTATCCCGCTGCTGCCGAACTTAAGAGGGATCACCTTTCCTTCTTTTATCTTAATTATCCCCGCCCTGGTAAATTCCCAGGTAACCAGGGAACTTATATCCTTACGCGATGAATCGCTGAAATAGCCCTCCGCCTTGATGAGGGGCCTCTGCCTCATGGATATCTTCAAATCCTGCGGAGATAATATTATAGAAAGCAACTTAGCCCCTCCCACCTTAACAGCTGCCGGCAAACTCTTCACATCCCTGAATTTCAAATATACCGTCGCCTCCCCCTGCGAAAAGGTGCTGACCTTGCCTCCGAGAACCTTAACAATACCGTTATCTGAACTCAACCATTCTCCCAGGTTCGTCAAATCCTCCCGGGATTTATCGCTATATATCCCCAGGGCCTCCATCTGCGCGCTCTCGCCAAGCGGGACCTCCAAAGTATCAGGTGTTATTTTTATAAAGGCTAGCCTCTTCTCTTCCGCGGATAGCTCCTCCTGCAACTTATTCGTTTCGCGGCGTATATCACTTACCAGTTTATCCGGTTCAATTTTGCCTTCCGTAAACTCGGGGGGTACCGCGCTGCCCTGCCTGTCGGCAATAATGATCTTTGCCGGAGAGCTCTTGATACCGTCTAAGATCGCGTATACTTCGGTAATACCTGCCGAATTCGCCAGGGACTCCCCGTCTTTTATCGGGCTCAATATATTTTTGTTGCTGGTCTCCCACCTTACTTTACCCGTTATTTCTTCTACCCTGTTATCCCTGTAGCTTCCGAATACCCTGAGTTTTATTTTCTCTCCGGAGGCGGACAAAAGCAGGTCCGGAAGCAGTGTAATATGCTTTAAGGCCTGGTTAGCCAGCCCGGGCTGCTGCGACACGGAGACTTCCTGCGGATAACTCTGCGAGTTCATATATCTGCATAATACGTCCGCCTCTCCCGGGGATACGGCGAAAATTGTGTTGTCTCTATTTTTAAGCACCTCTTTATCCTGTGAGATATGCCAATCCGCCCTGGCGCTTATATCCTTTATATGGTATCTGCCCATATGATCCTGGAATACGGCCAGCGCCACAAATTCCTGGCGCCCTTTATAAGGGATAACGGGCTTGTAAGGCAATATGTTTATGCTTACCACCTTTTCTTTCCGGGGCCCCGAAGATTCTTCTATGGCCAGATAAGAAGGATTACTGAAAATACCGTTATATTCGGCTAATATCTGGTATTCTCCGGTCTTCTTAGGAATGATAACGCCAGGCCCCTTAAAAATAAAATCCTTCGGCTTATTTATTAGTAATCTGGCGTATTGGGTAATATCTTTTATCTGGGTATCCGACTGATAACCCAGCACCTTAAACTCCAGGGGGACCCCAACGGAGCCGTTTGGGCGGCGCGGATAAAGATGAAGCGTGGAAAAGGTATGGCTGGAGAATGAAATAAAAAAATTCTCCGGGATGGTATAATTCCAAAGGTCTTCGCTCGCGCGTTCAGGCGGGCCAAACTTACTTAAGGCATTCTCCCTGTCTAACCCGGTGATAACCTTGCCTTCAGGGGTATTTATTTCACGGTATTCCGTGGCGGCATAACCGCACAAAGCATACCGCGATAACAAAAAAAATGAAAAACACAAAATAAAAAAACTTATCCCTGCTCTTCTATACCGCATTATCTTACAAGTGCCCTCTCTACTGCCTTGCTTATTTGTTCGTCTATACTATCTACAACCGTAACTTGCACCTTTTGGCTTTCTTTGCCGCCGTATCTGGCGTATATTTGCGTGCTTCCTTTCGCCATAGTGTGTATCGTGCCCGAATTATCCACCCAGGCGATATGCGGCTGGGAAGAAAACCATTTGGCTTCCGGAACGAGCGCCTTGATAAATGTCTTATTATAAACGGCTACCGCCGCTAAAGTAAGCGAAGAACCCGGGGGCATAACCGGGTTAACAGGCAGGATATATATCTGCGGATCCCCCTCCTCTTTCTTTTGCTCCTTTACCTGTTCCTTCAACTCCTGCTCCCGGGAATCCATGAGTTCCTTAAATCCGTCTACGCGCTTCTTCAATTCTTCGGCGGTACGGCTATCCCTTATTTTCATTAATTCCGCCTCGATCTTTTCCGCCGCCTGGGGATTAATTTCGCGCAACTCGTTCGTTTTTTCTCTCAAAGCGGCAAGATTCTCTTCAGTCATAAATATACTCTTCGTTTTAAAGGAACTCTCAAAGGATCCCCTGATCTTCTCAATATCATCCCTCTTTGTTTTCTCCGAGGGTAATTCTTTAAGCTCCTTATCCGTCATCTCCCTTACACTTTCAAGCTGAGAAATATTTTGCGCGTTATCCAATGCCTGCGCGAGCTGTTTTAAGGTTTCTTTTTTATCCGTATCCAAAGAAGATTCTTCAATAGACCTGATAAGCTCATCGCGGTAATCGGCGCTCATGCGCCTATCCCGCCCCTTCCTGCCTTCTTTGGAGATCTCGCCTGCCTTCAATTTAGATAACAATATCTCTGCGATCTCGCCCATATCCCGTATCAGCTTGTCTGTGGATAACTTTGAAATAAGCCCCTGTTCCGACATCTCTCTTATCTGCCCCTTTAATTTATCGGTATCTGAAACCAGCTTGTCTATCTCTTCGGCTTCCTCAAGCTTTTCCAGGTCTCCCATAAAACGCTCCCCCTTATCAGGCAGATTGCTTTTTTGAAGTTCCCCCCTGATATCCTCTTTCTTGGCGTTAAAAAGAAGGTGGGCTTTTATATCTAACAACTCCTCCGTTTCCGCCGGGATATCCACCCTGTTTTCATCTATCTTGTCCTGGTATCCCGATAATTCTTCGGAAAACTTGCGATGACCATCCGCGTCTCTAATGCCTTCTACCCGCTCTTCCAGTTCCTGACGGGAATCATCTGGTATCTTAAGGTCTTTTATCTCATCTTTGAGCAGCCCGGCCTTATCGGATAGCGCCATATCCGACTTAAGGCCCAGGAGCTCACTTGCCTTATCGGATGCGTCTTTATCTTTAAGCGAAAGCCCTCCCTTGAACTTCTCCGCGTTCTTTTCCGTTTCTTTTAACTCTGAAGAACGCTCCGCATTCCCGATCTGTGAAAGCAGGTCTCTTAACTCTTCCCCTGGCCGTTCATCCATAGTATCGGCTCTTTTATCCAAAGCGTCCGCCTTATTGCGATAGGTATCAAATGTTTTCCAATCTTTAAGTTTCTCTATGAGTTTACACAACTCTCTCTTAGGCTGGTCCCCCGCGGAAGAGGCGTTAATAATATCCTTCATCTCCCCGGCATATTTTCTTATCTCTTCCCTTGATTTGGCATTTTGCATCTTGTTCATCTTCTCCGAAACAGAGAATATATCCGCCAGGTTGAATCTATTCTTTTTAAGGTTATCCGCTATATTATCAGTGGTCCTTTTCATATTAAACCGGATCTTTTTTTCTACGTATTTCTGTATGGCATCGGTTATCTCTTCGCCTTTTGCCTTCTCTAATCCTGGCCCCGGCTCCCTCAGGCGGCTGATAAGCCCAAGCCTTGCCTTGCGGACCTCGGCAATAGTCGGAGATTCCTTTATCAGCAAACTAAGCAGCGTGAGAGTCTCCTGCCTGTCTTCCTGAAAATCAAGGCCGGGTATCATATCCGATATCTCTTTCTGTATCTGGTCCTGAAGGCTGTAATACTCCTTCTCCAGCAGATCGCCCTGCGCCTGCGATCCTATGTGTTCCTCAAAAAGCACTCCCCCTTTTTCGATCCCGCTTAGCGCAGTGCGTTTAAAAAGAAACCAGGCCAGAGATAAAATAATTAAAAGGATCAACGCGAAAACAAACAGGTGCGCGTACCTGCCGATCCTTTTTTCTTCATGCACCTTGACAAACGCGTAGAATTTTATCTTCAGTATTATTATCCAGAAAATAATATAAGATAAAACTAATACTATATGCCCTTCATTGTAATCACTGACAAATATGGGAAAACACATAAATAAAGGGACGCTTAAGACCTGGATATATGTAAGGAAGGAGGCATAGCGGATATTAAGGCTTAAGATGATCTCTATAATAAACAGCCCTCGTATAAATATGGCGATGATCTCTCTATAAAGAAAAGATGAGTTTACCAGCGAATATACTATCCAGGCGAAAACCCCCAGGATAGCGATATTCACGCTAATCCTGGTCAGGGGGACATGCATATTACGTATAAACCAGCTGATAGCAAAACCGCCCATCAACCCAAGAGAGAGGTACGCGCCGTAAGGATGGATGATCTCTCCGAAGAGAAGGATCACCGACTCTATAAGAAGAAAGGTAAATAATATCTCCGGTAACAGATAACGGTCTTTTTCTTTCATTTAATATTTAAGAAAAACCTGCCCCAGGTTATCGCCGCGAGAGAAGAATATGGGCGCGGCGTCAAACGCCTGCGAAGATTTTATCTGCGAAGGCCCCCTGTCCCTGTCTATCTGGGAAGGGCGCAGGAACGAAGAAGAGTTCAATATCAGCGGTATCAGCGAAACATTCCTGACTCTCAATGATAACATCGCGGATAAAAACTCCCAGTCTTCATCCGGCACTATCGCGATCAAGCTGGAATCATTAGGTATATAAGGTGCGAATTCCTGGAATAACTCATCCAGCCCGACCCTGCTCTCCGCCTCGGCTATGGTCAGAAGCCTGAAGATATCCTCAAGGTGCTCCGGCCCCTTATTAAAAGGAATATGGACCGTTTCCCCTATATGCGCTATGAGTTCCACGGAGACGTTACGGTCAATAAAATATTTAACTACGGAAGCGGCTATCTTGATGATGTATTCCGCTACGCTGTCCTTTCCTTCCCCATAGTTCCTGTCTTTGTTAAGGTTAAAGATGACGGTCGCCCTGAAAAATACCTGGTGCTGGAACTGCTTAACTATCAGTTTGTTCTGGCGGGCGCTGGAGAACCAGTGTATCCTTTTTATCGGGTCTCCCGGCTTATATTCCCTGATACCATAAAATTCATGGTCATCACCGCTTACGCGGCTGGTCTCTATCCCGTACCAGGGAGCGGTCCCTTTCGCCAAGGCGGGAAATTTGGGTATATTGAAAGTACGCGGATATACGTATAACTCGGAATACACAAAGAACGTCTTCTTTATAAAAAAGAGGCCCCATGGGTCAAAAAGATAAATATCAAAAGGGCCTATTTCATACCTGCCCCTTTTCGGGCACTGGCAGCGGTAGTTCAAGGTAACCGTTGAACGGGGCGCGACATACTCTAACAAAGATCTATGCCTCTTTTCCCCGGTAGCAGCGCAGGTAAGATGGTCCTCCAGGATAAAATTAAATAACGGCAGTAAACTTTTATTCTTAATTACAGTCTCTATTTCTACTATATCATCTTCTTCCAGCTTGGTAGTGGTCCTTCTTGACAAAAAGAGGCTTATCCCGAAATATTCTATGGCAATCCACCCCAGGCTGATAAATACCAGGGAAACCAGGAACCAGAAAAACATGAAAAAGAAATTCAATGATGTGCGAAGCGCTATAAGCAGGTTGGATATAATGAGGATAAAAAGGAAGAGCCACCTTTTAAGGTATATCTTAAGCATATCCGCTTTTTAAGGGATGGGAGTGACTTTTAAGAGATCAGAAACCACAGATTCCGGGCTTTTGCCGGCGATCAACGCTTTAGGCTGTAATATTATCCTGTGCTTCAATACCCAGGGAAGAAGGTTCACCACGTCTTCCGGGATAACGTAATCCCTTCCTTCAAGCAGGGCCCACGCTGAACTTGCCTTCATAAGAGCGATAGAGGCGCGGGGGCTGGCTCCTAATTTTACCTCTTCTCTGTTGCGGGTACCGGAAACGAGTTTCACGATATAATCCATAACGTTAGCCGAAACCTGGACCTTCTTTACTTCTTCCTGCAGTTGTAAAACTTTCTCAAGCGTCATCGCCGGCTGCAGGCCTTCAATAGGATGCTGCACCTTTTGCCCCGATATAACCTTCACTTCCTCCTCGGCGCGCAGATACCCCATGCTTATCTTCATTGAGAACCTGTCTATCTGGGCTTCAGGCAAAGGGTAGGTCCCCTGATATTCTATGGGATTCTGGGTAGCGACCACTATGAAGGGATTGGGCAGGGCGAATGTCTTCCCGTCCAAAGAGACATTATACTCCTGCATGCATTCAAGCAGCGCCGACTGCGTCCGGGGGGTAGTCCTGTTGATCTCATCGGCTAAAAGTATATTCGTAAAAACCGGCCCCTTCTTAAAATCAAATTCCCCTGTCTTGGGGCTATAGACAAAACCTCCGGATACATCCGAAGGGAGAAGGTCGGGAGTAAACTGTATCCTCTTAAAATCAGCGCTTATTGATTTGGCAAGGGCAAGGGCAAGAGTTGTTTTTCCAAGTCCGGGCACATCTTCTATTAAAATATGCCCCTTGGTAAGGAGCCCGACAAGCAAAAGCTTCACCGTTTCGGTCTTACCGACAATGACTTTTTCAATATTCTCTATTATATGCTTTATATCATCACTGTACATAGCTTACCGCTCCTTTCTTACCTTTGGGGTTATTTAATAACCTATTATAGACTATCGGGCCGCGTAATTCAACCATATTCAAGGGACACTCCTTAAGCCAAAGCAAGAAGTATCCCGGTTCTTAGTCTATAATGCGTGATGAAAAATATCCTCCTGTAAGCCCGTCAAGAGAGGCGGTAAGCTCTTTCAATTTAAGTTCCCTGTCAAATCTCTTCTTTCTATCTTCAATAGACAGGCTATCCAGCTCCACCTTTACCCTTATGCGTTCAAAGTATAATTTCGTCACCTCATCCAGTATATCTTCGCGCAACTGCACCATCAGCCGCGAGCGCGCATCTATTGAAGTTTGCTCGCTGCTCCATATAAGCTCGCTTAGATCCCAGCTTAAAGTTATATCCCATTCTATAACATCGCGCCCTTTCCTTAATATATCATCCTCAACCTTTGTGCTTGAGCCGGATTCCCAATGCCAGAGATCCGTGGCGCTTCTGTCTAATCCAACGGTAAGCCGCGGCAATATCCCCTTCCTGGCCGCGCGCCTTCTCCACTCTTTTATCTTATTCGCGCCCACCTCCGCGTATTGAATAGCCGCCTTCTGGATATCCCGGATCCCGGGCTCACCTTCATAATATAATGAGATTGTACCTTCCGCGGGGATATAGCCGGTCCGTATTGTCTTAAATAACCCTCTATCGCAGGCGGCGTATAAATTATTATGTTTATCCGAAGCCAAAAACCTTATCTTTTCCGCAGCCAGGCCGATCGATAACTCTTGCCAGCGGCCCCCTCCATACTCAAATATCCCTCCCCTGCTAATAGCATAAAGGCTCCCCCTGCCGGAAAAAAGGATAAAACTTGTTTCTTTATTAAGCAACCCGTAAGACGCAAATGCCTCCCAGGCACGCCCCCGGTCGCAACTTTTATATATGCCCTCGGATGTAGCGGCGTAAAGGCAATCCGGATTACGAGGGTCAATGGCAATATGCCTTATGCCGGAAGATAACTCCTCTTCATCGCTATATTCATCTCCCCCTTCTGTTTCAATAGTATCTCTTCTGGACAACCCTCCGATAATAGCCTTCTCCCATGCCCCGCCGCGGTGTTTATTTATGAATACGCTGTTCGTAGTAGCGGCATAGATATACGCGGGCCCTCCTGAATCAGACGCTAAAGCCGCGATCGGGCTGCTGCCTAATTCTCCCGGTTCCTTACGCCAGCTGCGGCCCCTGTTCTGGCTGGTAAACAACCCTCCTTTCGTCCCAAGGTAAATAATGCCCGGTAAAACTGCCACGCAGGTGCACTCACTCTCAAGATAATCCTTCCCTCTAAATATCCTCTTCCAGGTGTCTCCCCGGTTGAGGCTATAAAACAACCCGTTTCCCGTAGCGGCGTATAAATGATCTTTACGGCCATAATCAAAAGATAAGAAGTTTATGCGCGGGTCTCCTCCTTTTACCGAGAGCGCATTCCTCCAGATATCCCCGCTATCGGCTGTTTTTAGAATCCTGCCGGACGCCCCTATATAAATATTAGCCGGATTATCCGCATCCACCAGGAGTGCCCTCAAATCCATATTCTCCCTGCTGATATTCTGCCATGACAACTCCTCTGCCAAACATTCAAACCCCACACAAAAACAAAAGAAAACCGCTATTGCCCCAAACACAATATATTTTTTCATTTACTCCTCCTTTCAAGAACAATAGACGAAAGAAGAAGCCCGATCTAACGGTATTTTTTATACAGGGGGTTGTTCCTGGGCCTTTATTTTGATTTAGGAGGTTCTTTTACGTTTATCGTAAATATCTTCTCCTGTTTGGGCGGGGCGTTTCTATTAGAGGAGCTTGTGTACTTTAAATGTATAATCGTCGTACCTGATTTCATTGCCCTGAATCTCCAGGTCTCTTCTCCGGGTATGGCCAATATCCTGGCGGTGGCCCGTTGGAACTTTACGTTTATGAGTTTAACCATATCCGGATCAATGGGCTTGGCGAGCCGCCATTTCAATCCCAGCACCTGATTAGACTCAAGATTGATAGTAAAATATTCTCCGGCTGTAGCCTCAATCACAGCATCCTGCTCTTCGGGCTGCGGTGATTGATTCTGGGCATAAACATCTCCCGCCGATAGCAGAAGAAGCGCTGCCAGGCAGATGATCGGTATTACTTTCATATTATCCTCCCGGCTCACGGTATCAATTCCTTCTCTCTCCCGGTATTGAATCTTTACCCTGCTGGACAGTCTGTTTAAGGGAATGTCTTTCTATCTCAGCCAGGGCGCCATCTCTAAAATACAGGTAATACGCTTCATGGGGGAAAAATACCGGAAAGATGAATATGGTGAACGCCCGTATCTTGTTTATCTTATATATCCACACCTGCGAAGCCCCGTATTTACCTTTAGCCGCGGACCGCATCATCTTATCCGGTTTACCTAATAATAAAAGTACTTCCTCTTCCCCCATCCCCCGCGTTACCTTTATCTGGCGCAAGTCATTTTTTACCTGTTCGCTCAATTCAGGATGCAGCAAGATATACTCCTCTACATCTTCTTTAAGGCCTTCCATGTCTTCCTCGTATGCCTCGTTCTCGCGGAAATCCTTAACGGTAACCGCGCTCTTCGCCATAAACATACTTTTACTTCTCTTCTCCTCTTTCGTAAAGCTGCATAAAGAGCTTCTGGTTGAAGACACAGGAATAGAGCAGCCTGCGATATTCAATAAAAATAAAACCGCGATCAACAGCGATACATACCTCATAGTAATCTCCTATATGCTATCCAGGCTTATAAGCTCCTCTTTTATCTCCTCGTAACAGGATATATCCGTCAACCGGTATATCTCCTGCGCCTGCCTCAGGTAATCCCGCGCCTTATTTTTCTTGCCTTTATTTTTATAAAGAATACCCATATTATAGCACGCGGACGCCAATTCCGGGCGCGCATTTATTTTTCTGGAGATAATTATCGAACGGTCAAAGAACCTTTCGGCCTCATCAAAGTTGTTCATCTGCGCGTATAATTCGCCTATCATATTATAACCGCTCGCCAGGCCCGGCCTGTTCCCCTGCGATTCTTCTATCTTCAGCCCCCGCATATAATAATCAAGGGCCTTATGGTATTCTTTCTCAAAAAAGCATATCTCTCCTATGTTGAAATAACAGTCGCTTAATTCGTTCCTCAGGTTAAGCTTCTCGAATATAACACGGCTCTTATGATAAAACTCCTTAGCCGCGGGATAATCATCCTTATTGGCAAAAACCAGGCCCATATCAAAATAATCGCAGGCAAGATTGTAAGCGTGCTCTTTTGAGCCTTTTCTTTCACGGTTGATCTCTGAGCTTTTTGTCAGCAACTCAAGCGCCTTATCGTAATCCTCCTTATCTATATGCCAGACCGCTAGTTTTCTTAGGGCGGAAGCCTCATTCAATTTGTCGCGTGTCTGCCTGCTTAACGCGACCGCCTTATTATAAAAATCAAGGGCCTCCTGGCGTACCCCTTGTTGATGATAACACCACGCGATACCGATATAAGCCGATGATAGATGCCTTTTATCCCTCTTCTTTTCGCTGGCAAGGGCGTAATCAAAATAATACCTCAAAGCGCTGCCCCTATCTCCCAGCCTCTCGTACGTATCCGCGATCAACGGATAAACCGCGAGGAAAGAAGGCTCTTTCTCTATGATCCCGCTGCAGATGGAGATAACCTCCCGATTATCGCCTTTAAGGAATAATCTCCTGGATCTCATTAGTGAAAAGATGGCCGTAGGGTTCCTCGCAGGCAACCAGATATGCAGGAATAAAACCGCGGATATGGCAAAAAGCGCAATGAGAACTCCTGCCAGCCCCCTCTTATACGAAGAGATATCCCTCCTGAATTTAAACGGCACGGCACGCGGCTTGCGCCTGAACAATACGAAATTAGGGTCCCCGTAAAGAAGGTAACTTGCCCATAATATGGCACCGATACCATACTCCTTTATCAACTTCAGGCGTGAGAGGCGAATGCATTCGCCTACAGAATCGCCTTTGACCAGATGCGCGTAGAATTCTTTGGCAAAGAAAAGGCTTACGGGGTCTTCCACTTTCCATATAGTGCCGATATAATGCCTGACCCCGGAAAACAGGAACGCGGATGCGAGGCTATAGTTTTTTTCGTGGTAATCCTCCTCTGCCGTACCGGCTGCGGCCTTTGCCGAATAACAGGCATTAGAGAATATCAGGCTCGGAAAAGAAAGGCTTTCACCTAAAGCGAGCACTTCTGCCGTAGTGAACCTTCCGTCATTCAGGATCCATCCGCTATTCCGCGGATCACCCTCGTCATATTCGCAGTGGCCGGCAAAATGCACTATATCGTAATCGCGCAAGTTCTTCTTTACATATAGCGCGTCGATACGGGTGGATTTAAAATCTACCCCTATCTGGCCCCTCTTGCGTTCAAACTGGTTCTTTATATACAGCCCTTCAAGGTAGGCAGACCTCAGGTCTCCTGTAGGGTCAGCCAATATCAACATCCTTGGGGCGCTCTTTAAGCTGCGGTATGCCTTAACTACGACCGGCTCTTTAGTCCTGACTAACCTCCCCAGATTGAATTTTAAGCATAAAAAATCTTGTCCGTCATAAAGCAGTTCCCACGGGATATTAATCAACTCTTCGTCTATGGAAAGAATGAGGTCTTTGATCATTGTCGAGGCCAGCTTACCCTTGACTTGGCGCGTCAACAGATGGTCCCATAGCATCTGCCCCGCCCTTTTAATGTTATCCGTATAATCAGAAAGCAGGGCGCCTTTCCTGCTGGCCCTGCTGACTATAGACATCACTTCCCGGCATATCTTATTTATTTCGGAGAATGATACGGTGAGGCTGCTGTAGTGTTTTACGGTCTGGACGAGCCCATCGCCTTCCATGATACTCATCGCAAGCGCGCCGTCCTGCCTTAATATCTCCAAGACCAAAGTATCCGCTTCTTCCATCCTTATTATTTTCTTATGTCCAGCAATACTGAAGCGATCTTGTCGTCAATATTCGATATCTCAATATTATATTTACCGGCCAGCACGTGCTCAAAAGTTACCTTGTCTGAAGATGTGAGGTAGGATTCAAGCTCTAAATCGTCTTTAAGGAGGGTGACCCTAAGGTCCCTGATTACGCGATTAGCCTGTTTATCTTTAACATATACGAACATATCAAATAGATGAGCTCCCTTCCTCTCTATTCTTACCTCTACTCTTATATCTTTAAAATCCTTTAAGACGGTGATCTCATCCTTAAATTCTTTTATCCGGCGGCTGCGCAACACAGGCGCAGGGATAAACTCCCTGCCTATAAGGATATCCCCGGTAATGGACAATACCTCCATTGCCTTCTCCTTGAGCATAATGACTATCTGCGCGGCGGAATTTATATCTTGCGCTGCGACCAGGCTTTTGGCGTATTCTATCAGCGCTTTAGGCGGCGTTTCCCCGGGTACCTGTCTCAACCGGGCCAGCACAGCCAGAACCTCAGAGCAGCCCTGGCAGGCTACCAGGTGCTTTTTTACGCGCGCCTCATCTTTTGCCCCCAGCTTTCCTTCAAGAAAAGAAACCCAGGCCTCCTCATCCGGATGCGGATCCTGCGCCGGGCCTTGCGCCTCTTTCCATCTTCTATACACCGCCCTTATTAATTCTTCCAATCTTTCCTGCGTCATCTCACTTCCTTCCCTCTACAATAGACGCAACTGCTCCGGAAATCTAACGTAAAATAAGCCCTTTTTTTCTGAAACACTCCTTCAACCGCTCAACAATACGGGATTTACGCATATCGGCAGCCGCGCGTGAAACTTTTAAGAATACCCTCAACTCTTCTATACTCAGCCCCCTATAAATATGCAGCTCCAGGAAATACTTATCATTAATCCCGAGCCTTTCAATGCAATCCTTCAGGTGCATAAGCCTTTCCTCCTGATTCAAGGTATCGGTTACAGGCGGAGAATCAGAAACCAGCATATCCGCGAAACTTAAGTTATCTCCTATATCATTATTAAGAGAAAGCGCGGGTTTTAATCTGCGCAGGTGGTCAATAGTAAAATTGACAGTCACCTGCCTTAGCCAGCTGGCTAAGCTACAGCCGTTCCTGCCCTTAAAAGTGCTTAATTTCCTGAAATTATCTTTGAATAAGGAAAGGATTATCTCTTGGAAGAGGTCGTTGATATTTTCCTGCGAAAAGGTATGGCCTTTTATCTTGAGGGTGCTATGAATATAATTGTATATTAAGGACGCGTACCGCTCTACAAACGCATCCCACGAACGCTTGTCCCCTTTAACACACCTGCGGACAAACTCAATATCATCCATAACGGGCTTATTATACCACAAAACCCAACAAAAATAACTATTTTAGGGACACCCTTTCTGCCAATCGAGGGACACCCTTTTAGCCAAAGCTAAGGGTGTCCCTTAAGAGTAAAATTAAGAGTAAAAATTTGTTGTTAGAAAATGCAATTAAGTACGTCTATTTATTTAAAAGGAGGTGGTATAAATGCCACGAGGAGCAAGAATTCTGTTAAATAATGTATGCTATCACGTTGTTAACAGGGGGAATCAAAGAGAAAGAATATTTCTGGAGGATTCTGATTTTGCTAAGTATTTACAATTGTTAAAACATTATAAGAAAAAATATCTTTTCAAATTATTCTGCTATTGCCTTATGCCCAATCACATTCATTTAATATTACAACCCAAACAACCCGAGAATCTTCCTATCCTCATGCAAGGTATAACCCAAACATACACTACATGGTTTAATAAGAAATACAGAAAAGTAGGTCATCTTTGGCAAGGCAGATTCAAGAGTATGATTATACAAAAAGATGATTATTTTCTAGAGTGCGTGTACTATGTAGAAATGAATCCGGTCAGGAAAGGATTAACTCAGTCGCCAATGGAATATATCTGGAGCAGTTATAGAAATAGGACTTTAGGAAACAAAAGCAAGCTTTTGGATCTTGTCGACTCAACCTGAAAAGAAAAGGGACACCCTTAGCTTTGGCTAAAAGGGTGTCCCTCGATTGGCAGAAAAGGTGTCCCTATTTGAAGAAAGAGTTGGAGATGACGAAGGATGCGAAAACTATCGAAACCATGGACATAAGCTTGATGAGTATATTCAGGCTTGGGCCGGAGGTATCTTTAAAAGGATCCCCTACCGTATCGCCGACAACCCCTGCCTTATGCGCGGGAGAACCTTTCCCTCCGTAATGGCCTTCCTCTATATATTTCTTGGCATTATCCCAGGCGCCGCCGGAATTCGCCATCATTACCGCCAACGCAAACCCTGTTACGGTCGCTCCGGTCAAAAGCCCTGCCACAGCTTCTACACCGACTAATAGCCCTACGGCAATAGGAGCTATTATCGCCATGAGCGATGGGATGATCATCTCTTTCTGCGCCGCTGAAGTGGCTATGGTCACGCAACGCGCATAATCCGGCTTAGCCTTGCCTTCCATCAACCCGAGTATCTCCTTGAACTGCCTACGCACTTCTACTACGATCTTTCCTGCCGCCCTCCCTACCGCGCTCATCGTCATAGAACAGAACGCGAAAGGCAGCATAGCCCCAATAAATAAGCCCACCAGCACACTCGGCTGCATGAGGTTTAAGCTAAGCTCTTTCCCGTATAAAGATACCTGGTCGCGATAAGCGGCTATTAAAGCAAGCGCGGTCAAGGCCGCGGAACCTATAGCAAAACCTTTGCCCGTAGCGGCGGTAGTATTGCCCAATGAATCCAGGGCATCCGTCCTTTTCCTTACCTCAGGATCAAGGCCCGCCATCTGCGCGTTACCTCCGGCATTATCAGCAACCGGGCCATAGGCATCGGTAGCCAGTGTTATTCCAAGGGTAGAAAGCATGCCTACCGCGGAAATCCCCACTCCGTAAAGTCCGGCGTTAGGATTAGCGGCGCCGCCCGAAAGAAAATAGCTCAATAATATCGCGACGCCTATTACGATCACCGGTATCGCCGTTGACATCATCCCTACCGATATACCCCCGATAATAACGGTCGCGGGCCCGGTTAAAGACGCCTCGGCTATTGACCGCGTGGGTTTAAAATGGCTTGAGGTAAAATATTCGGTAGATAATCCTATTAATACTCCGGCGATCAAACCCGATAATACCGACCAGTAAACTCCCATATGCTCAATACCGAGAGTATATTTAACCAGGAAATAAGATATCAGGGCCACTAATCCGGCGCTGACAAATATCCCCTTTCTTAACGCCACCAATAATATCTTTTGAGTAGACTCTTCCCTGCACCTGACAAAGAATGTCCCGACAATGGAAGCCACCACCCCTACCGCGGCCATTACCATAGGAACAGTAACCCCGGAAACCCCCAAACCCGCAGCCACGCCTAAAGCCGCGGTAGCCACGATAGAACCCACGTAAGACTCATAAAGGTCCGCGCCCATACCCGCCACGTCTCCTACATTATCGCCCACATTATCCGCGATAACCGCGGGGTTACGCGGGTCATCCTCGGGAATGCCCGCTTCAACTTTACCGACTAAATCCGCGCCGACATCCGCAGCCTTGGTGAATATGCCTCCGCCCACGCGGGCAAATAACGCCTGCGAACTGGCGCCCATACCAAAACAAAGCATCGTGGAAGTAATAGCGGTGATCTTATCTGTCCCGATAGGTAACGGGTGCGCCTGAAAGGCCCATGTAAGGTACGGAGACAACCATTGCGGTATCCACGCGGGGATACTATAGCTTCCGTAATAAGCATTTAAGAAAAAATACCATATAGACAGGTCCAGGAGCCCTAACCCCACGACCACCATACCCATGACCGCGCCGCTATTAAACGCCACCCGCAGCCCGCAATTTAAACCCTTCATTGCTTCATTAGTGGTACGGGATGACGCCTGGGTAGCTATAGACATACCGATAAAACCAGCCAGGCCGGAGAAGAGGCCGCCGGTGAGGAATGCGAACGGAACAAATATAACCAGGTATTTATTTATGGCCAGGACCATAAGGACGCAGAATACTACCAGAAAAAATATAGATACGCCTAAATACTGCCTCTTTAAATACGCCCTTGAGCCCACCCGCACTGCCTGTGCTATCTCGCGCATCTTATCATTGCCTTCGCCTTTCTTCATGATAGAAGCCGCGAGGTACCAGGCGAACAAAAGTGCTATTATTGAACCTACAGGGGCTAACCATAAAAAATTGACTGCCGACATTTAACCGTTCCTCCTTTTAGATATCATTATTCAAAAAAAACGACCTTGAACAAGGTGTATGCTAACATAAATACGTAAAAAGTCAAATAAAAGGTTAGCTGCTTCCTATCTTTCGCTTTTCATCCACGACTTTCGCCTCTACATCTATAACGTCATCCTCCTCCCCGGGAGCAGAGATTACCCTGCGCGTCATTATCAAGCCGTTGACCACAAAAAACAGGACTAATATACTCTCAACGATGAGCCAATGGGCAGGCCTCAGGAATATCCACCCAAAAAAAAGATTGAATATCATCAGAAAAGGCAGCATGCACCCGCTGCCGCTTAAGAATACAAATGACTTGAAGGCTTTATCGTTACGCATTCAAATATAAATATTATTTGTTCAGGATAAACTTATTTCCCTGCGGGTCTATGGAAAACTTGAATAATTTAAGGAATGACATACCGAGGACCCCGTCAAAATCCGTAAAGGCATCCTCCTGCAAGATGACTGCCGCGTCAATATCCTCTGCAACGGCCTCGCCTACGCTTATAGTATCCAGCTTAAAGTACCTGCCTGATATCTCCCTGCCATCCGCCAGCGTTATATTTATCTCGCTGGCATCATTGCCTTTTATATCTACATTCAGTTTTTTCGCTATCTGCGCGGAAACCACAATCATAGAAGCGCCGGTATCTACCAGAAACCTGGCGGTCGTCTTCCTATTCAATAATGCATTGACAAAGAGATGCCCGTCTTTGCTGCGGACCTCGGCCTCTTTGGGCATGGCATCTTCAATCTCTTTTTCCAATCTCCGGTGTTCAGCCAGCCTCTCCTCTTTCCTTAAGCGCTCTATCTCCCAATTCTTCTCTAATCCGCGGTTTTGCTCCTCTGACGAAAACTCTATACGCTCTATCTCCGCGCGGTAAAACCTAACAGAACCAGAGCCGACTCCCAAATCCACATATTCAGGCGTGTCCCGCTGGATAACCCCCTTTATCTTGCGTCCGTTCTTAAGATAAAGCGTATCGCCCATGGCCGCCGATACAGCGCTAAACAAAAAAATAAATAATAGTGCAGCCTTTAAGGTTATTCGCATTATTTATTGCCTTTATCCGAAAGTTTCTCGCGTAGTTCCTGCGGCATAGCCTGCGGTTTTAGTTCGCGGCTTACGCAGACAAGGATTGTTTTCGCCGTGGAGATTACCTTGTTATCCTGATTAGTGATCTCGCATTCAAATACGGCCTTCACGGAAGAAATACCGGAAACCGTAGTTTTAATAGTAAGAATATCCCCGTAAAAAGCCGGGTATTTATAGTCTATCTCCTGCCGTGCGACCACAAAATATACTCCCTGCTTCTCCAGTTCCTTCAGGAGTAACCCTCTCTCGTCAAAATACTCCGTGCGCGCCTCCTCAAGGAACTCAAGGTATTTCCCGTAATAAACTACCTTACCGCAATCAGTATGATGGTAATATATCCTTACCTTCATGAATCCTCCTTATAAATCCGGTTATAGAAGAGATATACTTCTCCCTGGAATCCATAAAACAGGTATTATGCCCCCCGCTTAACTCTGCGAATTCCTTGGGACCGGGGGCAGCCTGATAAAGCTTCCTGGCGAAAGCAAAAGGCACTATTTCGTCATCCACGCTATGAATAAATAATTTAGGCATAGCTGACGCTTTTATCTTTTTTAGGGAATTGAATTTGTTTGAAAAAATGAACCCGGGAAAAAACGGATATATCTTTTTTGCCATATCCCGCCCGTTAGAAAAGGCCCCTTCCAGTATCACGCCCGCGGCCCTAGCCCTCGAAGCCAGGTCTACCGCTACCGCGGTCCCCAGTGACTCACCGTATATAATTATCTCTTCCGGTTTTATACCGCGTGTCTTCACCAGGTATCCATAGGCAGTATCCGCGTCAATATAAAAACCTTCTTCAGTCATCCTGCCTTCGCTTTTACCGAAACCCCTGTAATCAATAATGAATATATTTAAGCCTGACTCCCAAAGCATGAGCATTTTATCCAGCCTATGCTGTATATTCCCGGCATTCCCGTGAAAGAATAATAAGGTATACCTGGCGCCTTCACGCGGGATAAACCAGCCGTTCACCGTCGCGCCATCCTTTGTCTTGGCATATATATCCTCAAACGGCATATTCACGTCCGAAGGATACCAGCCGATATCCTTCGTAGGGAAAAATATCCCCCAGGCCTCGATATATTTAAGGGCAAAAACCAGTATCGCTATTAATATTAGTATAAGGACCAGCAGCCTTATTGTCATATCGGTTTTATCCTATTTATAGGCCTGGAATCCCGGCAGGCTCTCGCTCTTTACCCTCTGGAAACGGTCATCTTCAACGTTCATCAGCCCTTTGATATAACGCCAGGCGATAAGTATATCTGTCTTTACTTTCTCTTTTACCTGTTTAGCCGGGGGGACCAGCTCGCCCTTATCATTCCACCATACCCCGAGTTCATAGGATGGGTTCTCTATCCAGATGCCCACGTCGTCAATACCCGTGACCACTGCCCACATCTCATCCTTGTAGATCTGAAAAAGAGAAAGATCCCCTCTTATCTCATCGGCAAACTTAAAAAGCACGAGTTTCCCTTTTAATTCTTCAAGTCGCATACCATCCTCCTTGCCCAACAGGCACACCAAACTATCAGATAGGTTTGGGCGTTATTCCAATAAAAAGGCAACCCTCCCTATATTGAAGAGTTGCCAAGATAATTATTTCTTTTTTTAACATCAGCCATCCTCCCGCAGTTATAAAGTATTTTACTGCCGGATGGCTTAATGGTCAAGGTCAAATCTGAAGCAGCCAGTGCATCTTATGGTTATGCCGGACCCATTCGTGGATGATCCTGTATCCTATGAAACGGAACATCGCGTTACGAAAACGCATCCTTATGAGCAGGGATAATGACTTGGAAAGAGAGTAAAACCTGATATACGCCCTGACCACGTTCATCTGCAGCTGCTTAGCCGATATCAACTTCGGTTTAAAAACGACATGTTGGCCGTCATACAGGCTCCAATCGTGGCTAAGGATGCGGTCATCTTTCGTCAACTCTTCATGCAGCTTCGTCCCCGGCACGGGCGTAAGGATCATCATCTGAATGGTATCTATCTTCTCTTTTACTGCGAACTTAAGGGTATCCCATACGGTCTTTTCATTGTCATCATCCCCTCCCAGGACGAACATCCCGTGTATCCTGAGTTTCTTCCTGCGGAAGGAACGGATAGATTTTATTATATCATCCACACTCTGTTTCTTCTTATACGCCTGCAGGGTCTTCTGGTTAATGGATTCAAAACCCACGCATACTACGGAACATCCGGCGCGCGCCATAAGGTCCAGGAGTTCATCATCCTTTGCCGCATCGCAGCGCACCTGACAGCTCCAGCTTGGGACCTTGCGTTCCAGCATGAGTCCAAGCAGCGCACGCGTGCGTTCCGGGTGCGCGGTAAAATTATCGTCGCAAAAGAAAAAAGACCTCGCGTTCCTTGATTCTATCTCTCCCATGACATTTCCCGCGCTGCGGAACCTGTATTCACGGCCAAACATCTTTGTCACGGAACAGAAAATACAATCAAAAGGGCAGCCCCTTGAAGTAGATATAGGCATGACTATGGGGGATGCCTTATAACCTTTTATCAGGGAGAAATCCGGATAAGGCAGGCTATCCAGGTCCTGCGGCCGGGTACCCTGCACGATCGGCTCCCTATTCCTGCCTTCTACTACATCTGCGATAACCTCTTCCGCTTCTCCTACCACTACCTGCCTGGCAAATTGAAGCGCCTCATCGGGCAAAAGGCTGGCATGAACCCCGCCTATGATCACCTTCTCTTTCGGGAACATCCCGGCTATCTCATATCCGCGCCTGGCGGTAGAAGTAAGTATAGAGATACCTATTATATCCGCGTCCAGCCTGGAATAATCGGGCGTATACATATCTTCATTATATATACTGACCTCATGCCCCCTGTTCTTAAGTATGGTCCCCAGATAGACCGGCCCCATAAGAGGCATGCATAACTTACTGTATACGTTAGCCTCTGCTGCGGCCGGTTCTATAAGTATTACTTTCATTATTTTAGACGGTTAATATACCGTTATTTTTGAGCGATACGCACATTGATGGCGCGCGGGCCCTTAGGTGAATCCTCTATCTCAAACTCTACCGCCTGCTCTTCGTTAAGAATATCAAATTTTGTATCCAGAAGGCTTGACTGATGAAAGAATACTTCCCTTCCGTCCGTATCGCTGATAAACCCGAACCCCCTGTCACGCACTAACTTCTTTATCTTGCCTGTGTGCATCTGCTCCTCCTTCTGTTAAAAACAAACCCGGCCCCTGAATGGGACCGGGTTTGTTCTTTTTTTCAAGGTTATAACTTCACTACTTTAGTAGCTTGTTCACCTTTAGGGCCCTGCTCCACCTCGAATTCGACTTCCTGCCCTTCGTCTAAGGACTTGTAACCCTCGCCTTGTATCGCGCTATGATGCACAAATACATCATTGCCCGACTCGGGAGTGATAAAGCCGTAGCCTTTCTGGTTTGAGAACCACTTTACTTTTCCTCTTGCCATTATTTACTTCCTCCTTTCTTTCGAATTATAGTAAATAACGACAGAAACAAAAAAAGCCGAAAGGTTAGATATCTAAACCTCCCGGCCCTAGACTTTCTAATCTCTTATTTACTACCAACGTTAGTATACCACCTTTTTTGGATTTGTCAATCAAAATAATATGCCTGCCGCCCCTCATAAAGGACCCTGCGCAATTAATGTGTCCCTTAATAACCTGTATGTGCCGGGTATAGAGCCGTCTTTTAGGCGCGCCGGGAACTGCTCTGGGGGTATATAATAATGGTTATCATACAGTTTGCCGTAAATTATCGCCTTAGGATGGGTATATAAAACCCCCAACAGGGTATCCTCATCAAAAAGGTCCTCCCTGTAATGGCATATGGATGTAAGCCTGCTTCCCGGGAAGAAATAATTCAGGTTTGATTCATACTCTATCAACTTCTCTGTCCCAGGGGCCCTGGAAAGGAAACAATCCATTTCAGCTATCCCTCTTACCCCCTTATAACCAGACATTGCCGCGTTATTCTGCTCCTGCGTTACCATCTGTATTATCCTGTCAGGGTCAAAGCAGCCCTGGCCCAGATAGAACTCTTTATCGTCAATAAAGATGAACTGCCCCCATTCTCTGCACTTTTCTAATTCCAGCCCAAGATCCGAAAGGGTCTTAACGAATATGCTCCTGGTACCCTCGGTCAGGATGCTGATGATCTTATCTCCCCTAAACAGCCCGCCTTTTATATAAGAGAGTACGGACGATAGCTGCTCATTTTTATCCCTGTAAATACTGCACAGGTGCGTGCCGTGATCCAGGTTACCCAAAGCGCTTTCCGGACACATATTTTTTTACCGCCCTCTCAAAAACAAAAAAGACAACCCGTAAAGTTGTCTTATCTTCGGTTGCTTTCCCTGTTCCGTTACGGGATACTTATTTGTATCTTATATTACCTCTATAAAACAGGTTATGTCAAGGTAAAATATCAGCGCCGCTCCTTTTTTCTTACTATCTGATGCGGGGTAAATACCTGCTGTAGTATATGCCAGATATTATGGCGCTCCCCGGCGGATAAAAACGCGTCCCTTATTTTTTTGCTGCTCATGGCCTTGGATATAATGCGCAATATCTGCACCTGGATCCAATCATCCTCCCTGGGGGTAAGGATCAAAAAGATAAGGTGCGTTGGCTTGCCGTCAGGTGAATCCCACTCTATCCCGGCTTCAGATATCCCGAGAGCGATAACGGGTTTGACCAGGCGCGGGATGCGCGCATGCGGAAGGGCGATCCCCTCCTCTATCGCCGTGCCCATAGTATTCTCTCTTGCCGCGACAGCCCTATATAAGGCTTCAGGATGCGGCGTATTCCCCTGCTCGGCTACCAGCGAACAAAGTTCCTGCATTGCTGCGTTACGTTCGGTTGACTTCATATTCGCGATGATATTATGGGTCCGGGAAAATTCCATTATATTTATCTCTTCACGCTTTAAAACGGCGTGCCTTAGCCATGGCCCGAGTATGACCGAAGAGAATACGGCGCTAAAAACAATACCCACGAATATCGGTTCAGTGATCAGGTTATACTGCAGCGCCAGGATACCCACGACTATCTCCATTGACCCCCCGGGCGTATGCGCTATTGCTATGGTAAGCCGGTTCACGCGCGAAACGCTGCTCAAGTTGACCCCTATCCATGCGCCTATGAACCTTCCGAATATACCGATAACGATCAGGATCAAAACAATAAAAATATCAAAATTCTTCACGAAATCTACGCGCAGGCCTATGCTGGCAAAGAAAAGAGGGACAAATATGGCATAAACCATCTGCGAGATAACGTGGCGCGTCCTCTCAGGAAGGGCCTTAGCCCCGCCGACCATGACCCCGGCTACGAAGAAACCGAATAAGGCGTGTATGCCTATTTTCTGCGTTATGGCCCCGCAAAGAAAACCCAGTATGCAGATGAAGGTAAGTGAGCCGGCCGGCTCCGGGATATTCTTCTCTTTTATCCTGGTAACAACAATATCTGCCCAGCGCCTCCCTACCGTAAGGCAGAATACGGTGAAACCCAGCGTGGACAACAGTATAATGATCACCCTGGATACCTGTATATCCATTTGAGTAAAAAACCCCAGGATCAATGTAAAGATCAGCCATCCGATAATATCATTTACGGAAAGTGCCGACATGATAAGAAAACCCAGGTCGGTCTTATAGATATCCAGGTCGCGCAGGGCGCGGGCCGCGATAGGCAAAGCGCTTATTGTCATTACAGTAGCAATAAAGAACGCGAATATCAGCCTCTGATCAGGGTCAACCAGGTAATGAGACGGGATAAAAAAAGCGGGAATAAAAGCAATTGCCATCGGGATGATTATATCCGACAGCGCGATCTTTAATGCATTTCCCCTCTGCCTCCAGGCGCTTGAAAAATCCAGCTCCAGCCCCATCTCCAGGAGAAAAAAGAATACTCCCAGCCACGCGATCGTTTCAAGCATGGCTGCCTGCAGGGGTTCGGCGGGGAATATGTACCGGCTCACCGAAGGGAAAAAGCGGCCCAGGATAGTAGGGCCGAATATCACTCCGACCATTATCTCCGCGGTGAGCGCGGGCTGTTTCCAGATACGGAACAACTCCCCAAGCATCCTGGCAAACCCAAGCAGGATGACTACCTGGATAAGAAAAATCAGAATATTATGTTCATCCATTTATTCTATTTGCAGCAGCTTCCGCCCTTCATGATCTTTTTTATGGCGCCTGCGATGATAAAACAGGCGATTCCGAGGAATATCGCCAGATTATCGGAAACAGGCAGGATATCAAACGCCGCGCCCAAAAGCAGCAATATCCCCGCGGTAGAGAATATTACACCACCCACACATACTTCTTTATTGTTCGCCATTTCCGTTCTCCTTTCTTACTTTTTAGAAAAACTGAAACTCCCCGCTCCGTTGATCAATATGGCAAGCAGCGCGCAGGTCAACACGAATATATATTCAAATCCTCCGTTCTGCAGAAAAAAACCGTTTCGCAGATGGACTTTGACCGCGGCCACAACCATGATAATTATAAGCAGCAGCGAAGATACGCGCGTGAACAGCCCGGCTATCAGAAAGACGCCCGCGATCAATTCAATGTATGCTACCGCGTAAGCCCACAATAAAGCCGGGGCAAAACCTAAGCCCGAAAGCATACCGGAGAATGCGTTGATACCCGGACCTCCAAAAAGCCCAAAAGCTTTCTGAAGCCCGTGGCCGGAGAAAACCACTCCTATCGCGAGCCTTAAGATGAATACCGCCAGATCCGTCATCTCCCACCTCCTCTTAACAGGTCTTTGGCAAAACCTGCCTTGTTATTCCATCCGTAAGAACGGTAAAGGCACATAAAATAATGCAGCGCCGTAGGTATCCTGCCTTTAAGGTCCATACCCAAAATACTTCCGCAGGAAAGATCATTAGCCATAGGTATCACATAACCCAGGTCAACCGGGAGGTACGCCGCGGGTTTCATCCCCCGCGCATCCCGCAAGATATTCACCGCCGCGATAAGACCTTCCATTATGGAAAACTGGACCGCCATCCTTAAGGTACCGCCCCGGTAAGAAAACAACGCGGCATCTCCAGCCGCGTAACAATTCCTGTTTATCCTTAAATATTCATCAACTTTTAGCCTGCCCTGCGGGTTCTTCTCCAGGTCCATTTTCCGGATAAAATCACCGCTCTTTACCCCGGCGGCCCAGATAAGCATCGCGTTATCAAATCCCCTGCCTCCCGAGAGCATGATCTCACGTCCATTTATATGCTCTACCGTAGTTGCAGCCAGGATCTCTATATCCAGCCTGCGCAGGTTATCCCGCGCGTAATCCTTCATCCACTGCGGAAGGGGCCCCAATATATCCGGCTGCCGCTCTACTATCACTACCTTATCAGTACGCCATAATCTATTCAAAAGTTTTTTTAGATTAGTGGCTAACTCTATCCCCGTATAACCGCCTCCGCAAACCACAAAATCAGTAAAGCCATTTTCCTTTACCGCCCGCGCTATCTTCGCGGCATCGTCCACCCTGTCAAGAAGATAAGCATTCTTCTCTATCGCGGCATTACCGTAAAAGTTGGTCTGGCTGCCGCTTGAGATCAAAAGATAATCATAATACACGCCCGAAGAAACAGTATTTACTTTGTTCTGTGCCAGATCCACGCCAATGACTTCTTCATTTATAAAATCAAAACCTAACCTGCGCGAGATCGCTTTTATATCCGCTTTCAGGTACGCGGGGGCTATATTCCTCCCGATGATATCCGGTAAGGCCGGGAGGAAATCAAATGTCGGTTTTCTGTCTATAAGAGTAACCGACAGGGCGCCCTTTTGCGCAAAGAACCTTTTTGCCGCGCTCAATCCGGCGAACCCGCCTCCTATAATAACGGCTTTTTTCATATCAGCAAACTTATAACCAGGGATATGCCGGCAAAGGCCTGCGTGCCGATAGCAAGCCTTGAAGAAACAATCATTTTCTCCTTATTCCGGTAATCGCGCCTCAATATACCTGCTGCCTTGAGCGCGGGAACAATAAAAAAGATGGCTGGCAGCGCTTTAATACCGAGATAACCTATGGATATATTCAAAAACACCGAGGCAAAACCCAAAACGGTCAACACGGAATAAAGAATAAAAACATTCTTCCCTCCCGCAAGCACAGCCCACGTCCTCTTACCCGCCCTCCTGTCTTCGCTAACATCAGGGGCCTCATTCGCCAAAAGTATAGCGGCAGTAAGAAATCCGAAAGGAAGTGAAAGCATAAAACTCCTTATATCCGGGAATATCCCGCTCTGGATATAATAACCCCCCATTAACGGGACCGGGCCAAAAAGGATAAAAACAACTATCTCCCCCAGGCCCCGATAAGCCAGCTGCAAAGGTTTCACGGAATAAGCCCAGCTCAACAGGATTATCGCCGTGAAATATGCCAATACCGCGGCTCCGTTCAACAGGAATGCCAGGGATATAACCGAAAAAAGAGCGATAAAACCGAACAATACCGCCATGGCGAAATAAGACCTCCCGGATAAAACCCCCTCCTGTATAAGTTTAGAACCGCCGAAAAAGCCAAAGAATCTCGCGTCTATGGCGTCCACACCGCTTTCGGCATCGGAGTAATCGTTTATCAAGTTCGCGCTAAGATGGGTGCAGGATACGGCAAACAACCCAAAGATAAAAGCAGGAAGATTAAAATTGCACCTTTCTATCAAAGAACCAAAGACAAAAGGAATGACGCCGGCAACTATAAAAGGCAGCCTTAACGCTCTTAAAAGGTCCTTTATCATCTTTTAATTGAATTGAAATAACTCTGCTTTATGCTATCATAAATATATGTTTTTGAAAATAAAAAAGAAGGTTAATAACGAACTTAAAGGATACGCGGCGGATATAAGAAATAAGCACTCCCTGCGGAAGATCTCTCCCCTCCTTTACGATAATATAAAAGAGTTTGTATCGCGTGAAGGCAAGCGCGTGCGCCCTATCCTTTTCATCATGGGGTATATGGGTTACGCCAGAAAAGCTCCGAAAGGCCTCTATAGGGCCGCGGTATCCCTGGAGCTTCTGCACGACTTCATGCTCGTGCACGACGATATTATCGATAGATCCTCTACCCGCCGCGGTAAACCATCCATGCACGCAATGCTAAACCACTCCCTGGCGGAATATAAGAATATCAAATTTACCGGGGAAGACCTGGCAATAGTATTAGGCGACGTACTCTACGCGATGGCGATACACTCCTTCCTCTCGGTAAAAGAGGAACTTCTGCGTAAGGAATCAGCCCTTAAAAAACTGGTAGAAGCGGCCTTCCTCACCGGGAGCGGAGAGTTCATCGAACTGCTGGCCGGGGCAAAGGATATCGCCAGGATAACCAGGAATGATATATATAAAATATATGACCTGAAAACCTCTAATTATACCTTTGCCGCTCCCCTGACAATAGGCGCTACCCTGGCAGGCGCAAAAAAAGAAGAAACAGATAAATTATATGAATTCGGGATATCCCTCGGCAGGGCCTTCCAGATAAAAGATGATATGATAGGCATCTTTTCTTCATCCAGGGTAATAGGCAAATCCATCCTCACCGACCTGAAAGAATCCAAAAAAACCATACTTATATGGCATGCCTATAATCACGCTGATAAAAAAGGGAAACTCGCCATAAGAAAGATACTGTCTAAGGATACCGCGGGGTTAAAAGACCTGTCAGCCATACGCCGGATATTAAAAGGATCCGGGACCCCGGATTTCGCCAGGGAAGAGATCAACATCCTGCTTGATAAGGCCCTCGCTATAAATTCCTCAACCAGAATGCGCCCCGAATATAAGAAGTGTATCGCGGATTATTCCAGGCAGGTGCTTAAGATATAATATGAATAAACATGAGATAATGTCCGGATTCAGGGAAGCCGCAAACATAACCAGGCGTTCTGCCGGCAACTTCTATTTTGCCTCCCTATTCCTGCCTAAAGAGATACGTTATGCCGCGTATTCGATCTACTCCGTATGCAGGATAAGCGATGAAACTTTAGACAGCTACTCTTCTTCCGTCTCGGAAGACCTGGAGAAATTGAAGAATAACATATACGCCGTGTATACGGATGCGCAGCTGCAAAATGATCTATTTTTTGCCTTCAGGCATACAGTCAGAAAATACAATATCTCCCTCAATTACTTCCATGCGCTCATTGACGGGATGCGCCTGGACATAACGAAAACCCGTTACGCTGATTTCAGTGAACTTTACGACTACTGCTACAAGGTCGCCGGTGTAGTAGGGCTGGTCATGTTAAAGATCTTCGGTTACGATAATGATGATGCCGAGACATACGCCCTGGACCTGGGGATAGCCATGCAACTAACCAATATCATAAGAGATATAAAGGAAGACCTTAAAAGAGACAGGATATATATACCCCAGGAAGAACTGGCCCGCTACGGCATCTCTGAAGAAGACCTGAAAAAAGAGAATCTCAATGAAGGTTTCCGCGAGATGTTAAAGATGCAGATAAAAAGGGCGCGTGAATATTACTCGCGCTCTTCTCCCGGCATAAAGATGATAAAAAAACCCTCCTGCAGGTATGTTTCAGGGCTGATGAAAGAATTTTATGAAAGGATATTAAAAGATATAGAGAATAAAGATTACGATATCTTTTCCGGAAAGGCGCATGTAAGCGGGATGAGAAAAACCTTTATAGCCGCGCGGGCCCTTATAAAAAAGGAATATCTATGAGAATAAACCTGGCTAAGTCCGCGGGGTTCTGTTTCGGGGTAAGGCGGGCGATAAATATCGCCATACGCACGGCGGCAGAAAAGAAAAACGCCTGCATGCTCGGTGATATAGTCCATAATGAAGATGTAGTCCGCGACATACACCGCTCCGGGATTCAAAAGATACGGCGCCTTGATGAAGGAAAAGGCAGGGCCCTTATACTGCGCGCGCACGGGGCAAGCCTGGATACGGTAAAAAGAGCCGAGAGGCTCGGATATAAAATAATAGACGCCACATGCCCCATGGTAAAAGAGATACACAGGATAGCCGCGAATATGGAAAAGTCAGGCCGTAAAATCATTATCATCGGCGACAAAAGACATGATGAGGTCCGCGGTATTGCCGGGCAACTGGAGGGAAAGGCCATAGTCATAGACGCTATAAAAAATATACCTTTCAGGGCGCTTAAAAAAACAAAGAAGGCCTGCGTGGTCGTGCAATCAACCCAGAATATAGATAAGGTATTTAAAATAGTGCGGGCATTAAAAAGAACCGTACCGGACCTTAAATTTTTTAATACCGTATGCAGGCCCACGCGCCTTAAGCAAAAAGAGATAAAAAGTATGCCCCTTAAGAATGAAATAATGCTCATCGTAGGTTCCAAGACGAGCGCCAACACCAAAAGGTTATATGAGATATCTAAGTCGATCAATAAAAACAGCTACTGGATAAGGTCAAAAGAAGGCTTGAAACGTTCGTGGTTCCCGGGAATCAAAAGCGTGGGTATTACCGGCGGCGCCTCTACCCCGGATAAGACCATAAAAGAAGTAATCTGCCGCTTAAGAACAATAGCCAAGGCCCGCGGCTATTAATAATTCTCCGCCAGAAGCTCATAGAATGACTGCGGGTGCCTGCAGGCAGGGCACTCTCTGGGAGCGATATCTCCTTCAAACACATAACCGCAATTTATGCAATGCCACCTTACCGCTGATTTCTTTTTGAATACTTCTCCGTTAGATATATTATTGATAAGCCTCCTGTATCTTGACTCATGAAAACTCTCGACTTTTGCTATATGCTCAAAAGAGCGCGCTATTTCAAGAAACCCTTCGTCTTTAGCTGTCTTTCCGAAATCTGAATAAAGCGTTGTCCACTCCATATTTTCACCGGCCGCGGCTTCCTCGAGGTTGCTCTTTGTGTCCCTGATCATGCCCGCGGGATAACTCGCGGTTATCTCTACGTCGCCGCCTTCAAGGTATTTAAAAAATACCTTAGCGTGTTCTTTTTCATTATCGGCTGTCTCGGCAAAAATAGCGGCTATCTGTTCGTAGCCCTCCTTCTTCGCTGCGCTGGAAAAATAAGTATACCTGTTCCTCGCTTGAGACTCCCCGGCAAAAGCCACGAGCAGATTTTTCTCGGTCTTTGTCCCCTTTATCGACTTAGCCATGATAAATACCCTCCTGCTGTTGTTTATCCTTCCATCTTCTCCATCGGTTTCTCGCAGCACACCAGTTCCCCGCCCCCTACCTTCGTTACCGTTACTTCATTGCCGCATACGCTGCACCTGTACCTTTCACCTGTCTTCTGCACTTTCATTTTCCCCTCCGTTTTTATCCGCGCGGACTATTCAAAAGGAAAGATACACCCGGGCTTCAACCCGCGCTTCTCATAATAACGCTGATGATACTCATCTGCCTTGTAAAAATCACCGGCTGGAGTTATCTCTGTCGTTATATGCCCCTTATATCTGCCTGACCCCTCCAGTTTTTCCCTGGATAAACGCGCTGCCTTCTCCTGTTCTGGCGTATAATAGAATATCGCAGAGCGATACTGGTTTCCTATATCCGGGCCCTGCCTGTTGGGCGTAGTAGGATCATGGATATTCCAGAATAAACCAAGAAGCTGTTCGTAAGAGAGCGTTGCCGGGTCATATTCAACTTCTACAGCCTCCGCGTGTCCGGTCTTGCCGGTTGAGACCTGCTCATAAGTAGGGTCCTTAGTGCGGCCTCCGGTAAATCCAGAAGTCACGCTGACTACTCCTTTTACCTGCCTGAATGCCGACTCCACACCCCAGAAACAACCTGCGGCAAAAACCGCCTTCTCTGTCTTTTCCTTATATATCTTATCAACCATGATCAATTTAAGCGCTGCCGAGTTTATACAGTAACGCTTCCCTGTAGGCGGGGGCCCGTCATCAAAAATATGGCCCAGGTGCGCGCCGCAACGGGCGCAAAGCGCCTCGATCCTGCGCATCCCGAAACTATCATCTGCCTCTATCCTTATATTCAACTGCGAAACCGGCTCCCAGAAACTCGGCCATCCGCTGCCGGATTCAAATTTAGCGGTTACACCGAAAAGATCGGTGCCGCAACCCGCGCACTGGTATATCCCGCCCTTTTTTGGAAGATCACACTTACCCGTTGCCGGCGGTTCAGTCCCTTTGCGGCGCATGATCTTGAACTGCTCAGGTGTAAGCATCTTCTTCCATTCTTCATCGGTCTTATAAACCTTTTCTACTTCCTCTATCTTCCCGGTACGCGCATTATAAATGTTTATCTTCCCTGTCTTCTCAGGCTCGTTCATATTTTCCACCTCCGCGGCCGGAGCCGAGATAATAAAGATAATAAAAAATAAGGTTAGCGATATATATATCAGCCGCTTAAATATATCAATCATCCTCTGTTTCAAAGCGGCAACCGCATATATTACACTCGTATACCGACATCTCGTAATGAGGCTCTATGAAACGCGTATCAGCGCTGCCGCATTTAGGGCATTCTATTGCCGGACGCCACTCTGCCATAATATTTTACCACCTCAATCCCGCGCCTGCCAACATTGAATATTCTCTGCCTGATTTAAGCATGCGTATATATGATTCCCCGTCCAGCCCGCTGATCCTGCGCGTCAGTTCCAACTCCGCTCCCAGCTTCCTGTTTGCCCCGTCTTTAAGGCGGAATAAAAGCGTATCCCTGGGCGTAACGCGGACCTCGGCCCCGAATGAAATATCCTGGATCCCCCTCCTGCCGCGCTCTACCTCAAAGACCAGCCCGGCGCCCTTCTTTATCTTCCAGCTCCCAAAAAGCACTATCGCCCTTCTCGCCGGCCTTCCTTTACGCAACCGCCCTATGCCCACCTCATATTTTATATAATTACCCCTGAATATACCGGCACTTGCCTTGAAATTCATCACCGAACCGGTAGCCATATCCATAATATAGGCTATCTTCGCTTTATCTTTTATGCTCCATGAACCTTTAAAAGAAATAGTATGGGCGCGCTTTGTCTTGCGCGCGAGGTTCTTCTTCTCATATTTATAAGATATCTGATACCGTTTATCTATCTCCCATATCCCGTCAAAGGTGAGGATATCGCTTCTATTGTTCTCCCTCTCTGCTTTGAAGATAATACGATTACGCTCATCCGCCTGCCAGGCGCCCTCAAGCTTAAGGATATACGCTGACGGAACAGGGCCATTCCTCATGGTAGTAACCGCGAATAAAAGGGAATTCTTTTCCGCGCTTATCATATCCGCGCGGATGATCAGTCGCTCCCCTGAAGCCTGCCTCCCTGATCCATCAAGCGTAAAAACCAGGTTATGGTCCTTATCCAGCGACCAGATGCCTTTTAACCTTACCTGATATGGGGTTTTGATACCGTAGTTAAGGGGGGCTTTGATATGGTAAGTTAAGTTATTATTCTTACCGGGTTTGAATTCTCCGTCCAGGACCTGCCTGAACAAAGAGGGCGTAGCGCCTTTTCCGGCTTTAAAACTGACTAACCGGTTATGCGGGTCTACTTCGTATCTTACCTTTTCCATCTATTGCCGCGAGCGCTTCTCTAATTTAATAAAACCGGCGATAAACTGGCGTTCGGAATCGGCTAAATCAATAAAAGAGATCCCTATCTGATAAACATTCTTCTGGTTAAGAAAACTATGGCGCACATCCCCGGTAACTTCTATTGATTTCATGCGCTCCGAGATAACAGGGGATTTTTCATTCAAAAGTATGAATCTTATTTTTACGAGGGTTGAGACCGGAAGTTCATAGTTCGTGGATATGGCTATACCGCCTTCGGAAAGATTTACGGCTATTGCCACGACCTCCTGGTTCCCCACCATCATCCGCACCGATAGAGGTGAATTAACATTATATATCACCACGAAGTTTACATCTATGCGTTCGGTCTGCCTTTTCTCCGTATCCTGGTAAAGCTTATCCATCGGGCCCCCTCCTTTTTCCCAAGATAGAATTATACTGCTGCCGGCATATTATGGCAAGCGCTATCTCCGCGATATGGCCTGCTTGCGTAGTATTAAAAAATGCAAATAGGGCCCTCCTCATAATGAAGAGAGCCCTATATTAATAAATTATATGGTTAACTGCTATCTATTGCCTTGCCGGCAACTCACTTATCCAGCGACTTCAGGTATCTATAATAATCGCTGTCCGTAGTCAGTATCACGGTTGACTTATCATCAATCGTTTCCTTATAGGTCTCCAGGGTTTTCAGGAAAGAATAAAACTGTTCGTCCTGGTTATACGCATTAGCGTAAATAGAAACTGCCTCGGCATCTGCCTTGCCAGTGATCACCTGCGCCTGGCGGTACGCCTCCGAAGTGATCTCTTTTAACTCCTTGGCTACCTGGCCTTCTATCTCAGCGGACTTCCCCTGGCCTTCAGAGCGGTATTTTTCCGCCGCGCGTTTCCTTTCGGCGATCATGCGGTCATATACCTTATTACGCACGTCCTCCACGTAATTTATCCTCTTTATGCGCACGTCCCTGATCTCTATGCCGTATTGCGGCGCGAGCACATTAGACTTCTCAAGAATAAAACTTTCCAGCATCTGCCTTCCCACCCCGATACGCTCCAGCGCCTCATCCGTAACGATCACGTCTTCGCCGCCCTCCGAGCCAGATTCAAGGATACGGTTTGAATTACGGACCGCTTCAACCAGAAGATGGCTGGTGACCGCGTCTCTGGTCGCGGAATTTATTATATCGTCTAACCTTCCCTGGACGCCCATCTCATTGCCTACCGACTGCAGAAACTTAAGCGCGTCCACTATTGTCCAGCGCGCGATCGTATCCACCCAGATATATTTTTTATCCTTGGTCGGTATCTGGTTCGGGTCCCCGTCCCAATCCAATAACCTCTTCTCAAAATAATGCGCCTGCTGGATCAACGGGGTCTTGAAATGCAGGCCCGCCGAAGTAACGGGCTCTCCTACAGGCTTGCCGAACTGGGTGATCACAACCTGCTGTGTTTCATTCACGATATATACCGCCCCGGTGATAAAAGCGAGAAAAACAACGGCTGCTATCGCAATAATAACCCCTAAAATAGTCCCGAATGCCCCGTTCTTCATCAGCGCTCACCCCCCTTCTTATTTATATCCAAAAGAGGCAGGATAGAGCCCTGCTCTTTATCGATAATATATTTCTCCCTTGCTTCAGGCAGGACCTCCGCCATAGTCTCCAGATACATCCTTTTTTTTGTTATCTCCGGCGCCTTTTTATACTCCTTCAGCGTGGCAAGGAAACGCTCGGATTCCCCTTTCGCGCGGTTCACCTTATCAATGGCATAGCCTTCCGCTTCGCGGATAGTCTTTTCCGCGGTGCCGCGGGCCTTGGGGATCACTTTATTATATGCCTCCCAGGCCTGGTTGATCATCTTCTCCTTCTCCTGCTTGGCCTCATTGACTTCGTTGAATGCCGGCTTTACCTTCTCCGCCGGGTTTACATCCAGCAGCTTAACGGTAACTATCTGGACCCCCACATTATAGCTGTCCAGTATCCTCTGTATCTCCTGCTGAGAGAGGTCATCTATCTCCTCTCTTTTTACGGTCAATACTTCATCCACGGAATAATCCCCCACAAAACGCCGCATAACCACTTCCGATATATCGCGGATATTATTGAGGGGGTTACGCGTGGCAAACATCAATTTTACTGCATCCTTTATCCGAAACTGCACTATCCAGCGCACATCCAGTATATTCAGGTCTCCCGTAAGCATCAGGGATTCATCAAGATAATCCCCCCGGCCATACCTGCTCCTTACTCCCGCCTGCATGGTCTTAAAGCCGAATTCCTCCTTAAAGACCTTCTCTACTTTTATAGGGGTTACCTTATCTATGCCGAAAGGTATCTTGGCGTGCAGCCCGGGAGAACTTAACCCCGCATACTTGCCGAAACGCTGTATCACGCCGACCTCATCCGGGCCTATAGAATATATCATGCCCCTGGCGGCCCCTAAAAGCAGAAATATACCTATAAACCAGGGGATATATTTCCAGGCATCGCCTAACTTCTTTTTACCTACGTCAATTATCTCATCGGGGCTGGGGACATTATCAAAGGACATAAGCGCCTCCTTTTTTCTGTACTAAAAAATAAAAGACCGCCATCCTGTATTATCACAGATGGCGGCCCGACCATCCAATAGCCTTTGGAAGCTTCTTTAGCTCCCAAACCCAAATCTATTCCCTGGTATTTTTATACACCCAAAACAACGGTCCGTCAATTGTTTTTATATTTCTATTTACCGGCTCCCGGACGCGGCTTGAAATATACCACCACGTCGGAAACCGGTAAAAGCTCCTTCAGGTCGCGCTCAAAATTATCAGCCAACTCCTGCACCTGCGCTACGGTGAGGTCCTCTTTTACGATAAAACATATATCCGCGAACACCCTCTCCCCCGCCTTCCTGGTCCTGAGGCGATGGATACCGAATGATTTCGGTTTATGCCCCTGGGCTACCTCAACCACTTTCTTATGAATATCTCCCGGAGGCACGGCGTCCAGAAGCTCAAGGCCATTACGCATGATGATCCGTATAGGCATCCGGATAAGGATAAGCGCGAGCACTATAGCCATTACCGGGTCTACATAAGGGGTTATCCTGTAATAACCGAGCTCCTGCAGGATAAACCCTAAGGCGAACCCCGCGCAAACCCCAAAAGACATAAGCGTATCGGCAAGCCAGTGCATCCCCGCGGTATCCAGTATCTGAGAATGAGTGAGCCTGGCGCTGCGCTTAATATACGTGGTGACGAATATCCCTATTATGCCTGCTAAGAAAGTGGCTATTACGGCTATCCCGTAATCCTCTACGTTATCAGCGTGTATTATATCCTGCAGGGCGAACTTTATGCTGATCAGGCAGGTAGTAATTATCAATACGCCTTGCGCTATAAGGGTCAAAGGCTCGTATTTTCCGTAACCAAAATTAAAGAACCTGTCAGGAGGAGACTGTAATTTCTTTATGGAAGTATGCATGAAAAATGCCACGGCCAATATCACCAGGCTGGCAGAGGC
Organism: Candidatus Omnitrophota bacterium; assembly: GCA_041653955.1. Lineage (GTDB taxonomy): Bacteria > Omnitrophota > Gorgyraeia > Gygaellales > Profunditerraquicolaceae > UBA1562. Next base: position 46,827 of record JBAZEH010000002.1, on the reverse strand, counting down.
ATCCAGCAGCAATGTTATGGAGTCTAAGGCAAGCCCCGCGCCTGCGGAAATAAAAAAGATCGCCAGCGCGCCAAACATGGAGACCCTTGTTGCGTATATCTGCCGCCTATTCATTTCCGCGCTAGTTTGTGTCATTGTTTGCCTTTTTCGTTTGCACTGCGAGCTTAGAAACTTCCTCTGCAACCTCTCTGCTGAAAGACGCAAATGAAGCGCTCAATACCTCAACCATCCCCGAATAGTTATTGGGGCTGATCGGTTTCCTGGACTCAAACCTTTTCGTAAATACCATCCTATTCGCCTGCGCATCAATAATAGACCACTGCAATACCAGGAGCATATCACCGTTTAGTTGGCTCTCCATCCTTACTATATCGGCGAACACCTGATAGTTCACCGGGATAACCGGGTTCCATGGATATACCTCAATATTTCCTTCTGCTGCGATTGTTGACAGGTTGGTAGCAAGCAGGCGCGTCAACGCCAGCTCCAATGGCTCTCCCCAACGGTCAAACTCGGAGAATTTAAGCATACCGTCTTTATCCTGGGTTACCATCTGCGGACGGTTCAGGTATTGGGGTACCGTGACCGGCCCCACGCCCAGTATCATCCCTGGCGAAAGGCTGATCTGCTCACCGGTATTATCCGGGCTCACTGCTTTAAGCGTGTAAAATTTAGATTTGGGGCTGTTCGGGATGGATACACACCCGCTTAGAAATAAAATAAGGGACAGGCAGATAATATTTCTCATCTTACTCTCCTTTTGCTCTCGGTTTTCCTTTTAAGAATGCTTCAGGATGCTCTTCAAGATATTCGGTCAGGAACCTTATGGAGCGCGCAGTCATAGTTAACTCCTGTAAAAGCGTCTTGAGCCCGTAAAAGCCCTCTGAATTTATCAGCTTGCTTACCCCCGAAGTCATCTTCTCCAGGTTAGAAGAGATCTCTTTTACGGGGATATCATTCATCAACTCAAATATATCCGGGGATATCGGCAATGCCGGCAGCTCAGGGTACTCCTTGATAAGGCCGTACACCTTCTCCTCCCTGTCCGGATAAAAATCCAGGGATAACATAAGTTGTCCGGTTATAAAATTCTGTATTTCCAGCTTAGCCCTTAAACCCTGCTTTACTAATATGTTGTAATCGGCGTAACCGCGCTTCTCCGGAGCACCCTTTACGCGCGAAAGCTCTACATCCACTATAACGGGTATCAACACCTTCTTTGTGCCCGGGTCATAAAGCAGGCTGATATCCTTGACATTGCCTATCTTAACCCCCCGGAATATTACCGGAGCGCCCTCGGAGAGCCCCTTTACCGAACCATCAAAAAAAAGGACATATTTATCCGAATGTTTGAACAGGTCCCCCGAACCGAATACCAGTATGGCTATCACCAGCAAAACTACCGCGCCCACCACAAAAACGCCTATCGAGGTCTTATTCGCTCTCTTGCTCATTTTCCGGCTCCTTGCTTCTCTCCCCTGGTTAAAAACTGAATGACCTTGGGGTTATCTGAATTGGCTAACAGTTCTTTTGGGTTGCCTTCCGCTATCATTGTTTTAGTTTCCGCGTCAAGGAATATGGAGTTATCCCCTATCGCGAATATGCTGGCGAGTTCGTGCGTGACTACTACTATGGTAGCCCCCAGCGTATCGCGCAGCTCCAGTATTAAGTCATCAAGGGCCCGCGCATTCACGGGGTCAAGCCCAGCCGAAGGTTCATCAAAAAATATTATATCCGGATCAAGCGCGATCGCCCGCGCCAGGCCGGCCCTCTTACGCATCCCTCCGCTTATCTCGGAAGGATAAAGTTCTTCATACCCTCCAAGGCCAACCAGCGAAAGTTTCAATGCCGCAACCTCCCGTATCTGTCCCGCAGAGAGGCCTGAATAAAGCTGTAAGGGAAGCGCCACATTCTCACCCAATGTCAGCGAACTCCACAATGCCCCTCCCTGATAAAGGATCCCGAAACGCCGCATGATCGCTTCCTGCCCCGCATCATCCGCGGCCCAGAAGTCAGCGCCATTATATAAAACCTTGCCTTTCTGTGGGGCATTTAATCCGATAAGGGCCTTAAGCAGGGTACTCTTACCGCAACCGCTTCCTCCCATGACAATAAAAATATTCCCTTTAAAAATCTTAAAGTTCAGGCCGCGCATTACGACATAGTTATCGTAGGCCAGTTTAAGATCGCGGACTTCAATAATAGGCCCTGGGATCTGCGCCATATCCTATACCCTTAATACCTGACAGATAAATGTGATTATCGCTGTCGCGATCACAATACCCGTGATCGCGGATACTACCGCCGAAGTGGTCGCCTCTCCTACCCCTGCGGCACTCCTCCCGCACCTGATGCCGCGCAGGCACCCGGCTACCGAAATAATAATCCCGAACACAAGGCCATGCGTGATCCCTATCCATAAATTGTTCAAGGTCACGGCATCCTTGGTGTGGTTTAAATATTCTACCGGATTTATACCCAAAAAGCCCGTGCTTACGGCAAACCCTCCTATTATACCCATAAGGTCGGCATATATCGTCAAAAGAGGCATCATGATGATCAACGCCAGGACACGCGGCATAACCAGGTATTCAACCGGGTTGACCCCCAGGGTCCTTAAGGCGTCTACCTCTTCATTCGTTTGCATAATACCCAATTCCGCAGCAAAAGAGGCTCCTGTGCGGCCTGAAAGCAGTATGCCTGTCATCACGGCCCCCATCACGCGCACCATGGCAATACCCACGATATCGGCAATGAATATCTGCGCCCCGAACAGTTCAAGTTGTATAACTCCCACAAACGCGAGGATAATCCCTACCAGCATGCTTATCAGGGAAACAAGAGGCAAGGCATCCACGCCGCACCTTTGCACGATATAAACAAAGTCATCACGGCAAAAATATGCCTTCCCCCTGAAGAATCTCCAAAAAGCAAAAGCTATCTCACCCAAAAAATCAAGAAGGGAAAGCACACCCTCCCTTATCTTGATCGCCTTATCCCCGACCATCGCCAGAAAAGTAAGGCGCGCAGCTTGAGGAGGCATTGGTTCCGTCTCATTCGCTTTCAGGGCGAGTTTGAGGAACTTTTCTACTCCCTGCGGGAGCCCCCCGCGGGAGACATGGATATTTTTATTCTGTGAATACCTGATTATCTGGAGGATAAAAGAAACAAACCCGCTGTCCCATTTGGTGAGACCGGAAAGGTCAAACGATAATTGCGTGATACCTGCGCGCCCGGATAGGGCCTTTTCTATTTCGTTTACGGATGGGAGCTCCGATGAAATGACCCAATCCCCGCTTATCTTGATAAGGAGAGTATTCGGTACGGAATAATCAAAATTGATCTTTTCCTGCGGCATTACACCCAAAGCCCCTTATCGCGCCTGATTAAAAAACCTAAAATTTAAGAATATCTACCCGCCAGTCATCCTTGTTCAGCTTATCGTTGAAGTCCGGGTTATTCGCGTTCAGCCAGCTGTTGAATTCCGCGGCATCGTTGAATTTCTTATCGTGCGTGCCGTCATAATCGGTATCCGCCTCGGCTGACTTGAATTTTCCTTCCTCCATATATACCACAACATCCGAAGCGCCGTCATAATTGGTGTCCGCTTCCGCTTTCGTTATATATTTCCCGTCGCCATAATAAACCACGTCCGCTACGCCATCATCATTCACGTCATGGCTGCCGGCGAGGTCGCCTTTAACGGGACACCCCTCCTGGGCATATAGCGGATAAAGGATCAAACAGAATAAAACCGATAATAAAATGACCCGTGCGGTCCCCCTCTTCATATATCCCTCCCTTTTAGCCTTCTTTGATCTGCACTCTTATATTTTACTGCTATTGTACGGCAAGGTCAATGATGAAAAAATGCTCCTATCCCAGGCTCCTTCGGAACTTAAACGCGCTTAAGGTTATCACGAGCATCCCCATGAACGCCAACGGTACCATCTGGACCCAAAGTATATCAATACCTACCCCCTTCAGGAATATCCCCCTGATGATCACCAGGAAATAACGCAAGGGGTTAATAAAGGTAAAATACTGGATAACCTTGGGCATATTGGCTATGGGATAAGCGAATCCGGACAACAGTATCGTAGGCATATAAAAAAGGAATACCGACATCATCGCTTCCTGCTGGGTCGAAGAGATGGTAGAGATAAAGAGCCCTATCCCTAAGGTGGTAAATAAATATATGCACGTAGAAAAAAGCAGCAAAAGGAGGTTTCCTTTTAAAGGGACGCGGAACCATACCACCCCTAAAAAGGTGATAAGCGTGATCTGGATAAGCGCGATCACGCCAAAAGGCATAAGTTTTCCTATGATAAGCTCTATCGGCCTTATCGGGCTCACTATCAACTGCTCCATAGTGCCTATCTCTTTCTCTTTTACTATTGCCATAGCCGTCAAAAGCAGCGACATCATAGTGACTATAGTAGCGATGACTCCCGGAAGATAATAGTTACGCGATATCAGGTTGCCGTTAAACCAGGCCCGGTCCCTCAAATCCACCGCAGGCACGGCGCTTACCTTCCCGGTCGCATCCGCCTTATCCTTCATTAACTTATACTGGTATTTACCGACGATAGTATTGGCATACCCCATGACGATCATTGCCGTATTGGAATCAGTCCCGTCAAAAACAAGCTGCACCGAGGCATCTTTACCCGCCTTCAGGTCCCTTCCGAAACCGCGGTCAATACGGATAACGACGCTGACCCTGCCTTTATCCAAAAGCTCATCCTGCTCTCTGTCGCTGTATATATAATGCTCCGGGACGAAATATTTGGAATAGGTAAAATCGCGCAATAACCCCCGGCTCTCCGCGGTATTATCCCGGTCATAGACAGCCGCAGGGACATAAGTTATATCTTTATTCGCCGCGTATCCAAAAAGTATTATCTGTATCAGGGGGCTGATAAAGATAATAGTCTTCATCCTGGGATCGCGGAAGATCTGTTTAAACTCTTTTACCAATACTGATATCGCCCGTTCAAACATTACGCCACCTTTTTACGGAACCTTATTACGGCTGACCCGAGCATCATAAAAGCGAATACCAGAAGGAACGCGCTTTCATCCCACATAACGTTTATGGTCCCCCCCTTTAAGAACAATTCCCTTAAAATAACGATATAGTAGCGCGCCGGGATAAAATATGTGATCACCTGTATGAATTTGGGCATATTGAAAATAGGGTATATAAACCCTGATAGAAGTATGGTCGGTATCATCGTCGTGAGAGTAGCTATCTGGCTTGCCATCAACTGCGTCCTGGCTATTACCGAGATCAGTATCCCCTGCGATAAAGCACCGGTTAAAAAAAGCGAACTTAAAGCGAAAAGAAGAAGATAGCTCCCCCTGAAAGGGACCCCGAACAGGAAGCGGGCCATGATCAACCCCACTGTCAGGTCAAACATGCCGATGATAAAATAGGGTATGAATTTACCGATGATCAACTCGGGGGCCTTTACCGGAGTGGATATAAGCTGCTCCATCGTCCCCCTCTCCCATTCCCGCGCCACGCATATAGAAGTAAGGAGCGCGGCGATGATCATAATGATCATCGCGATAACCCCGGGTATGATAAACCAGGTGCTGGTAAGCCCCATATTGAACCATACCCGGCTGCGGGCATCAATGGAGCTGGACGGTTTGGCCCCCTGCCGGGCAACCATATCAGTCAGAAGGTCAGCGTTATATTTTGATACGATGGAGCGCGTATAACCCATGGCTATAGTAGCTGTATTGGCGTCGCTTCCGTCTACCAGTAATTGCACTGTCGCGCTCTTTCCCGACCTGATCAACCGGGAGAAATCCTTGGGGATAACCAGGGCCATAAGCACTTCTCCGCTGTCTATCATATGCTCGATATCCCGGTAATTATCGGTATACCTGACTATATTAAAATATTTTGAATTATTGAAATTAATTAGAAAATCGCGGGAGAACTGCGAGCGGTCCTGGTTCCAGACAACGGTGCGCACGTGGTCTATATCCAGCGAAAGGGCGTATCCGAAAATAAAAAGCAGGAAAACAGGGATAAAAAGGGCCAGGGCCAGCGAACGGGGGTCGCGCTTTATCTGGATAAACTCCTTATAGGCTATCGCCCTAATTCTTTTCAGGGGTTGACTGGTCATAGTTTTCTATAGCGCAAACAAACACATCCTCCAGAGACGGAGATATCTTATTTATGGTAAAGGGGCCTGCGTTCTCTTTATCAAGGAGCCCTTTTATCTGCGTAGCGGCAATAGCGCTGTCATTAACTACGGCGTGGATCGTCGCTCCGAATAGCGCCGCCTTATTTACGCCAGGGGCACCCTTCACCTTCTCAAGCCACCCCTGGGAATTAGGGACCGCGATCTCAAGCACTTCATTTTTCATCACCTCAGTCTTCATCTCCCGGGGTGTGCCCTGGGCTATGATAGTGCCGTGGTAAATAAGGACCATGCGGTTACAGTTCTCCGCTTCATCCATATAATGGGTGGTAACAAAGACAGTGACCCCTTCGGCGGAGAGCCCTTTTATAGTATCCCAAAAGTTCTGCCGCGTAATAGGGTCTACCCCGGAGGTAGGCTCATCAAGGAATATTATCTTCGGTTTATGCAAAAGCGCGCACCCCAAAGCCAGGCGCTGTTTCCATCCTCCGGCAAGGGTAACGGTGAGGCTCGACTCCATCCCTTCCAGCCCCGCCGCGCGTAATACCGCATTAAAACGCTCCCTTTTCTCCGCGGCGGGTATCTTGTATAAACCGCTGTAAAAATCTATATTTTCCGCTACGGTGAGGTCATTATACAAAGAGAATTTCTGCGACATATAACCTATATGCTCTTTGATCTTATGCTGCTCCCGGATGATATCGTAACCTCCCACATGCCCATTCCCTGAAGTCGGAGGGATAATACCACAGAGCATCCTTATAGTGGTGGATTTCCCCGCTCCGTTAGGCCCGAGAAACCCGAATATCTCCCCCCTTCGAACCGTAAAATCGATACGGTTTACGGCGACAAAATCCCCGAACCTTTTCTCCAGTTTCTCTACGCTGACCGCGATATCATTTTGGCTGTTGTCCATCATATTCCTTTATTATCTGGATAAGCGCCTCCTCCAGAGTCTTGACATTATATTCTTTTTTGATAGTGTCCGGGGATTCGCAACGCAGCAACTTTCCCTTATGCAACATCCCTACCCTGCCGCAGCGTTCCGCCTCGTCAAGATAACAGGTAGAACAGAAAATAGTTACCTTTTCCTTAAGCAGGTCGTAAAGTATATCCCAGAAATCCCTCCTGGATACCGGGTCAACGCCATTGGTGGGCTCATCCAGAAAAAGTACTTTGGGGGTATGGATGAGCGCGCAGGCCAGGCCTAATTTCTGCTTCATCCCTCCGGATAGCTTGCCGGCGAAGCGCTGTTTAAAAGGAAGCAGCCCCGAAAAACCCAGGAGCCTGTCAACAGCCTCTCCTCGTTTATCTTTTGCCACGCCGTAAACATCGGCATAAAAATTGATATTTTCCATGACACTTAATTCTTCATAAAGCCCGAAACGCTGGGACATATAAGCAATTGAATCTTTCAAGATCTCCGACTCTTTTACGGTATCCCTGTCGCAAACACGCGCCTTGCCTGAAGTAGGGTTTAATATGCCGGTCAAAAGGCGCATAGTTGTAGTCTTCCCGGCTCCATCGGGGCCCACGAGCCCGAATATCTCCCCTTCATTTACCTCAAGGTTAAGATTATCTACCGCGGTAAGATCAGCGAATTTTTTGGTAAGCCCTTCTGTCTTTATGGTCACCATACGGATATTTATTCTATAGAGATGTACGCATCGGCAGGCATCCCCGGTTTTAGATCAAGACCATCATTCTCCACCTTTACCTTTATCCGGTAAACCAGTTTCACTCTCTCCTCCTGCGTCTGGATAAATTTAGGAGTAAATTCCGCTTCTCCGGAGATAAAAGAGACCCGGCCTTTATATTTCTTGCCGGGATAGGTATCGGTGGCGACCTCGGCCTCCTGGTTAAGCTTCACCCTGCCCAGGTCCGTCTCATTAATATAAGCGGTGACCCAGATATTATGCAAGTCTACGGCGGTAAATACGGGGGTCCCCGGCTGGATCACCTCCCCGGCAAGGGAACTCTTTAAAAGGATATAACCGTCAAGGGGCGAAGCTAACTCCGTAAATCCCAGCCGTGTTTCAGCCAATTCCAGCTGCGCCTTGAACTGTTCAACATCCGAACGGTCAGACTCAAATTTAGTTTTAGCGGTATCACGCTGCTGCGCCGAGAGCGCCCCGGCCTTAAGGAGCTTCTCTGCCCTTTCATAATCAACTTTAGACAGTTCATACTGGTATTGCGCCGCCTTAAGGGCTGCCTCGGCATTGGCTTTTTCCTTGCTCAATTCATCGGTATTCAGGCGCGCCACTATATCTCCCTGCCGTATGGATCTTCCTTCATCGGTAAGGAGCTCGGTGATCTGACCGTTCACCCTGAAAGATAAGCGCACGTCATCACCCTCTATATTCCCGGAAACCTTGATATGCCGCTGGTGCTCCCTTTTTTCTTTCTGTATGATAAATGACGCCGCCCAGATGCCGGCGATAAAAGCTGCCAGGATAATAAAGACATATTTAGCTCTTTTTTTCATCTTTCTCCTCCTTAAGGAAACTCTCTCCCATGCTCCTCTTAAGATATGCCTCAGCCATAAGGTAATCATAAGTCGCTGAAGCAAGATTCTGCTGTATCTTGGAAAGCGAGACCTGCGCGTCCAATACATCAAGATTAGTGCCTACCCCGGCATCATAACTTATCTCTGCTATCTTTAATGCCTCACGGGCTTCATCTATATGGTCTTTCTGTGAATTGATCACTGCCTCGGATTCTTTCAGGTTCAGGCACGCCTGGCGCACATCCACTGCGATCTGATCGCTCAGGTCCTCTTTATCCAGCAGTGCCTGGGCATAACGGGCCTTTGCCTCATCTACCTTTGCCTTTGTAGAAAAACCTTCGAATATCGGTATGTTGACCTTAAACCCTATATTCCAGTTCCTGTGGTTGCTATTGATCATATCCCCGGTATTATTTGAACGGTAATAGTAGTTACCCAGCATATCTACCTGCGGACGGTAACCGGATTTAGCCATCTGGATACCCCATTTATTAATATCTATCCCCAGGGCCTTCAGCGTCATCTCCGGTTTGTTAAGATAAGCTGTCTTAAGGAACTCCCCCTCTTCAATATCAAAGATGGCATAAGATAGCCTTCCTTCTATCTCTATGGGCGTGCCGATCTTTAAGCCCAACAGTTTATTTAATTCCGCCTGGATCAATTTTATCTCGCTGCTCGCCTTTACCAGTTCAGGCACAAGCAGGGACACCTGCACCCCGGATTGCAGAAGGTCAAAGCGCGAAGATGTTCCCTGGTCAAATCTGTGTTTTACGTCCGCGTAATGCGCCCTGGCCTGGCCCAGGGCCTCGCTGGCAATACGCTCGGTCTCATAAGCAAGCAGGAGCCCGTAATAGAGGCGTTTAGCGTCAAACTCCACATCCAGCTTCTTGGCGCGCAGGGTCTCCTCCTGGGCCCTTAATCCGATACCCGCCTGCCTGAAACTAGCGATATTGGCTCCGCCACTGTAAATAGATTCGTTGAGAGTAAGGCCTATCTGGTTATCATTGCGATAACCGGTAAATATATTCTCCGCGAAAACCTTATCATTATGGATATATGAACCTTCCATATTGATCTTAGGAAGGAAGCGGCTGCGGGCATCCATGATATTAGCGCGCGCCGCCCTTACCTCCATCTCCTGCATCTGGATATCCTTATTATTCTTAAAGGCGAGGGATATCGCTCCTTTAAGGTCAAACGGCTTCTCCCCGGCGTATAAGACCGAAACGCAGAATAAAAATACCAAAAGCAATATCTTTGCCGACTTAGAGATTATGCTCTTTAATTCATTATATATGGAATGCCCGGTATTTATCCTAAAGAACCTGGCATTCGCCTTGTATTCACTCAAAACTAACTTCTCCTTGTTCAGGTCCTCAAGTGCCCTCTGGAATACCCCGGGCTTCTTGCCTAAAAGCCGCCCGATCTGCTGTATATAAAGCTCCTCCCGGGGATGGGAATAAAACAGCTTAAGCAGCCTGATCTTATTTTTACTAAGCAGCTTCATCTTAAGCGCTCCTTATGTTATATGCTTTTTGCATATGATTATATACTTTATACATATCTTTATATATATATTGCATATTATTATATATATTTTGCATATAAAGTCAAGAAAAAAATTATTTGCCCGGCTTACGGTTAACAAGGAACCTTAACAGGAGTATTCCCATGATCAATAGTATGGCAATAATGCGCAGGCTCCGCAGCGCCCTTATCCTGTTCTTGCCCGCTGATAAAGAATTATCAATGAAAGGGGCCGGGTCAGGGATAAGGCTGATCTTCCCCTCTAACTCCTCGGCCATCTTCGCCACGAGCCGCTGTTTTTCCGTTGCTTTTATCCTGGCGATCTCCTTCTCCAGGCCCTTTCTCCCTCCGATATCGTAAGCCACGGAGAGCTTATCGTAAAAATATACCTCCAACGCGTAATGGCTTATTCTCCTTAGGGCGATAATATTCACATATACAGCCAGTATTATTAGCAGCGCGGTGATTATTATCCTGATGTATGAACGGCTCATGATTTATTATTATTTTTTATCGGGGATAGTAAAATAAAAAGTGCTTCCCGCGCCCATTTCGCTCTCTGCCCATATCCTTCCGCCATGGGCCTCCACCGCCATCTTGCAAAAAGTAAGCCCGAGCCCCTTGCCCCTCCTGGCTTTTGCCTGGGCAGGGTCAACCTGCACAAATTTATCAAAGACACGGGGCAGGTATTCCCTGGGGATACCCTCTCCCCGGTCTTTAACGCTGAACAGGAATTCTCCGCGGCTCTCATTGTAACGCACTCCTGCCGTTATGGCAGAACCTGAAGGGGTAAATTTTAGGGCATTACCTATAAGGTTGCTTATGATCCTCCTTAAGATCACGCCGTCAGCCCGCGCCTTCATGCCCGCGGCAACCTCCGTGATAATTGATTTATTATCACTGTTAGCGATAACTTTCATAGCGTCCCTTATCTCGCTAAAAAGACTGTTCAGTTCCACATCTTCAAGCTTCAGGTTAAATTTACCCTCTTCCATCTTATTGATATCAAGAAGGTCCGAGACCATATCCCGCATCTGCCTGGCGCTATAACCCATAAAATAAAGATAGTTCTTTTGGTCTTCGGAAAGCCGGTCTTTCATCTCCATCTTCATGAGTTCTATATTCCCCATTATCCCCGCCAGGGGATTATTCAGGTCGTGCACTATCATATGTATAAGCGAGCTCTTCATCCTCTCCAGGTTCTCCCGCTCGGTCACATCTTCAACGAAAATTAGCGCCTTGACCGTGCCCTCCTCTTCAAACGGCATACCGCTCATATTTCTTATCGTCGCCTTATGGCTGAATGGGGAAGTATACGGGACGGCCCTCCTGTAAAACGGCTTCCTCTCCCGTATCACGGATCTTATTTCGTCGCAAAGGCCGGACTCTTTATAGGCGGGAAGGTCAGGAAGACAGATACTCCTGAACTGCTCTTCGGTATCCCCGGATATCTCAAGCATTGCGGGGTTTACATAATCAACGTCCCCTTTATCATTTACCACGTAAACTCCAAACGGGGATTTATCCAGTATGGCGCGTAATTCCTCCTTCTGCCTGGAGAATTCAAATATCAGCCGCGTGATATCCCCGAATTCAGTCTTATCCCTTCTTAATCTCTGTATATACTTCAGGTCATCCGCCTTTAACGCTGCCGAAATAGAATGCAGCGGAAGCGACACCCATTTGATGATCATAAATGCGGATAAAAAACTCAGGGCCGCGGCCAGGATAAAAATGAATATGAAATATTTCTTTGATGTTTCATTGAACTCCCTGATCTCGCGCGAGGCCCGGGAAACCACCATCTGCTTAAAAGGCCTGCCGTCCCATCCTTTAATGTCTCTTAAGAAAATGACTACCCCTCTTTTAAGGCCGCTCTCAGGCCCTTCGGCCTCCGCGGACCATTGCCTTAATTGTATGGTAGAATCCGTAAGCTCCGATATCTCCTTAATATAGTTATCCGTCCATAAGCGCCCGGAAAAAAAGTATCCCTGCGGCCGGCTCTGCCTCTGGGCGTCCTTGCTGGGGTGTATGGTAGCTGCACGCATCTCCATCAGGCCGGATGTAGTATCTATAAAAAAGTGGGCAAAACGTTTCTCAAGAAGCTGATTAAATACCTCCTGTGGAAACTCTATCCCCGGAAGCTTATCATCATCCAGGTCATTTATAGAATAAAATCTTCCCCCTTCTGAATCATATACCCAAATGCTGTTAATATTATAATTGTTAAGGGCTACCAGGGATAAGTTCATATTAGCCCATGCCTTATCATTTCCGGATACCGCCGCAAGCATCTCATCCCAATAGGTATAATCAAAGGCTATCTCTTCAAGGGAAGCGCCTTTAAGCCGAAGGAGCTGATCAAAGACGCGCTCCTTTTCAGAGGCATCATTCTCAAATAGTAAGGTTATCGCGTTCCTCTCTATGATCCTGAAAGAGATAAAAACGGAGAGAAAAACAAAAAGTAATAAAAGAAGGGAGTATATAAGCCGGGTCTGGACCTTAATACCGAATGGTTTCATATGGCTCCTTATAGTGATTTATTTTACTGCTGATGGAAGGGCTGGTCAAGAAGGTTATTCGTACCTTAATGCCTCTATGGGGTCGAGGCGGGCTGCCTGGCGCGCCGGCCACAGGCCGAATACTACTCCTACGGCCAATGAAAATACTGTAGCAAGGATTATGGAAGCGGCGGTTATCTTGACTGTCCACCCGGCGAATACCGTTATCATGACCGCGGCACCACTGCCTAAAAGTATGCCGATCACCCCTCCGATAGTAGCCATAAGTATTGCCTCAACCAAAAACTGCAGCATAATATCCCTGTTTGTGGCCCCTATCGCCTTACGCAGGCCTATCTCTCGGGTGCGTTCAGTAACTGATACAAGCATAATATTCATTATACCTATTCCGCCGACAAGAAGGGATATCGCGGCGATACAACCCAGGAGTATGGACATTGTCCTGGTAGTTGCCTCAAGCGTTTCCTTTATATCAGCCATATTGCGTATCATAAATGAATCCTGCTCATCTTTTCTTAACCTGTGCGTCTTAATGATCATCCGGGAAATGGCATCCTCTGCCTCCTGCATCCGGGTGATATCCGTTACCTCTACGTAGATGCTGTCTATATAATCCTTGCCGAGGAGGCGGTACATAGCCGTGCTTATGGGGATAAGCATAGTATCATCCTGGTCATGAAAGGTGCTCGCGCCCTTTGCCGGCAGTATCCCTATCACTTTGAAATTTATCAGGTTTATCCTGATCGTCCTGCCCACCGGATTAGCGTCCCCGAAAAGTTCCTTTACTACGGTCGTGCCTAATACCGCGACCTTATCCCTCATCCTCACTTCCTCTTCGGTGAAAAACCTGCCTACCGCGGGAACGGAATTACGCATCTGCGCATAATCCGCGCCTGCCCCCTCTACCTGCGTGTTCCAGTTGCTGTTCCCATAAACTACCTGCGCCCTCCCTCTGACGGTAGGAGTAATGCGGCGCACAAAATCAGTCATTTTCTCAAGCGCTGCCACATCGGCGAAGGTAAACCTGGTAACTGCCCCTGCTTCAAGGGAGACGCCGCGTACCCTCGAAGAACCGGGCCTTATCATCAGTAAATTAGAGCCTAATGACGCGAGCTGCGCCTGGATAGACTCCTTAGCGCCCTGCCCGAGGGCCAGCATAGCGATAACCGCGGCCACGCCTATAAGGATACCCAGGATAGAAAGAAAAGAACGCGCCTTATGAGAGACCATCGCAGAAAGCGCCTGAAAAACAAAATCCCTGAATTCTGCCCCTGCCACCTTATGCCTGGAATCAGATAAACTCCGGCACGCCTCCTTTGCCTGCTCTTCATCTTTTTCCGAGGCAGCAATAGCGCTGCCGGATTTATCCGAAACTATCTTACCGTCGCGCATCATAATGACGCGCTGCGCGTGGGCGGCTATCTCATTTTCATGGGTTACTACCACAACGGTCTTACCCTTTTTATTCAACTCCTTCAATACCCCGACAATCTCTTCCTTGCTCTTTGAATCCAGGTTACCTGTGGGCTCATCCGCCATAATAATAAGCGGCTCATTTACAAGGGCCCTGGCTATAGCCACTCTTTGCTGTTGACCGCCCGAGAGCTCATTCGGACGATGAGAACTACGCTGCGCTAACCCTACCTCGCGTATCTTCTCCGCTGCCTTATCTTTAAGGTGCCTCTTGCCGGCATATATAAGGGGCAGCTCCGCGTTCTCAAGGGCGCTCATGCGCGGCAGGAGATGGAACTGCTGAAAAATAAACCCCACAAGCCTGTTACGCAGGAGCGCTGACTGCTCTTCACTTAGATCATGCATGCGTTTACCGCATAAATAATATTCTCCTTTATCCGGGCTATCCAATAACCCGATAATATGCATCAGGGTGGATTTACCGGAACCCGAAGGGCCCATAATAGCTACGAACTCTCCGGCTTTAATGGATAAAGTGACCCCCTGCAGGGCTTTCACTTCCACCTTGCCCATCTGGTATGTCTTATGTATATCTTTTAACTCTATCATCTTCTTTTGGGCATAAAGGGATTTGTAGAAGTAGCCGCGGTAGGCAATTTATATTCAGTTGATTTGACGACCACGGTATCGGAATCATCCAACCCAAAGATTATCTCTACATTATTCTCATCGGAATTCCCGAGCTTTACCGCGCGCTTCTCAGGTTCCCTGCTATTACCTCTCTTTAACAACACCCAACTACCCTCCTTATCCCTGCTCACGGCTTCCTGCGGGAGCAAAAGGGAATCGGGTCTGGTATCTTCCTTAAAGTCTATCATGGCATTCATCCCCGAGCGGAAGAAAAGCACTTCCTCCTGCGGGATGACATCTACCTTATATACCGTAACATTATTCACCGTCTCTGATTCATAATAGATATGCCCTACCTTTCCATTAACCTTTTTATCCGGATAGGCATCCAGTGTGATCACTGCCTCCTGTTTGAGTTTTATCTTGCCTATATCGGTCTCATCTACCTGCGCGCGCGCGATCAGATGATCCGACAGGACTACTACGGCATCGCCGGTAATAACGGTTTGTCCCGGCTGCGTAGTAGCCACAATAACTTCTCCGTCAATAGGAGAGATAAGAGGTATAGGCTTATACGCCTCCTTCCAGTATTTAAGCTCTTCCTCTCCCTTTCCCCGCGCCGCGTCAACCAGCGCCGCCCTTTCTGTTGAGCTCATCCAGGCAAGTATCTGGCCAACCTTGATCTTTTCTCCCTCCTTAACCAACATCTCCTCTACCCGTCCGTTCACCGGAGGTTTTATCTCAAGGCGGTTCTTAGGTAGTATTGTGCCGGTAGTTGATATCACCGACTTTATCGCCCCTCTTGCTGGTTTTATCTCCCGCATCTCTTCATAGGGGCCTTTCTCCCCTTTAAAAAATAAAATAAGATACGCGGCTGCGGCTGCGGCTAAAAGCAGGATCACGAATCCGGTCTTTTTAGTCAACATATTCAAGGGTCTCTCCTTTCGCCTGTATCCAGTTCGCCTCGGCGTATAACGCGTTTGCCCGGGCATTCAACAGGCTCTTTTTACTTTGCACAAGGTCATCTTCTATTATCGTCCAGTTATCAAACTGCATAAGCCCTAATGAATATTGCGCCTCGGCGATATTAGAACGCACCTGCGTCGCCTGAAGGAACTTTTCCTCCACCCCTACCGACTCCACATTATCCTGCAATGCTGCCCAGGTATCCTCCAGGGTATATATAACCGCGTCTCTTGCGCTCCTCTCATCAGCTTCATATTGTTTATATAATGCCTTTGCCTGTTCAAGCTGCGCGGTCTTCAATCCGCCTTCAAACAGCGGCCAGGATAAACTTACGCCCGCGTCCCACCGGCTGTTCTTCGGAGGCCAATGCGAAGCGGTCCTGCCTGCCGTAGAGCGGGCAGTAATAGTAGGGGCAAAATTAGCATACGCCCCCTTAAGCCCGTACAGCGCGCTATTCTTATAAAAAGACAGCTTTTTTACGGAAGGGTTATCTTTAGCGATATCGGCAAAATCCGGTTTATCTTTATCCATATTCACCTCAAAATCACCTTCCGCGCGCATAGGAACAAATTCACTCCTTCCTAATTCTTTATTAAGCTGAGATTGCGCTACCTCAAGGTCCCTTCTTGCCCTGTCTATTTCAAGTTTTGCCTGGGCGAGGTTTGCCTCAGCTGTCAGGAGCGCTCCTCTATGCTCTAAACCCGACTCATACCTTAAACTGATCAGCTGCACATTTCCTCTTCTTATCTCATAGATATCCTGCGTCACATTCAGCATCTCCTGCGCCTTAAGCAGATTTATGAACGCAGTACGCAGGCGCAGCCGCACATCCGAGGAAGTAAAACGATAACTCTCTTTCGCTGCCTGTATATCCTCCGAGGCAGCCCTTAACTCCTGCCCGGTCTTTGTGCCGTCAAATAGCAGCTGCGAACCGCTTACCCCATAGTCATATGTATTGGTATTTTTGGATTTACCGGCAGGCCTTGAGGTGGTTACCCCTATATCCGCGGTAACCTGCGGCAGGAGGCTGCTCTTGGTTATCTCCCTGCCGGAAACTGACCTGCTCACCTGTTCCTTGGCGGAGATCAGATCCGGGTGGTTTTTCTGCGCTTCTCTGATACAATCCTTCCAGGTAAGCACCTGTTCGGCAGATACCCTGCCCTGGCAAATACTTAATAAGAAAAATAATATTATTGCGGCGTTTCTCTTCATAGCTCCTGTCAGGCGTTACCCTTCTTTATTTTAGAGAGCATCTCAGCGGTATGCTCCAGGAACTGGGTGAAATGCTCGGAGGGAAACAGCGCTATTGGCCCTTCTCCGTTGGCAAACACTATCAGCTTATCCCCGCCCTTCAGGCGAAACTGCTTTCTGGCCTCCGCGGGGATAACGACCTGTCCGCGCTCCCCTATGGTGACCGTCCCGTACATTTTAGGCATATGCGGCTTCTTCATTCTGGCTCTCCTTATTTAAAAGCATATAAGTATGATTAGTATGATATATATGATATAACCTACCACAACATACCTATCCTGTCAAGAAATAAACAGGGGCAGCCACTGCTTTTAATTGGTTGTTTAGCGGCGAGGGCGGAACTTATATCGTTTCTGGTTTTGCTGCGGCCTTCTACCTTTATAGCGGGGGGCCGCCTGCATTGATTCGGAGAACTCTTCGGATGGGACTTCGGGATGTTTTGACACGGGGAGAGTGGAACGGATAAGCTTTTCAATATCCTTCACATCGCGGCTCTGGTCAGGGGTGGCAAAAGATATCGCATGCCCCTTATGCCCTGCCCTCGCGGTGCGGCCGATACGATGCACGTAATTCTCGGCATCTTCGGGTATATCATAATTAATAACCAGCTCTATCCCTGCTACATCTATGCCTCTTGCGGCTATATCGGTTGCAACGAGAACCTTATACCTGCCTGATTTAAAGCCATCCAGGGCTTCGCGGCGCTGGCTAAGAGAACGGTTAGAATGTATCTCCGCGGAGCTATACCCCATATCACGTATAGACATAGTGATCTTACGCGCGTTATGTTTTGTCCGCGAAAAAAGAAGTACCGGCCCGTGGTATTGAGCCAGCAGTTTTCCAAGGAGCCTGCGCTTGGCTTCTTTATTAACGATAAATAATTCCTGGGTCACGCGTTCAGCCGTTGTCCCGGAAGGAGCGATCTCAACCGATACCGGAAGCTTCATGTAAGTAGCGGCTATATGCATGATCTCTTTTGGTATAGTCGCGGAAAACAGCATTGTCTGCCTTTCTTTCGGCAGGAATTTTAGTATTTTAGTTATCTGCGGGGCAAACCCCATATCAAGCATCCGGTCTGCCTCATCAAGGACCAGCATACATACTTCAGAGGGAATGAAATTCCACTGGCTCATATGGTCAATAAGCCTCCCGGGGGTCGCTATAACTATCCGCGGATTCTTGCGCAGCGCCTGCACCTGCGCCTCCATAGGAGCCCCGCCTATAAGACAGGCGCTCTTCATCCCGAACGGACGGGCTATCCCCTGAAAGGCCTCTTCTATCTGTATGGCCAGCTCGCGCGTAGGAGCAAGGACCAGCCCTACCCCCTTCATATTAACGAGGCGCTGCACCATAGGTATGGCAAAAGAGTGTGTTTTTCCGGTCCCGGTCTGCGCTATGCCGATAACATCCTTGCCTTCTATGGCAAGAGGGATAGCCTTGAACTGGATCGGAGTCGGCGCCTTGAACTTGATGCGCTCAAGGATATCCAGTATCTTTGGAACAATACCAAGCCCGTAAAAGCTCCGGCCGGCCTGATTAGGCGCCTGCGGCGCATTAACTTTATTCACATTCACTGTTTCATGTCTCATAGTTATTTATGTATTTTAGGCTTATATCCATTCCCAACCTCTCCCAGATGGATATGGCAATACTCCTCATGGTTATATATACTTAAGATCTGCTTGCAGCGCGGAAACCTGCACTTCCTCCCCTTATGAGATGTCTTTACCTTTTGCATGGCCGTTTCCTTTATGAAAGAGAACATAGAAGAAAAAAGCCGGAAAGGTTAGCTTTATCGCCCTTTTCCGGCCTGCGATCTTCTAATCTTTTACCTATATTGTTAAATAAGTATACCCCCTTTATACTGGTTTGTCAACCTAAAAGTTAAGCTCAATCTTTCCAGCGAAAATGCACGTAAATCCTCCCCCACCCCTTTTCCGTCTTCTCGTAGCGGGAATAAAGCTGGCGGACCTCTTTTTTATTCAGAAAATTCAGTATGCGCTTCTTGACAATATCTCCGGCTTCGCCATAAGTGATCTCAAGCATCTTTGCGCGGTTATCCACCGCTTCCTGAAAGATCTCTATAAGCCTTTCTTCCATATCCGGGACTACCGGATAAAGGTTCAATTTTAACTTCATCTGTTATAGCCGCCCGGTTTCCTGCGGCTTTCGACCAGGGATTGGCGCGGGCGCGAATGCCTCCTGTTCCTGCGCAATGGATTGGGCTTACCGCCTGCCCGCTTCTTCCATGGCTTAGGCTGATCCTGCTTTTTGCGCCAACGCATAGGGTTCTCCCCGCTCTTAGGCTCAGGCAAAGCCTCCTGGGCTATCCCCGTTGTGGCGCGCCGCTTCATAAAACTCCGCGAACGCCTCCCTGTTTTATATCTTCCTGCTTTCTTCTCAAAAGCCGGCTTATACCAGGGGTCTTTACGGCCTTTAGTATCGGCTTTAAGATGGCGCTCTTTTGCTTCGCCTTTATCCCGCTCTACTTCAGGCTTGGAGCGCGCCGGGCTGACATTAAGGGGGCGCTCCATGAACTCATTACCGTTCAGGGCGCTTATCGCAGCAAGGGCCTGTTGTTCATCAGGCATCTGGACAAACCCGAACCCCCTGGATTTTTTACCTTTTTTTTCCATCACGATCCTGACAGAATCAACAGCGCCAAAACTTTTAAAAAGGTTCTTCAGGTCCTCTTCACCGGCCTTGAATGATAAGTTACCCACAAAAATATTCATACTGATCTTACGATAATTTTTCCCTGGCCATATCGCGCAAGCGCGAGAAATCGCCCGGCAGAAATCCTGCGGTCTCTATGGGAGGTAAAACCTTTATTGCGCATGAGATCCTGGTCGTAAACCGCCAGCTTCCTTTTGGAATAGCATCTCCCGTTCCCGTGATCGCAATAGGCAGGATAGGGACCTTTTTGCTTATCGCCAACTTGAATGCCCCATTCTGGAACTCCCCTGTCCCTTCTTCACTGCCCCTTGTCCCTTCCGGAAAGAATACGACTGATATACCCTTGCGCAGCCATTCACCGGCTTCCCTGTATACCTTCCTGATACTTGAAAGATTCCCGCGCCTGAGCCGGATATGCCTGGCAAGGCTCATATTCCATCCGAGCAAAGGCACCCTAAACAGGCTATCCTTGGCAACCCACTTAAACTGCATTTTTGTCTTATACATCAACACGATATCGGCGAGGCTCTGATGGTTTGAAACGGCAACGTATGTTCTCTTGTGGTCTATATTCTCAAGCCCGCTCACCTTTACATCCCAATAAGGGTTCAGGGCCGTTACCGCGTCCGCCCACCAAAAACACTGTGCGTGCACGATCTTACGTTTCCTGTCAAAAGGATAAAGGAGCACCGAAAGTAATGCCATAGTCAGAAACAACACTACTAACAGAAGAACTCCGACAACCCATATAAACACCGACTGTATAGATTGCTTTATCATCTTATCCTGTAAGCTGCGGTATAAAATCTCATTATATAGATAATGTTTTATTATATCATATAGCTATGGCAAGGGGCAACGGCAAAACAAAAAACCGCAAGGCCAAATACCCTTTCCTTGCGGTTTTCAGGCTTCTGCTATAAAATTAACGCCCTTCGTTCTTGCGCTTTGAATAACAATCCCTGCAGTATATCGGGCGGTCATTCCTGGGTTTGAATGGGACTTCACACTCTTTCTTGCATTCCGAACATACTGCCTTATGCATCTCCCTGGGCCCGCCAAATCCACCACTCTGATATTCCATTTTACCTCCTAAACAGCAGTTTACGCCAAATCATCCGATAGATTTGGGCGTTAAAACAACAGTTTACGCCAAATCATCCGATAGATTTGGGCGTTACCTCACTCCAAAACAGCCTGGTCATCGGGGGATTGCCCGGATTCGAGCGCGGCCTCCGCTGCTTTCTTCTCCAGCTTTTTCTGCCTCTTCTCCTCTGCCTTCTTCTTCCTGGCTAATTCTTTCTGATATTTCTTATACGAATAATTTTCTCTGGCCAAAATATTCCTTTCGCTGGATTACGCTTACGGCACTACTCACTTAATATACTTTACTCCAAAGAACAGCTTTATGCAACCTATTTATGATAAAACATAGGAGGCAGAGTTTTAAGTAACCCCGGCAAAAGTTCCTTATAAAGGTAAGGTTTACGGTGCTTACGGCAAAGATACTGCAGAAAGACCGGTGATTTCCTGTTTAAAAACTCCGGGTAATCCTCCGGGTGCCTTGTAAAGCGCGCCTCCCATTCAACCCAATCCTCTAATATCGCAGATATCTTCACCCCCGTCTTCCTCTTGAATGCATAAAGCGTCTTCTGAAAAACCCTGCTGTCATAAAGCCGGTCCATGGCATAAAATAATCTTTCTACCTTTTTTGTTTCATTCCTATCCATGCTATTGCTTTTATACGCGTAATAAGGCGGCTGGCGGCCATACTCTATCCCGAAATCTCCCGCCCTCTCCCGCAGTGCAGTGCCGGGAAGCACAGCCAGGCGGAATATCACCACCTTCGCCGGATGAAGCGAATAAAGCCAATCCAGAGATCTCATCAGGCTTTTATAGTCCTGGTAAGGCAGGAGATCTATAAGCTGTATCTCATAATAAAGCCCCTGTTTATTTAAAGCGCGTATACCTTTTTTAAACCTCTCCTTATTAAAATCCCTGTTTACCACTCTCAGGGCCTTCGGGTCTGTGCTTTGGATACCTATCTCTATATTATTGGCGTTTGCCTCCGATAAAAGATACGCCATCTCGCTATCCACTAATTCCGCTTTTAACTCCACGTGCAGGTTACTCCTGCGGTTATGGCGGATAAATACCCTCAATATCTCCTTTGCCCTTTCGGGATTAGCGTTAAATGTAGCGTCCATCAGGTATACTTCGCGGGGCTCATTAGAGAGAATAAGCTGAAGCTCCTTCTCTACCCGGCTCAAAGAAAAATACCTGACTGTGGGTAAATTCTTATGATAATAACAGTATCCGCAGCGAAAGGCGCAACCGCGCGTGGTTTCTAACGGGATATCTACGATAGACTTGTCCTGGAGATCAAATAATCCGCCAAGATACGGTGAAGGGATCTTATTGATATCGCGTAATAACGGCCTGTCAGGATTATGGATTATCTTTTTACCCTTGCGAAAGGATACCCCTTTTACGCGGCTTGGACCCATATGTATCAATCGCGCGAAACTCTCCTCCCCTTCGCCTCTTACCACCATATCAACAGCTTCTTCTTTAGCCAGTATCTCCTCCGCGCGCGGGCTTACTTCCGGCCCCCCTAAAACTATCTTTAGGCGTGGGTCTATATTTTTAAGCCTGCGGCATATATCCAGTATTTTTCTGATATTCCAAATATAACAAGAGAACCCGATCAACCCGGGCTTAAGGGCAAGGGCCTCTTTTACAATAGCCGGTATATTACGCTTCTCATTAAAGACGCGTATGGTTACGGCGGATGATGGGGCAACTTTAAGAAGGTATGACTTCAGGTAATAAAGGGCGAGTTGTATATCGGTCCCATTCTCAAGGCACACCGAAGAAAGTAATATTTTCATTAAGTATTGTATCCGGAATGAAGAGCGGCAAACTGGCAATAAGCGCAGGCAGGGTTATGCTGCGGGATAGGGCCGTCAAATATTTTCTTAGCTTCAAGGATGGCATTCTCTACCCAGGAGATATCACCCTCCTGGGCTTCTATGAACAGGTCAAAAGAGAGCTTCCCGGAGTTAAACCCGCCCTCCTTATTCACTTTGGCAAAAAGAAAATACCCTGTTTTTGATACCTTATATCCGTTCTGCGCGAGAAGCCACTGATAAACTTCCATCTGGCGCTTATATTGCGGGTATATCTGATACTGGTTTGCCCCGGTTGCCTTATAATCCACTACGATAAGCTCGCCTGCCGGATCTACCCACACATCATCAACCGCGCCAAAAACAAGAAAATCCGTAGGCTTATGGTTAAACTGGACCCCGGTAAAATTATGGCGCCAGGAATTTATCTTATCGCATTTATAGGGGATGGCGTCTATCCTGTATCTTTTTATCAGATAGTGCGCCGTGCCATCCTCGCGGTGGGCATCAAACTCCTGCTTCAATAAAGTATCTATGGCTGAATTAATAGTGTAAGGAGCCGGCGGAGGCCGCTTTACCCCCTTCTTCATATCCAGCCAGAAACAGCGCCGGCAGTCCAGGAATAACTCTAATTTTGAACGGGATAGCTTAACCATAGCGAATATTCTATACCTTCAACCCGGCCAATTCCATCTTTTCTTTTCTCCTCAGCTTTTTTATGGCAGCTTCCCTCTTGAGGGCCGCGGATCGGCTCAACAGCGCCTCCTGATATACAAGCTCAACCGGGGTCTTATTGCGGGTATAAAATGCTCCCCTCCTGGAAGAATTATGCTCTTTGATACGGCGGGAGATATCCGTGGTGATACCGGTATAAAGAGCCCCATTGCTGCATTTTACTATATAGAGCGTCCAGGGCATATTAATCAAGATTACTGGCTGCCTGTCTCTTCATTATGGCTTAAAGACGCCTGCTGAAATGATGATCTTGAAGGCATCCGCAATAGAAATATCCGGGAACCGAAGGTCTTCTTTGGCTACGAAAATAACGTATCCGCTGAGCGGCCCGGGTGAAGTAGGCATAAATATTGACACCATATCCCTATTCGAAACCTGGCCTAATTTCCGGCAATCTTCATTTGTCAGGAACCCTAAAGACCATATACCTTTTGAGGGATACTCCACTAAAACTACTTTCTTGAACCCTAATTCCTTTTGCGCCAGGATAAATGAAATAACCTGTTTAAAGGTAGGATAAATATTCCTGATCAGGGGTAAACCGGAAAACCATCCTTCTATCAAACAAAATATCCTTTTACCTATATAGCGGTTAGCCAGAAACCCTATCAGTATTATGATTAAAATAAAGATAAGTATCCCCAGGCCCGGGATACTGAACCCCAGGCTATCCTCAAAATAAGTATTCAAGAATCTGCCTAAAATATTATCGGTAAAACGGAACAGGGCCGCCAAAACATATGCCGTCAGAAAAACAGGCACTACCACCGCCAGGCCGGTCATAAAATATCTTTTTAATCTATTCATTTTTTCAGATACCCTTCCGTGAATTTTATTATACTATTCATCATCATAACTGACTCAACCGGATATCTCCCTACGGCTGATTCAGCTGAAAGCATGATAAAATCAGTCCCGTCTATTATGGCATTGGCGATATCCGTTACCTCGGCCCGCGTCGGCCTGGGGTTATCCGTCATACTCTCAAGCATCTGCGTGGCGGTAATAACAAATTTGCCCGCGCGGTTGCATTTCTTTATGATCGTCTTTTGGATAATGGGGATCTCATAAATAGGCAATGATACGCCCATATCTCCGCGCGCGATCATGATCCCGTCAGAAACCCCGATTATCCCGTCAATATTCTTTACCCCTTCCCTGTTCTCGATCTTGGCGATCACCTTAGCGCGCGAGCCCCCTCCAAGCTCCCTTCTTACATCTATTATATCACTTTTCGCTCGCACGAATGACTGGGCGATATATTCAACTCCATACTTTTTGCAAAAAGCTATATCCTGCTTGTCTTTTTCGCTTATACCCCCGAATTCAAGCCTGGCCTGCGGGATATTCACACCCTTATGCCCTTTAAGCAGCCCTGCTAATATTACCCTTGT
This sequence comes from Candidatus Omnitrophota bacterium, assembly GCA_041653955.1. Lineage (GTDB taxonomy): Bacteria > Omnitrophota > Gorgyraeia > Gygaellales > Profunditerraquicolaceae > UBA1562. The sequence goes on along the minus strand of JBAZEH010000002.1, from coordinate 22,137 downwards.
TTTCAGCTTGTCTTTATAGCGCCCTATCACCTCAAGCCCGATATTCCCGTCATCTATGAATATATACTGTCCGTTTTTTATATCCCGTAAAGGGCCCTGATAATCAAAGGGGATCGCCGCGACTCCTCCTTCTTTATCATCGCGGATAAGCCATACTATCTGGCGCTTTTTGAGCTCTACCGGCTGGACGAGGCTGCCTATCCTGATGCGATGGCCCTGCAGGTCGCCGAGGATCTTTACGCGCCTGCGATATTTAGCATTCAAGCCGCGGACCAGGTTTATCTTATTAAGCAGCTCCCGCGTATTGCCGTGCGAAAAATTAAGGCGCGCCAGGTCCATCCCGGCCAGGGCCATCTTCCTTACCACCGTTTCCCCTGACGATGCCGGGCCAAGAGTGCAGATTATCTTTGTCTTTAACATAGGGCCTGGGATTTAACAACAAAAAAACTATTTAAGCTGTTCATTCAACCGGTACATAATTCCCGATGCTATTTGAGGCTTAGGAAGCCCGAATTTACGCGCGGAAATAGTGGCCTCGGTTGACCTTTCCGAAATTCTCTTCAGTTCAAGGTTTACCCGCGCTCCGTTAACCTCAGCGCTTATTGCCCCGCCGGCCCTATTCTCCTTTATGACCTTTCCGGCTATCTTAATAGCCTGCAACCCGGCATCATATGCCCTGTCCATTGTAACATTCAAAACCTCCTGAACATGGTCCCTGCCGGTAAAAGTAAATACCGCCGCAACGGGTAAAGCCGCCACTCCCGCGAGCGCGGAAACCCCGTATACTTTAAGCCCCTTGATACCTGCTGACTTTAACGGTTCCGATATGATCAAGGCGGCGAGCTGCTGGACGCTGGTAATATTCTTATATGTCTTTTTTAAATTAATATCGTATACGTGGAGGGTAGGCTTGCCCTCAACGCCGTAATCCCTGCTCACCACCCTTCCCATACTCAAAGTCGCTAGGTCTATCTGTATGCCTAATTGTTTGGCCGGCTTTTTCTGCCCTTTCTCTTGCGGCTTCTCCTCGGTTATCTTCAGTGAATCTATGTTCAGTTTGCCGTCTTTATTCTTGACCATACTTAACTCTTTAATATCTAATTCAAGCGCCTTGATGTGGGCCTTCCCGGCCAGGAGCGCTCCTACATTCAGGGTCACGTTGATCCTGGGAATATCGGCGAGGATATCCTTGGGAAAACCCCTGGGATTATACATCCTGAAATTGGATATCCTTATTGATTGCTTTATTATACTCAACGAAAGGCCCCCTACCCTGGTGGGGGCTCCGGTAACGCTGCCCGCTACTGTGCCGATCAGGGATTTAATAAGAAAATCCCTGGCCCAGCAGAACGCGAATAACGAAACAACTACCAGGATTATTATGGTAACTTTCTTGCGCATCTTGGTCCCTCCTTTCATAAAGATCATCTCCGGCGCCTTCGCTGCCCTGGCGCGGTCTCTGACTTTTTTATCACTAAAAACCGCCATTTAAAAACGGGGGGTCTCTATGGTATGGAGTAAGAATGAAAACTCGGGAATATTGACCGGGGCCCTAGCCCTATAGAGCGCAAAAAAGAGCCCCGGCGATCGTATTACAATTGATCAGAATGACCAGTTGACAAAAACCATGAACTCCAAAGGTTCCTTATTGCCGTTATAGTTGCAAAGGCCGATCTGGAGGCCGTTAAGAGATTTAGTATAATTAATAAGCCCCAGCTGCAGACCATGCATCTCTTCGGCGGAATTAACTATCCCTCCCTGAAAACCCTTTACCATGCCTTTGGCTTGGTTCACTATACCTAAAGCCGCGCCGCTGAACCTCCCGGCTGAATAATTAAACAATCCGGCCTGCGCGCCATGCACAAACCCTTCAGTCCAGTTGACCGCGCCAAGCTGCACTCCGCTTAAGTCTCCTTCGGTAATATTGATCAACCCGGATTGAAGGCCCACAAAACGGGTCCCTACGCGGTTCAGAAAACCATCCTGCCATCCGTAAAATAAACCGTCAACCCAGTTGCCAAACCCCCACTGCACGCCCTTAGCATCTCCTTTGGCCCTGTTCACCCCAAGAAAGGTATAGCTGAACCCGGTCACATCCTTATTGACAACATAGAACAGGTCAAGGCTCACCCCCGCGATCGATTCGGTTTCAGGCACCATCTGGATCGGATTGAATATCGCCAGCTGCAATGGTTTGGCCCCCTCTGCGTTAGCCGCGCCGGCTAACCCCAGGACAAGCAACACACTGATTATCAACCTTTTACCCATAACACCTCCTTTTACTCTGTTACCTATTGTTAACCGAGATGCCGGTCCATTTAAATATCTTTAAGGAGCAGATTAGCGGGAGACCTTTCAATGAGATCTCCGAAAGACTTCAATGAAGCGTTGATCATATTGAATTCCTTTGTCTGTGCTACGGGGATATCCCCGGACCCGCTTTCATCTATCCTGTCTAAAACATACTTGATCGTCAGCAGGTTTATGTCGCGCCCGGGATGATACGCTAATCCCTTACCCTCTTCTGTCTTGATCTCCGATATTATTTTTGCCTCCAAAAGCTCATTTAATATATCCCGCAGCAGCCTTATCGGGATCTCAAATTCATGGGATATCCCGGATGCTGTCAGCGGTTTATCCCCTCTTATAAAATTCTTTACTAATAAACTTGTGACCAGCAGGCTAAGCGTCTTCCTGAAAGACCGGCTCACATTCAGGCAATCAGGCTCAAATTCATATGTATCCACATTCTGATGGGCGAAAGAAACCTCCGCCCCAAATAATACTATGCGCCAGGAAAGCTGGAGCCAGACCAGGAAAAGCGGCAACGCCGCGAAACTGCCGTATATAGCGTTATATTTGGCGACCCCTATCTGGAAATTAACATAAAGCAGCTGTACCGCCTGATAAATAGTACCCGCCAGGACCCCGGCGATGATCGCTGACCTCCAGTTCACCTTTGTATTCGGGATAAAGATATATATAAATGTAAATACTGCCCACATTACCGTATAAGGCAGAAGCTCCAGGAGAAATAATATCAGCGGGCTTACGGCACCCAGTAACGATATCTTCTCCATTACCATAATCGCCTGGGAACGGATAAAAACTGTTAACCCGCTTGAGAAGATCAGGAAGATAGGGCAGATAAGCACCACGGAGAGGTAATCGCTCAGGCGCCGCCCAAGGTCCCTCATCTTTTTTACCCCCCAGATATCATTGAAAGACTTTTCAATATTCGTTAAAACTTTTATAACCGACCAAAGCAGGACAACCACGCCTATGCCGGCTACCACCCCTCCCCTGGTATGTTCCAGCATTGTATTGGCAAAATTAATGATATTTACAATAGCGTCATTCTGCGCCGGGAACTTTTCCAGTATATGCTGTTCGAGTAATTTCTCAAATCCGAAGCCCTTTGCGATCCCGAAAGCCATGGCAAAAATAGGGACGACCGATAAAAGGGTATAAAAGGTAAGCGCCGAAGAACGCAAAGAGCACTTATCTTCATTAAAGCCGCGCAGCGCGAGAATGGCGATCCTGAGGTTTTGAATCAGAAAAAACTTCTTACGGGGTATCTTGGAGGTTTTTATCCGCCAAATATCCCTTTTTATAAAATTTATTATTTTTTTCCTCATGTCCTTCTTTCTGCTTACACTGACGAAAGCTTATTTAGAAAATATATTTTTAAGGTCTTCTTTTGTCTTATCTATGGTTTCCATAACAGATGACTTGATCTTATCCGCCTGCCCCGCGATATCGAATTCCGCGAAACCCGATATGCCTATGCGCGATAGGATCTTTTGCAGGATATCACCGGCCACCCGCGAAGGATCGGTCACGTCTTTGAATGTCTCTTCAATATTCGGGTTAAACTCCATCTGCCTGATACCGACAGCCGGCAAATAACCTTTATACCCGACTTTCCCGATCTTTAAATAAAGCTCATCAATCTTTACCTCCGGCGGCTTACCTCCTCCGGATTTAGGCATAAGCATAGCTAAAGAATTAAAATTAAGCTTCCCCTTTTCATTCAAAACAACCGAGAGTTCATCAATTTCAATCTTTATTTTGTTAAAATGCGCTCTCCCCTTGAAAAACCCCCATAGATCATAATCCACGTAAACTAACGGTATATCCGCCATTAACCTGTCTTTAAAACCGTCCGGATTATACACCTTAAGCTGCTCAATCAAAACAACGGGGCTCAATAATCCGATATCGACTTTCCGCATCTCGACTTTAAGCCCGGCTAATGCCTCAATACCTTTAGTTATGGCAGTTTTAACAATAAAATTCCTTGCCGCGGCTAACACGACAAACAACAGCACAACAGCCAAAAAGATACCGATCAATATCTTTTTCATATATATTCCTTCCTTAGAAATGCCGGGGCTTAACGCGCTGCCCCTTTATTTCTTATCGGTCAATACCAGCCAAAGCGCGTGGATTATCCCGGGGAACACAAACAAAAGCGACAGGATAATATTGATCCAAAAATGAGCGGTCAACCCAACCTGCATAAATGCTGCCACGGGAGGTAAAACTATAGCCAGGATTATCTTTACAAGCTTCATATCCTTCCTCCTTTCACTAACCAGTTAAAATCTTATTCTCCCTATTTTTTATCCCAACCTTTCATTGCCTTGCCGGATTTTTCTTTTGCTTTCCTGCTTTCTTTCTCCGCTTTTCGCTTGGCCTCTTTTTTCTGCTTTTTGACTTGCTCAAGTTCTCCCTTACGTGCCCTTGCTGCTTCACGGACTTTAGCAGAAAGCTCTTTACCTTTTAATCCCTGGGCCTTTGCCTGGCGCGCTGCCTGGGCGACAATGCTTTTAGCCTCATCAGCGCTGGCGCCGCTGTCAACAAGCGTTTTAACTGACCCCCTTACGCTTGAACTATCTGCCGCGGCGATATCTCCGGAATTCTGCAATTCTGCCGTTACCTGCCTGGCGACCTCAGAACTGCTCTGGGCATAAGCTAACGCCGCAAACCCCATTATCAACCCCGCTGCTAACAGTAATTTCTTCATCCAAGCCCTCCTTTCTAAGAAATAAAAAAGGGCAACCCATAACCTATAGAGTTGCCCTTCTATTTATAAGAGATTTATCATTAGTTAACCTTAGGGTTAACGTCTTAAAACTTATCCTTATAGTACATGATTATCCCGGATAAGTCAAATGATTTTTCCCTCCGATAGCGAAGTTTCATAGGAAACAGGCTCCTGCTTATTCAAGTATGTACTGATCCGGTTTCTCCATCCCGGGAGCCATCTTTGCTCATTACGCCGTTTAGGGGCGTTGGCTACGCGCTCTGTAAGCACTTTATCAGCCGCCCGCACGAACTCCTTAAGTGCATCAGGGGCTTCTTCCTCATCCTTCATTTCACGCAAAACCTGCGATAAACCCCACCCTTTATTTTTGTATCTTTCAGAAGCAGCTACCCCCAATCCTTTAAAGTTGACGTAATCTGCCAGGGCATAAACCCCCGAAGGCGTAGTTGCCACGCGGTTAAACCGCAGGGTTATCTTTTCGCGGTCTTCTTCAGGAAAATTGTTTACTATCAACGGCAGCGCCTCTTCCAGGCGCTTTACTATAAAAGCCGCCTGCAGGGGCTTTGTCGCCATAAGAAACCCGCGAAGCTCTGATAATCTGGGGTCTTCCTGGTTGTTAAGAAAATCTTTCCTGGAGTGCCATGGGCATGGCGGGAAGGGTTTTGTATCCAGCCATCCAGGGACCTCCTGTCCGGCCCCTTTCGCGTAATCAATAAAACAGGGAAAACTGTCCTTAAAAGGCCCCCTCCTGCCTTTAGGATACCAGATAAAATGTCCTATACCCAAAGAGATAAAATCTTCCCCCTCATTCCATTGCACCAAACATCTTTCCTTAAAAGCGCATTCATTCTTAAAAACCATTTCGCCGATCCACCTGGTCTCCTGCTGGGATAATGATATCCCCTGCGCGCCTGCCCCCGCAAAAGGAACCGCGCACGACAATAAAAAGAACAACGTCCCTAATCGAATATTCTTCATCAAATCGCTATGCCGCTGATTTTTATTCCCGCTCGGGATATCTATCCTCTATAAACTTTATCAGAGAAGAAACGATAGTTTCGTGCCTTGCCTCATCGTTTGACAAAGACTCCATGACCTCCTTAAACCGCGGAGCATCAAGCCGTTGCGTTTCCTTAATATAGAAATCCTTCATCTCCTTTTCTACTTCACGCATCTGGTTCAGGTATCCAAGATAATCCTGCATAGAAAGCATCTTTTTTATCCCGCTTAACAGCCTCGATCAAGCCCGCGACTATGGTTTTATGGCGCATAGATTCACCGATCAGATATTTAAACGCTTCTTTCGCCTGCTTATGCTCTCCGGTCCACTGATAACAATAAGCCGAATCTTTAAGAGCTTTCAGGTGTGAAGGGTTTAATGCGAGGGTTTTCTTATAGAATACGTTTGCGTCTTTATACAGCCCCTGTTGAAATAGCCTGCTTCCCTGATAATAATTGATATCAGGCTGTTGGGTCTTATGATAAATGATGGTCGTCGCGGAAGAGATAAACGCTAAGGCAATAAGTAATCCGATCTTCCTAAGCATTGATCCTATCTTAGCGCTATTTTGTTGATTATCAACAAAATACGCCTATTTCTTAAAATATGCCTTCTCGAAACTCTTCAAAAGACTCCTAAGTTCATCAAGATCAGACAACTCTAGGCCCTGCTTGGCTTTCATGGCGTAAACGCCCATACTATGCAGTAATGTCAATTGGGAGATATAATCCGCGTAGCGTTCTGTGCCGGCCTCAAGGACAGGGCTCACCCTCTGATACATGAAATATTCGGATACTATATCCTGGATATACCCGGCGTGCGTCTCTTTATTATTGACCCAACGCACAAGCTGGTTATAGTCTATCTTCTTTGCCCTGGATAATTCAATTATATTGTTCATGGATTTCTCAATTGTCATGATATGCTCGGAGATCATTTTGATACGCGCTTCATCATCATAAATACCGCAGGGGATCTGGCAATGCGCGAATACCTGCGCGGCGCAGGATAAACATAAGATCAAAACAAATATTATTCTCCTCATATACCCCTCCTTGCTGGATCCTCCGATGCCGTTGAAGAAATCCTTACGCCCCTGCGCCCGCACCAGGGAATTATTTTTGCGCCTTTCCTTGTTTGGCAACCGACTCCATCGCCTTCTTAACCTCTTGCGGATCCCCTAAATAATAGCTCTTTACCGGCTTCAACTGTTCGTCCAGCTCATAAACCAAAGGTATACCTGTAGGAATATTCAACTTTACGATCTCTTCATCCGAAACATTGTCCAGGTATTTGACCAGGGCCCTCAGGCTGTTACCGTGGGCTGCGATAATAACTTTTTTCCCCGATTTAATAGCCGGGGCGATACTCTCATGCCAATAAGGCAGAAAACGCGCCACCGTATCTTTAAGGCATTCGGTCAGCGGTATGTCGGCAGGATCCATATCTTTATAGCGCGGGTCATTTTTTGGAGAACGGGGGTCATCTGGCTTAAGCTCCGGGGGAGGCGTATCATAACTCCTTCTCCATATAAGCACCTGCTCTTCACCGAATTTCTCGGCCATCTCTGCTTTATTCAGGCCTTGCAGGTCGCCATAGTGCCTTTCATTCAACCTCCAGGAGTTACGCACCGGCAGCCACATAAGATCCATCTCATCCAGGACGATCCATAGGGTGCGGATAGCCCTTTTTAATACCGAAGTGAAAGCGATATCAAAAGTAAAACCCTCTTTTTTAAGGAGCTGCCCGGCTTTTCTGGCCTCTCCTGTCCCCTTATCGGAAAGGTCTACATCCGTCCAACCGGTAAACCGGTTCTCCTTGTTCCAGGTGCTCTCCCCGTGCCGTAAAAGTATTAGTTTATAAATTTTTAGCTCCTTTCTGTTCTATTCTTCTCCCGGTTCCCGGGACTCTTGATCAGGTTTGTAAACAGTGATAGGAACGCCTTCAGCGCCGGCGTAAAAGACGATTATCTCCGCCGGCTCCGTTCCTTCATTTTTCCCAAAATGCCAATTATCCACTACTTCCATAATAGCTTCACCGGCCTTAAGATCAAGCGTCTTGCCGTCTTCAGTCTGGACCATCAACTCCCCCTTTAATAAGACACCCGCGTTAATAACCGGATGTTTATGCTTCTCCAGGCTCCCCCCGGCAGGGACCACAATACGCAAGATAGTAATCTCCGGGGTTCCTTGGGGATAAGCGGGTAAAGGCGAGCCATTCCAGCTGGCTTTGGATTTCGCCAATTGATAGACTTCGGTTTGCTGGATCGATACGGGGGATGCGTTTTCTAAAGGCTGGCCAACAACCTGCAATCTCCCGCATCCGGAAACTATGCAGCAAACCAGCGATCCGGCAAACAAAAGCCCTGTTAAGCTGAATAATGATCTCTTACGCATACGCCTTATCAAGCGCACCTGCTTTTTTTATGTATCCCTTTACTATGCCTGATAAAATCAGAGGATACGACCTGCTCCATAGTATACAAGCCTTTTTTCCTTTTTGCTATCCACTTAGCGGCGTAAATCGCCCCCTTGGCGAAAGCGGCGCGGTTAATAGACTCATGGGAGATCCTTATGGTCTGGTTCGGAAAGCCAAAAATGACCTCATGCCTTCCGACAACTCCCCCCACCCGTATAGAATTAACATGGCGCTTATTGCATAGCCCTAAAAGCCCGGCTATGCGTAAAGCTGTCCCGGATACCTCTTTCTTATTCCTAAAATGTTCTTCCACGATCTCTATATCCAAATTCGGCACTATCTGCTGCAATATCCTGGAAGCAACGATCAAAAAATTAACCCCCAGCGTAATATTCGGGGAATACAGCACGGCAGTCTTACGGGACATCTTCTTAAGCTTCGCCAGGGCATCCTCCTTATAGCGCGATATGGCTGACACAATCCTTATCCCTATAGCGGCGGCAGCCTTATATTCATCTATCGCTTCAGCGGAAGAAAAATCAATGATCACATCAACAGGATTATCCTTATAAAAACTATTGAAATTAAGGCTTGATGCGCTGTATATTTTCCCCTGCCTGGACCTGATCCCGAAAAAGTTGCTGGCATACTCCCTTTCATCCTTATGGGATTTACGGATAACCCAGCATAGGCACAGCCTTTTATCATTTATTATCTCATAGGCGACCATGCGCCCTGTCTTGCCAAACCCGAATAATCCTATTTTTACAGCCATAATATCCTTTTTAATATAGAACTGCTTATATAATTATATCCCCCGCTTTACGTAAGGCGTATTTCGTGCATAAGGGTCCTATCAACTCATAGACAACGGTAGTAGCTACTATTGCAGTGAAGATCATATTCCCCGCCTCTGGAAAATCACTTTTAGCGATAAGCGCGCACCCCAGGGCTACCCCTGCCTGGGGGACCAGCCCAAAACCAAGATACTTTCTTACGCTCGTTGTGGCATTAGAGATCTTCGCCCCCAGGCTTACCCCGATCACCTTACCCATTACCCTCAAGATAAGGTAAGACAGGGCGATCATGCCGAGGCTGCTTAAAATATGTATCTCTAAATTTGCCCCCGCCAAGACGAAAAAGAGCAGGAATAACGGGGAATCTATCATCTTTAAGCTGTCAAAGAACTTAAAGGAGTACCGGTTCAAATTAACCAATACCGCGCCTAAAAACATGCTGGCCAAAAGAACAGACAGATTTAACCAGGTGGCAATACCGATATTCAGCAGCACCAGGCCCAAAGTAAGTATAAGCAGCTCTGTCGGTGTGCGCACAAATCTATAAAGTATAGACAGGAATAACGCTGATAGAGCGCCCAGCGCAAACGCGCCAAATATACTTAGAAGCGTTTGTAAAAATACATTTACCAGAAAAGAGGTCGCCACCGTATGCGCGTAGATCGCCTGCGATATGGCCAGCGAAATAGCAAATATGATGAGGCACCAGGCATCATCTATCGCCACTACCCCTAAAAGCGTATCTGTAAAATTGCCTTTTGACCGGTATTCTCTTATTACCATTACGGTCGCGGCAGGGGCGGTCGCTGAAGCAATTGACCCGAAAAGCAGTGATAAATAGAACGGCTGCTGTAAAAGAAAATAAAATACCGAGGTAACCAGTATCCACGCCCCGCAGGCCTCCAGGACCGAGATCCATAACACTGACCTTCCTATGCGGCGCAAATGATACCGCGAAAAATTCTGGCCGATACCAAAAGCGATTATCCCCAAAACAATATTTGAGATCAATCCCGAGGCATTGAGGATCCCTACCGGCACCAGCTTTAATACCGACGGCCCTATAAATATGCCTAATAAAAGATAGGCGGTTACCGCGGGAAACCCGATCTTTTTTATTACCTTAGCGGATAATAAGCCCGCGATCAAAATAAAACCAAGCCCTAAGATAGTATTACTCACTTGATGATCCCTTTCTCGCGGAAGACTACTCCTATAATATCAAATATACCGATCCTCCCCGCCAATCTGCCCGCCTTATCGATAACGGGGAGCTCTTCTTTCAGGTGCAATTTCATCAGATTATAGGCCTCCTCCAGCGAAACATCCTCCCGGATACTGATATATTCATGCTCCATAATATCTTCAACGGCGACTAAATTACCCATATCCTCATTAATATCCATCTTGAATATATCCTGTTCTTCTTCATCCAGGAAAGGTATCAATTTCAGCACATTCGGCCTGTAAGACTGGAATGTATCTATTATATTACGAAAAGATACAACCCCCACGAGGCGCCTGTTCTCTTCTATAACCGGCACAAGAGGGAATATATGGAAATTCTTGAATATCTCTAAAAGTTCCTTTAACTTGGTAGAGCGTTTTACAGAAATAACCTCTTTTGACATTATTTCTTTTACCTGCATCGATCGCTCCTTAAATTAAAAAGCGCGGGTTCCGCGCGCGGTTAACGGGTTCATTGACGAATATCCTTTACCCCCATTATGGCAAGCCTCGCTATGAGATAAGATGTAGTAGATTCGGCACCCTGGTTAAGGTTAATATGCCCGCTTCCTACGCCGTCATAACATCCTCCTGTAGACCTGTCATAAACAACCTGTTTCAGGCTGTTATCCCCTAAAAACCAGTTAAATGCCTCATGCATAAGTTTTTTATAATGCTCTTTCCCGGTTATTGAATACGCCGTGGCAAGGGCGCAAACCATCGCCGACACATCCTCGGGCTGCTGGTCAAAATAGCGGCGCTCTCCGATCTTATGATGCCAGCCATCCTGGCCTATCGGCATATATATCCCGCCGATAAAGGTTTTACTTATCAGGAAATCCAGCGTCTTAATACCTATATCCAGGTATTCGCTGTTGCCTGTACGCTCATGCCCCAGGATGAGGGCCTCCGGCAAGACAGCATTGGAGTAAGTCAGGTAATTCTCAAACCACTGCCACTCCTCGGAAGATACCCCCCGGTAAAGAGATAACAGCCTGTCACAGTGAGTGATCAACAACTCCTTCAGGTCCCTGCCTTCTATCTCCTTTATCTTCTTTAGAAGTATACATATCCCCTTGGCATAAAAAGCGGTTGCCCTGGGGGACTCAAACATCTTATACAATTTTATCCTTTTCTTTAATAAAGACAAGGCCTTATCCCTCGCGCTCTCCGGCAGGTAACCAGAGGCAGAAACAACCGCCAATGCCCAAAGGGCGCGGCCGTTAGCATCATCAAGATTATCCTTCTTATTAAGCTCAATATCTATTGACCTGTCGGGCTTTACATAATTGCAAAACATGCAATCCGCTCCTAAAACAAACTCAATGAAACGTAAATATATCTCTACGCGCTTTAACAGTTCGCTTTTTTGCTTATCGGGATAAGCCGCCTTAAGCGCCCCTCCCAGTTCGCCATAATATAAACAGACGGCTATAAGGGCGCGCGCGTTATCATCAAGTGTGTAACCAGAAGATATATCCGGCAAAGAGAACCTGGCAAACTGTATGACCCCAAAGTCGTCCGTTAAGCGGAATATATGGCTAAGGTTAACGCGGGGGATCTTTTTGCGTTCGCTTACTTCGGCTATATCATTTGAATATCTTGAAAATAATTTTGAATACTCAAGGGCGACATTCTCCCATGTCATATTGCGGGTCCTGAAATACGCGTTCTTTCCAAACTGCTCTCTTAAGGAAGGGTCCTCCAAAAGCCTTATGATGGCTTTAGCGTAAGAACCCGAATCCCTGAAGTTAACTAATATGCCCGTCTCCGGAGTAAGAAGCTCCCTTGCCTGCGCAAAAGGAGTAGAAACTACCGGCCTCCCCGAACCCAGCGCGTAAGAGAATGTCCCTGAAACAGCCTGGTTAGGGTCAAGAGAGGTTGAGATATATATATCCGCTGCCTTTAAAAAATGAAGGAGCCTGTCCACGGAAACATACTCATTATAAAAGTTCACGTGGGAAGAAAGTTTAAGGTCATGGACCTTCCGGATCAGGGAGTTACGGTAAGTTTCACCTTCTTCTTTCAGGACATTAGGATGGGTAACCCCAAGGACTATATATAAAATATCCGGGTGGGCCTTGACAACCTCGGGCAGCGCCTCTATGACATACTCAATGCCCTTCCCCCTGCTTAGCAATCCAAACGTCAAAAATATCACCTTTTTTGAAAAACCCAGGGTAGATTTAGGTTTTACGCTGGAGGTATAAGGCATAGGATGGATACCGTGAGGGATCATTGAGATCTTTTCTTCAGCTACCCCATATTCACGGACAAGGATATCTTTTGAAAGATAAGACATTGTTACTAACCCGCTTGTTTTCTCCGCTATTGAACGCACTATTGCCTTGAGTTTGGCATCGGGAGAAGGCAAAACGCTGTGGAACGTCAGCACCGAGGGCTTCTTAAGCTCTTCCAGGAAAGAAAGGATATATGAGCCGTATTCACCGGCGAATATGCCGAATTCATGCTGGATATTAACAAGCTTGACCCTCCCCATTCCGTTAATATTCCTGGCGGTATCAATATACTCCTGTTCAGAGTACTGATTTATCTGAAAAATAACTTTATTTGAATAGCGGTAACGCGATACATCGTCAAGGTTGATAGCGGCTACCCTTGATTCAATGGCAGGCTCAAGCAGGTCATCCATCGCGGCCGTAAGGTCCGCGGTAAAGGTGGCTATACCGCACTCCCTTGTAGGAAATGTAGAAACATATACGATCTTTATAGCTTCATTCATCTTTGCACTGCATTCCTCTTCTTTTTAAGTTCCTTCAACAGCTCCCCCATATCCACGGATTTCGCGGCTATGCGCTTATCTGCCGCGCCGTAATAAATATATAGCCTGCCGTCTTTCATCGCGGTGCCCGTGGGGAACACCACATTGTTTACATCTCCCTCTTTTTCCCACTTCTGCCCGGGAGAAAATAATGGTTTCTTCATGCGCGCGATTACTTTTACCGGGTCATCAAGATCAAACAGGGCGGCCGCGGCATGGTATATCCTGCCCGCGCGGGAATCCTCAACCGCGTGATAGATCAAAAGCCAGCCTTCCGCTGTTTCTATAGGAGGGCAACCGCCGCCGATATTGCGGCTCTCAAACCTGTATTCTGGGTCAAGCATCACATAACGCCCCATATCTTTAAAATACTCCCTCCAATAGTCATCGGTGAGTTCTTTAAAATCATCAAAATATATCACCTGTATCCCCGGCAGCACCCGGTGGATGAGGGCGAATTTATTATTTATTTTCTTCGGGAAGATGAACGCGTCCTTTTCCCACAGCAGAATATCTCCTCCCTGCCGGTCTTTTATATATGATTCAAAGAAAAAATATTTTTCCCTGATCTTTATGGGTGAGCCGCCAAACAACCTCCCTGCTTCAGCATAGGTAAAACGAGGCGATATGATCCCGTGTTTCTGAAAATTGACAAGGTCAGTGCTGGTAGCATAGGCAAAAAGGGCGTTGGTGCCGTCGTAAACCGTATAAAAAAGGTAGTAGGTGCCTTCAAGAAAGACGATGCGCGGGTCTTCCACGCCCTTTATCTCATAGTCATATTCGGGGAAAAGCACGGGTTTTTCTGAACGCGCGACGACTTTATTGCCCACCAGCCGGCAGTAACCGATGGATGAAACCATATCCGCCTTCCTTACGGCCCGGTAAAACATATGCGTGGCGCCGTCTTTTTCAATGCAGGCGGGGTTTAATACTGCCTGGTCCTCAAACTCATTCTGTGAACTCTGAAGGATCAAACCTTCGCTGCGAACTCTTAACATGAGGCCCCTTTCTTAGTTAAACAGATCCTGACTCTCCGCTATATTATTATTCCTTGGGCTTTACTTTCCGGAATACCCCGCAACCATCCTCATTTATCGCCTCAATAGTCAACCCTGCGATACTCATATCCGGCTCAACATCAAATCTTACAAAAGTGGGTGTTTCTGTAATATCCAGATCCGGGAAAATCCCCTGAAAATCATTTTTATCAAAATGAGCCAGCCTTAATTCTGTTTTAAGGGGGCCGATCATGATCAATAAACCCTTATCTTCTGCCGCTACATCTATCTTTCCATAAACATCATTCTCATATTCTCCGGCATACTGCTCAAGGGGAAGCGCTGCGCATGGCTGTTTTGGGGCTTTGGGTATCTTTGCCGCTTCCTCATCTACTGCCTTTTGCTCCTGCTCCTTCATCTTAGCGATATTATCCTTTAATTCCAATCCGAAATAGCCGTTAAAAAACCTGAAGGCCAAATCTTCGGGAAACCCCGTAATAAGGTTAGAAAGCACTACAATCCCTACCTTTGCCTGCGGCACAAAAGCAATCATGGTCTTCATCCCTGTTGTCCCGCCATTATGCCAGATCACAGGATAAGGATCATGCTCCATATACAGCCACCCCTGGCAATAATATGCCTGATGGCCGTCACTTACCGGGCCTAATATGGTCTTAGGGGTTTGCAAGAATTGCATATTCTCCTTGCTCACCAACTGCTTTCCGTCAAGCGCCCCCCCGTTTATCTGGAACTTAAGCCACTTTACCATATCCGTTATATTGGAATTGATGCCTCCAGCCGGGGCGTAAGTATAAACCCAGCGCATATATCTCCAATCCATAGGGACTGCTACGACCTCATCTTTTACTTTTACGTGCAGGGAAGCCGCATCTTTAGCGTTACGAAAGGACTCTAAATCCATGGTAGAACTCTCCATCCCCAAAGGCTTAAATATCCGCTCCCTGACATTCTCCTCCCAGCTTTTACCGCTTAATTTCTCCTCAAGCGCCGCGACTGCCAGAAACATATTATTTTGATAAGCGTATTGCGCGCGGAAACTAGTTACAGGTTTGATGTATCGGATCGCGCGTATGATCTGGCCGCGGTCAAACCCGCAGGAAGACAAGAAATCAGCTGAATAACCTGGAAGCCCGCTATGTTGAGCCATCATATCCCATACCTTAAACTCCCGCGTAACCCATGGGTCATACATTATAAAATCAGGCAGATAGTTGATAACAGGATCCTCCCAGTTAAAAAGGCCTTCATCCTGCATCATTCCTGCCACGCAGGCGGTAAATGCCTTGGATGTTGAGCCTATCTGAAAGATCGTATCGGTTGTAACCGCGCTTTTGGTTCCTGCGGCCTTTACTCCGAAACCTTTTGTATAAATGGCCTTGTCCCCTTGCACTATACCCACGGCCATGCCGGGGATCCCAAGCTCCTTCATCCCTTTTTGGGCGTATTGCTCGATATCGGCGGTTATCTCCTTCCAGCGCGCATCATCAGGAACAGTTTTCTTCTCCGCGCCAAACGCCTTCGCAAAAATAAAAATAAATATAAGCGCTAAAAATAATTTCATATTCCTCATTCCGGCTCCTTTTTTATTTACGGCTCAGCAAGCGCCTGTTTTAGCTGCTTTGCCCACTGCCGAAAAGCTGTCTTGGTATGGCCTAATGAAGTTAAACCGCTAAAATCTAAAGGCGTGCCTAACTTCATATCCACAACTGCCCCCAAACGTTCACCGGTCTCAGAATCCAGGAACTCCGCTTCTATAGCAGCCCCACCCATATCTAACGGGATACCAATAGCCGCAACAGACAGTATATTCGTAACCGGTTTTACCGGAATTACATCTGTAATCGCCGTGCGTATCCTTAAAACATCGGCCCCCGGGGTATCCGTAACCGGATATTCATCCTTAACCTCATTGATAACAGTCTCTCTAAAATACCCGGTCAGTTTCTCCAGCTCTTCCGGCTGGATCGCGCGGTTAAGCGCGTCAGGATGGAAATAAACTACCACGGGGTCAATCATCAGCTTTTTAAAACGTTTCCAATCAACCCCTTTCTTCTCATACCATAGAAGGCTTTTATCTTTAGGGTCAACTTGAAATTCCGAATAATCCTCCAAAAAACCGGATTTAGGCGTTTTCATCGTTGAGCACCCTCCTATTAAAAAAATTACCATAAAAACGGAAAGAACAAGACAGATATTTAACTTCTCTTTTACAATATTCATTTTCTCTCCCATGAACATGTGCTTTGCCATATTTTATGCCTCCCTTACTTATATCATACACCGGTAGACTCAACTTGTAAACTGTTCAGTTTTAGGGGATAGGGCCAAAGGGAATCAAGAGATAAATAAATCCCCGAAAGATCTTCTCTATCGGGGATTTATTCTAAATAATTAATATGCAGCGAGTTAAAGCAGGCAGAACAACTTCATTGTCACTGGCAATGTTAAAATCTGCCCAACTCATAGAACCGGGCGCTAACCCAGTTACGCTAAGAATTACTAATTACCAAAAATCTTACTCTTTACATCTCCCACTGTTTGCTGGGCAATAGCTTGCAGCTGGGCCTTTGCCTTTTCAATCAGATCCTTAGCAGGCTGGGAGTTTTTGTCTAAATTAGCTAATACATACTGAGCGGCCTGAATAGCCTGTTGAAATTCCTTAGAATTATAGAATGCCTGGGCCT
Organism: Candidatus Omnitrophota bacterium; assembly: GCA_041653955.1. Classification (GTDB taxonomy): domain Bacteria; phylum Omnitrophota; class Gorgyraeia; order Gygaellales; family Profunditerraquicolaceae; genus UBA1562. The sequence continues at coordinate 5,160 of JBAZEH010000002.1, read as the reverse complement.
GGCTAATTAGATAATCGGCCTGTTCTTGAACGGTCTTAAGCGTTTTGGAATTCTGGATTGCTTCGCTGGCCGAAGCAGCCTTTTTAGCGCAACCGGTGGCCAAAAACATGCCGCAACCTAAACAAACAATAATCCCCAAAAACAATATCTTCTTCATCTCGCTCCTCCTCTCTAATTAATTATTCTGCTTTCTGGCCTACGAAACGATATATTGCCGCGCCGATCAAAGCCCCAACTATCGGAGCCACCCAGAATAGCCAAAGTTGAGCAACCGCCCAATCCCCGACAAATAGCGCAACACCGGTGCTGCGTGCCGGGTTTACCGATGTATTGGTAACAGGTATGCTGATTAAATGGATCAAAGTCAATCCCAGACCAATAGCAATCGGGGCAAAGCCTTGCGGCGCCCGCTTATCGGTAGCGCCCATAATAATAACCAAAAAGGCCATAGTCATAACTATCTCTGTAACTAGCGCTGCCAGCAATGAATAACCACCCGGAGAATGTGCCCCATAACCATTAGAGGCAAAGCCCGCAGCAAGGCTAAAACCGGCCTTACCGGTAGCGATAACATAAAGAACGCCTCCGGCAACAATACCGCCAAGGACCTGGGCAATGATATAAGGCGCCAACTTTTTTGCCGGGAAACGCCCGCCAGCCCATAATCCTATGGAAACTGCCGGATTAAGATGGCATCCTGAAATATGCCCGATAGCATACGCCATGGTTAATACTGTTAAACCGAACGCAAGGGCAACACCAAGCAACCCTATGCCTAAACCCGGGAATGCCGCAGCGAGAACCGCGCTTCCGCAGCCCCCTAAAACTAACCAGAATGTTCCAAAAAATTCAGCGCAATACGCCCTCATTTCTCCCTCCTTTTATAAAAAAGATACCCTAAAAATAAAAAATTTCACTCGCCTTTTGTTTACGCATAAACAATTGACTTGTGAAATCTTATGTTGTCCTTCATCCATATGACCCCACCCTAACCTATCTTTTTCTTAAAAAGGCTTCTGGGTCTGTCTTTTGCAACAATAAAATTATATGCCCAAAAAAAGATGAAGTCAAGAATAAACGCAAGGGAATCCGGCCCTTCACTTCGGCTTAACAAGGCTACTTTTACCCCTGCCTGGCCATTCCAGGCAAGCTTATAGCCCGGACTCGGCAGCTAATAGATCCTTGATCTTGTCAAAATCTTTTTCTTCTACTATCCCCGCAGAGCAGTACTTCACTATCCCGTCTGTGCCAATTATGATCAGGTTACTTTCTTTATCTTTGATCCCATAAGAAAAAAACATCTTCCCGTCCCAATCTCCATATATGGTTATACCTTCTTTCTTGGAACTCTCCCTAAGGTTATTTTTCCATGCGTCGGAAAAGATTACTCCCTTACAATTTATAACGGGGACTCTTAGTATCAGCCTTTTTATACGGCCAGGCTGCATATCATAGAACCTATCGAGTTCATCCTTTAAGCGGCGGTTCTGTTCTACCGTATCCTTTGTTTCGTAGAATATAACCGCTACTTTCCCTTTTATGTCTTTTAACTCCAATTCTTCATTACCCCCTGATATAACTTTAAAATACGGGGCTGGGGACCCCGCTTCAAACCCTGCCGCATGGGCAAAGATTGCCAGGGATAATACCGTCAAAGGAATGGATAAACCGCTAAAGATATCTTTGCGCCCCCAATTCATAATAAACTCCTGAAATATTCGAGCGCCTGCGGATCCTTCGCGGCCATCGACCAGATATATTTACCATAACCGATCTGGGCGAGCACATACTGGCCTAGCCCAAACTGGGCAATACAGATAAAGCCAGTAGCGAACTGGCCTAAACCGAAATAAAGTCCTAAGGCAAATTGTGCGACTGCGAATGATCCGGCAGCGAACTGGCCTAAACCCAAAAACAGCCCTAATCCGAACTGGGCAATGGCAACAAAACCAACAGCAAACTGGCCGATAGCTATTATGCCTTTAGCTACTAACAGTTTCCCGGTTGAACGATTACGCCCCACTGCGATATGCACCAAAGGCAAACCAAAAATAGTTAATTTTGTCTTCCATTCAAAACCCCAATGAAAAACACAGCCTACCGGTTTATTCTCTCCTGGATTCTCCATTGTTTTAAGGCCCTCCTTACATTAGCAAAGGATTATAGGCGATTTTCTTAATGATCCTGCCTGTCCATATAATCCCTATAATAGCAGAAAGTATATCTGTAAGCAACCTGCCCCAGAAAATGCCGTTGATGCCGAAGAGCCTCGCGCCGAAATACACCAGGGGTATCATCAAAATAACCACGCGGATCGCGGTCAGAGAAGCGGAAAAAAGCGGTTTATGTATCCCGGTAAAATAGAAAGTAGCATAACGATGCACTTCCAGGAATCCATAGCCAAAACAAGTAATGTAAATATAGCGTACCAGGATATTGATTACATCGGGATCGGAAGAAAACAATCTGCCCAGGGGCCGCGCGATAACCAAGAAAACTACCGCAATAATAAAACCGAAGCTGAGCGCAAAAAGCATTGTACCTTTACGCACAGCTTTTATCCGGTCAAAACGCTTTGCCCCGTAATTCTGGGCAACAAACGGAACTAAGGACATCCCTACGGTCATAGGGACCATGAATGCAAACATCTCGATACGGCTTGCAACCCCTACAGCAGCAACCGCAGCCTCGCCAAACCCCGAGACTATCTTAATTACGATCATCGCAGATAACGGAACCAAGACAGAACTTAACGTAGTAGGGACACCGATATACAGGATCCTGCGCCAGGAGGCAACGATACGGCCAAGCGAATGCGAAGTAAAAACGATTAAGTTATACCTTCTATGGATAAACAGGAATGCCGCGACCAATATGAGAGTTTCGGAAACAACTGTAGCCAGCGCCGCTCCTCTTATCCCCATTCTCGGAAACCCCCATAACCCGAAAATCATAATAGGGTCAAGAATAAAATTTAACATGGTGCCAAAAACCATAAGAAAGCTTACTGCCTTAGTGTGGCCGGTACCGATAATGATATCGGCGAACATCATATGTAAGACCCTGAAAACCAGCCCATAATACCAAATCGACATATATTGCTGCGTCAACGCAAAAACATGCCCTTCTGCACCCAAACGCATAAAGAGCGGCTTGATCGTCAAGAGCCCGGTTGCCGTTAAAACCAAGGCTACGCTTGAAGACAAAAAAGCCGCATGCGTAGTAATGCGCGCAGCGGTCTTCTGTTTCCCCCTGCCTAAGGCATGCGCCACTACTGTCATAGCCCCGGTCCCCAACCCGCGCATAATAAAACCAAGAAGCATGACAACCGGGAACGTGAATGACATTGCCGCCAAGGCATTGGTACCCAACCGCGATACAAACCATGTATCTACCAAATGATACGCATTCATGGCAAATGTCCCGGCTAACATCGGAACAGCCATGCGTATAAGAGTAGAGGAAACCCTGTCTTTGACTAAAAGTGACATCTTAGGTAGGTGACATCTTATAGGTAAGGACGTTTCTATTTTTAATCCAAACTAATCTCTAAGGAAACAGCTTAAATGCACCGCGCCCTGGGCGACCGAGCCCGCAGGGCGAGGAAGTCCCTTTAGGGAGGGCGCTCCCGTATTGAGCGTGCAATGGCGCTCGCTTCCAGCTAATGCAATGCGTGTTCGGCGTGGCTCGCCGCTCTAAAACAATAAAAAAATCCAGGGTCGCGGCGTGCGTCCTCGCTTCAGACAGCGCTACACTACATTTTTAATTTTACGACATTTTGTAGTGTAAGCGATAATCCATCTATCTCTGCACCCATCGAGGGGAATTCCACCTTAGCCTTATCTAACATCCTCAGTATAGCCTGACCCCATTTCTGCGGCAAGATCCGGAATAATTCTTGTATTTCTTTCTTATCAACAATTGTAGAGGTATAAATTGCCTGTTGCAGGTCTTTTAAACTTTTATCCAGTTTCCTTCTCCGGGAGGCGATAATAAGCTTATGAAGGCAGAAACGGCTGGGCTCCGGAACCCGAATCTTCTTTCCGTTATCAGTAATCATTATTGGCTTATCGAGGAGTAATCCAACATGCCTTAAAGGAATAGCGTTAACGCCGAGCTTATTAACCTTAATAGCTTTATCAGTACCCTTACCCTTTTCAGCAGTAATAAACTCAATCTTTAATTCCGCATTCCACAAATATAGCGAACCATCGCTTTTGAAGTCTATATCGAAGCCCAGGGCTTCTAATTGTTTTATAAAATCTGCATGTTCTTTGCCTTGAAAAGGAGTGGGTATCAGGAAATCGATATCCGGAGTCCGCAGAGGAAAATTTACTACCCCAAGATGCTTTTGGTATAACTTAAAGCACCAGCTGCCGATCAGCTCAACTCCCTCTTCAAAAAGATTATTATCAGCAAATACCTTGAGAATTTTCCCAATAAGATCAACCATGCCTTCTGCCTTCCGAGCGCTTAATAATCCTTAATGCCTCGTTGACCTTTCTTAATTCAACTCCCAGCGCCTTGCGTTCTTTTATCTGTTTCATGACTTCTTCCGGCCTTCTCTTTCCTAAATATTTATGGACTACTTTCTTACCGACTCTCTGTTGGAGATAATAATATTTTTTTTTGGCTATTATCCTCTCTTTTACGCTGCCTTTTGGCAGGTTGGCAAGCTTTTTCTTAATCTTCTCTCTTGCCTGAAGGTAGTAATCTTTACTTTCGGATAGAATTCCTTGTAATACTTTCATAGCTTTTCTCCTTTACACTACATTATAACATAAAATTAAAAATGTAGTGTAAATTATTTTACAAAAAAATTACCTAACAAATAGGAGAAAATAGGGTATTTGTTAGGTAACTATCAGAAACAAGTACGAAGTCAGGAAACAACCTCTCCCGCTATGACTACGCTCTGCCCCGCCTTTTGTCGTTTTTGTCTCTAAGGGTGGGGTAAAGCCGGTCTCTAAGGAAACAGCTTAAATGCACCGCGCCCTGGGGGGCGCTCCCACATTGAGCGTGCAACGGCGCTCGCTGGGCCGCTCGCTTCGAGCTAATGCAATGCGTGTGCGGCGTGGCTCGCCGCTCTACAACAATAAAAAAATACAGGTTCGCGGCGTGCGTCCTCGCTAAAGCTCTCTTTACACCTTAAAAACAAAT
>JBAZEH010000001.1:0-124495 GCA_041653955.1 Candidatus Omnitrophota bacterium | reverse complement strand
GGGTATGATAGGCCAGAATATATTCCTGGGCTATACCCTGCTTGTTTTTGTCGCGATGGTGCTTTCCGCCTTCATAGATAATGTCCCTTTCCTGGCGGCCATGCTTCCGGTTGCGGTCTCCATGTCTGCCAAACTGAATATAAACCCGTCTTTATTCCTCTTTGGGCTACTGATCGGAGCCAGCCTCGGGGGGAATATCACGCCCATAGGGGCATCGGCAAATATAGTTGCCTGCGGGCTGCTCAAAAAAGAAGGCTACGAAGCCAGATTCAAAGATTTCTTAAAGATAGGGGTGCCTTTTACTTTAGCGGCTGTGGTTACGGCTTATCTTTTTGTATGGTTTATCTGGAGCAGGTGATGGCAAAAGATCACGCGGCATGTTGTTCTACGGCAAAGAAAAATATTTTCAAGAACCGCCTTTTCATAGTCAGCTGCCTTTCAATCCTATTGTTATTGGCTTCTTTATTTATCTCTTCCCTTGTTCCTTTCCGGCAGGCATTCATATCGTACCTTAAAGTCATCTGGTGGGCTGTCTTGCTGGGGCTCTTCCTGGGAGGGGTGATTGATCATTATATACCCCGGGAGTATATATCCAAGGTCCTTTCCCGCAGGTCCCCGCTTACCATATTTAACGCGGTGCTATTGGGGTTTTTGATGAGCGCCTGCAGCCATGGGATACTCGCGTTATCAATGCAATTACATAAGAAGGGCGCTTCTAACCCCAGCGTGGTGAGTTTTCTTCTGGCTAGCCCCTGGGCGAATATACCGATAACGATGATGCTGGTCGCTTTCTTTGGACTAAAGGGTTTATTCATCGTTATTGCAGCGCTGGCCATTGCCGTAAACACGGGATTTATATTCATCTTCCTGGACAAAAAAGGGCTGATCGAAAGGAACAAAAATAGCGTGGAGGTATCCCGTGATTTTTCTGTTTTGAGTGATATAAAGGCAAGGATGAAGAATTACAGGTTTAGCCTCTTTGGGTTGTCGGCCGATCTGAAGGGGGTTATCAGGGGGGCGGTTGCGCTTTCGGATATGATCCTCTGGTGGATAATCATAGGCATGCTTATTGCCAGTATAGCGGGAGCGTATATACCAACCCATTTCTTCCACAGGTTTATGGGCCCGACGTTTTTAGGTTTACTGGTGACGCTTGCTTTGGCTACGGCAATAGAGGTTTGCTCCGAGGGGTCATCCCCTCTGGCTTTTGAGATATACAGGCAGACAGGGGCTTTAGGCAATAGTTTCGTATTCTTAATGGCAGGGGTGGCTACGGATTATACCGAGATAGGGCTCCTTTGGGCTAATGTCGGCAAACGGACCGCTTTATGGCTTCCTGTGGTTGTTGTCCCCCAGGTCGTGTTAATAGGCTATTTAAGCAACATATTCCTTAAATAAAGATAATGAATTTTTTTCTTGACAAATGATACTATTGTGGTATCATTACCTATAACGAAAGGAGGGCGGCATGGGCGTAACAGTCAGATATATGCTGCGTCCGGTAGCGCATTGTAAAGAGGGTTGCAGTAGGTTGTCCTGGGCACGACGTTAAACTGCCCCTTCGTTTCACCTTAACCGTTTAATAGGATAAACAGCATAATGAAATTAATAACCAGGGATACGGATTATGCCGTAAGGGCGTTATCTTTTATCGCATCCAGCAGTAAAGATATAGTCCCCGCGGCGGAATTGGTAAGAGAATTAAAGGTGCCGCGCCCTTTCCTCAGGAAGATACTGCAGAGATTAAACAAAAAGAAGGTCTTAAGGTCCCATAAAGGCAAGGGTGGAGGGTTTTCATTGATAGTTGCGCCAAATAAAATATTTTTGCTGGGCCTGATCAGGATATTCCAGGGGCCGCTGGCCCTGAATGAGTGTTTTTTAAAAAAACTTCCTTGTCCCAATATGAAGAGCTGCGTTTTAAGGAGAAAGATAAAAAATATAGAAGGGCATATGCTTAACGAGTTAAGTCCTATAACCATAGCTTCTTTATTGAAATAGGGGGCCCGTAATGATAAATAAATGCCCGGGCCAGGATAACAGGAATATAAAGGTAGAGACGATAAGGTGCCCTGGCTGCGGATACCTGATAGAGATATTTTCGGATGAGATAAGGGTAAGATGCCCTAAATGCAAGGGGCTATCCAGCCGCTACAGGGTGCCTTCTTGCGCGGATTGGTGTAAAGCAGCGCGGGATTGTATCGGTGAAGAGAAGTGGAAGCGGCTAAAAGGAGGCAAATGATGTTTTGTTATCAATGCGAACAGACCGCGGGGGGCAGCGGATGCACTAATATAGGAGTGTGTGGTAAAAACGGGGATATACAGAGCTTGCAGGATATCCTCCTGTTCGGCTTAAAAGGTATGGCTGCTTATGCTTTTCATGCCAGGGAATTAGGGGCCAAAGATGAAGAAGTAGACGCCTTTATGCATGAGGCGCTGTTTAAGACTATAACTAATGTCAGCTTTGACCTTGGCCAGTACCTAGAGCTTATTTTAAGGTGCGGGGAGATGAATTTAAGGGTTATGGAGATATTAGATAAAGCGCATACCGCGAGGTTCGCCAACCCTGTGCCGACAGAGGTTGATACCGGGACAAGGCCCGGCCCGGGGATACTTGTCACGGGGCATGATCTGTTGGATTTGTATGAATTACTGAAACAGACCGAAGGCACAGGGATTAATATATATACCCATAGCGAGATGCTGCCCGCGCACGGGTATCCTGAATTGAAAAAATTCAAACATCTGGCTGGTAATTACGGGGGCGCCTGGCAGGAGCAGAAGAAGGAGTTCAATGCCTTCAGCGGAGCGATACTTGCTACCACTAACTGCGTTTTGATACCGCCTGATAATTCTTATTTAGAGAGGTTATTTACCGTCGGTATCACAGGGATACCCGGGGCCGCCCATATCAAAGGCAGGGATTTCAGCCCGTTGATAGAAAAGGCACGTTCACTCCCGCCTTTATCTAAAACAGCGGGCAAGAAAATAATGACGGGTTTTCACCATACGGCTATCCTGGGCCTTGCCGATAAGATAGTTAATGCGGTAAAAGCAGGAAAGATCAGGCGTTTTTTCCTTATCGGCGGATGCGACGGCGCGAAGCCCGGGCGCAACTATTACACGGAATTCGCCGAAAGGGTGCCTGAAGATTGTGTTATATTGACCCTAGCCTGCGGTAAATACAGGTTCAATAAGCTTGATTTTGGAGAGATAGAGGGTGTCCCGCGGCTTCTGGATATGGGCCAGTGCAATAACGCTTATTCGGCGATACAGGTAGCAGCCGCTTTATCCAAAGCGTTTAATTGCGGGGTCAATGACTTGCCCCTTTCCATAATATTGTCATGGTTTGAACAGAAGGCGGTGGCGATATTGTTGACACTTTTACATCTTGGCGTAAAGGGTATACGTATAGGCCCGACCCCGCCGGCATTTATCACCCCGAACATATTAAAGGTGCTCCAGGATAATTACGGCCTGAAGCTGATAACTACTCCCGAGAATGATTTAAAGGAGATATTCGGTAAATAGCGCTCCGCAATCTTCTTGCATAGGGCATAAGTTCGTAGTAAAATAAAATTGTCGGCAGAAGGGAGGAAGAAATGGCGGATATAAAGGGATTATTTCAAAGCGCGGATTGGAAAAAAGAGAAGCATGCCCCGGTAATAGAGGTTCCGGATAAGGTGAAGAAAGGTGAATTTTTCTCTATCGCGGTAAGCGTAGGCAAAGAGATACCGCATCCGAATACTACTGCCCATCATATACGCTGGATAGGGGTTTATTTCCTGCCCGCGGGAGAGAAATTTCCTTATGAAGTAGGTAAATTTGAATTTAATTCGCACGGAGAATCAATACAGGGCGCGGATACCAGTACGGTATATACGCATCCTGAAGTGTCTGTAAAATTCAAGACAGAGAAACCGGGAGAGATCCTGGCCTCTTCCTATTGCAATATCCACGGGCTTTGGCAGGGTTCTAAACAGTTAAACGTAGAATAATAAAAAAGGGGGTACTTTAAAATGGCGGATATAAAGAAAGAGCTGATCGGGATGTTAAATAAAGCGCTGGAATTAGAGCATGCCGCGCGCATTCAGTACCTGGCGCACGCGGAGCTTCTAAAGGGTATCAATGCCGAGACTGTTATCGGTAGGCTCAAGGAGATCGCTTCCGATGAGCAGAAGCACGAGGATATATTCAGGGGCTTGATAGGCTCTTATCTGGGAGGGGAACCCAGCATGGGCCTGGCAGAAACACACAGGGCGGGTAAAACGGAAGAGATACTTGAAGTCAACCTTAAAGGCGAGAAGGAAGCTATAGACTTTTATAAGCAGATATATAATAAGGTAAAAGAAAACAAGGATGCGTTCCCCTACGAGTTTGAGGCATTGGAGCACGGATTGCGGCATGTCATCCTTGATGAGCAGGAGCATATTACCGAGATCTCTTTGTTATTGGGTTTATAGGAGTTAACAAAGGAGGCGCGGCTATGAGTTGCGGAAGGTGCGGGCCTAAAAAGGGTAAGAAGAAAGCAAAGAAGAGCAGGAAATAGGGTGTAGAAAGGCAGGCGCGGTCAGCGCCTGCCTTTATTTTTAGCGCGGATAAGAGTAAATTAAAGGAGAGGTATCATGAAGGCGAAGATCGATGCTGATATATGTATTGGTTGCGGGTTATGCGTCCAGACTTGCCCTCAGGTGTTCAGGATGGAAGGAGATAAGGCGATAGCATATATAGATACAGTCCCTCAAGACTCCGAAGGGCAATGCAGGCAGGCGGCAGATGAGTGTCCGGTAACCGCGATAATTATTGGGTAATTAACTTGCGTTAACAGAGAGGTAAAGATGAGGTTGACCAGCCCCGCATTTAACGACCAGGGGGTTATCCCCGTTAAATTTACCTGTGAAGGAGAGGATATTAATCCTGCGTTTATCATTGAAGATATACCGCGCTCTGCAAAGAGCCTTGCCTTGATCGTGGATGATCCTGATGCCACTACCGGCACATGGGTGCATTGGGTCGTATATAATATCCCGCCGCTCCCGCGCATAGATGAAGACAGTATCCCCGGAGAGCAGGGTATCAATAGCGCCGGGGGTAAAGATTACCATGGCCCCTGCCCTCCTTCGGGTTCGCACCGTTATTTCTTTAAGGCGTACGCCCTGGACGCGCAATTGGATTTAAAGCCGGGCCTGAATAAACAGGAATTAGAGAAAGCTATAGCAGGGCATATAATTCAGAAGGCGGAATTGATGGGGTTATATAGAAAGTCAGGAAGGTAACAGATGGAGAAAGAAAGCGGCCTCTCGGTACTCATAGGAGGAAAGGCGGGTTTCGGCATAGATAAATCCGGGGTGATCATCGCCCGTATCCTTAGCGAGCTCGGCTACAGGATATATATTTACCGGGATTATCCCTCAATAATCCGCGGCGGGCACACGTTCTCTATTATCAGGGCATCCCGGGATAAGGTAGCTACGCATCAGGACAGGGTAGACTTTCTTCTGGCCCTGGACCAGGATACTTTTAATTTGCACAAGGATAAATTAAAAAAGGAGTGTTTCTTCATATATGATCCTGAAGAAGTCAAGATCGAGGGTGTTTCCGCCTGCGGCACAGCCATTGAGACAGGCAGAATACTTAAAGAGGAGGGCGCTCCAGAAATAATGCGTAATACCTGTATTATCGGGGCATTTTGCCGGTCCGCGGGGATAGGCTTTAAGATCCTGGAAGATATTTTAAGGAGAGAACTCCCCAAAGAGATAGATTTGAACCTCAAGGTCGCCCATAGGGGATTTGAGGAAGCAAAAGAGTTGTTAAAAGTGGAGGTAACCGGTCTTCAAAAACTGCCCTTGCTCTCCGGGAACCAGGCTGTGGCTTTAGGCCTTATCAGGGGCGGGTTGAACACTTATATCGCTTACCCTATGACACCGGCTTCTCCCATATTGCATTTTTTGGCTGATATCGCGGGGGATTTTAATCTGAAGGTGATCCATCCGGAGAGTGAGGTCGGCGTAATGTTAATGGCTACGGGTTTCTCGTATATGGGAGAAAAAGTGGCAGTAGGCACATCCGGAGGGGGTTTCTGTTTAATGGCCGAGGGTTTGAGTTTCGCAGGAATGGCGGAGCTGCCTGTGGTGATTGTTCTTGGCCAGAGGCCCGGGCCCTCGACAGGGCTGCCGACCTATTCGTCGCAGACAGAATTACATTTCGCCTTAAATGCCGGGCAGGGGGATTTTCTTCGTTTCGTGGTCGCTCCAGGTGACCCGCAAGAGGCTTATTACTGGTCCTCCGTGGCATTGAATATTTCCTGGAAATACCAGATACCCTCTATTATCCTCACGGATAAGAATTTAGGGGAAGGGATATTTAATTTTGACATAAGTTCTGTTGAAACCATCAAAGATGAAAGTTTGCCCCTGTGGAATAAGAGTGCCCCTTACAAGAGATACCTTAATACTGAAAACGGGGTTTCTCCTTTAGCGTTCGCCCCCGAGAAGGGGGCGGTAATAAAAGCCAACAGCTACGAGCATGATGAGTCAGGCATAACTACTGAAGACCCGGTTATAACGCGCGCCATGCAGGATAAGCGACTGCGTAAAGAGGAATATTTATCAAAGGATATGAAAGGGTATGAGACGGTAAAAGTTTATGGGGATGAGAGTTCCCGGACAGCGCTTCTTTGCTGGGGTTCTAATAAGGGGGTTTGTGTAGAAGCCGCGCAAAGGCTGGGCCTAAAAGTTATTCAACCCCTGGTATTCTCGCCTTTTCCCTCGGATAAGTTCGCTAAAGCGTTAACAGGCGTAAAGAGGCTGATCAGCGTGGAGGATAATGCCACCGGACAGCTCGCGAAACTTATAAGGAATTATGGGTTCAAGGCAGAAGATAAGATATTAAAATATGACGGCAGGCCTTTTACCCCGGATGGATTAGAGGAGGAGTTAAGGAGACTGATGAGATGACCCCCGCGGATTTAAATACATACGCCCGGAATACCTGGTGTCCGGGTTGCGGTAATTTCGCCATATTAAATGCTATCAAGACGGTATTAGGCGAATTGACCCAGGAGGGCCTGCCTACGGAGAATATAGTTATCGTTTCCGGAATCGGCTGCCACGCCAAGATAGCGGATTACATAAACGTAAACAGCTTTTATTCCCTCCATGGCAGGGTGGTATCTCCGGCGGAAGCGATTAAGATCTCCCGTCCCGAAGCCAAGGTAATAGGGTTTGCCGGTGACGGGGACGCTTACGGGGAGGGCATAGAACACCTGATATTCGCGGCGAAAAGAAATATTGATATTACGATGATAATACATAACAACCGTGTATACGGGCTGACTACGGGCCAGTATACCCCGACTTCCCCCCAGGGTTTCCGCGGCCGCTCTACTCCCGGGGGGACAAAAGAATTACCCTTAAATCCGCTTGAGCTTATGCTTTCAAGCGGAGCTACCTATCTTGCGCGCGGGACCTCCCACGGCATTGAATTGCTGAAGAAGATATTTAAAGAAGCTATTATGCATAAAGGGTTCTCGTTGGTTGATGTATTGCAAGTATGCGTTACATATTATAATATGTATGAGTATTACGACAAGCGCGTGTATGAATTGAAAGAACATAACTCCGGAGATTTTAACCAGGCCTTAGGGAAGATCAGGGAGTGGGATTATAATTCCGACGCCCCAATAGCCCTGGGTAAATTCTATGATAAAGAATCGCCAACTTTTGAGGATAATTTCTCCAAAGGCGCATCCGCAGCGGGGCGCGTGGGCGCGGAAGTTAAGATCAAAGAGCTGCTCAATGGATTTTGATATAAAAACGGTATTCAACGATTACAGGGATAAAGTCTACCGGCTTGCGTTAAGCATAACCAGACGCAATACGCGGATGCAATACCGGATGGCATTATTGCTGAATGAGGTTGAAAATCTTACGGCCAAAGAGAGCGCGAAGATATTGGCCTGTGTATAAAAAAAGATAGGGGCAAGTTTTTATTTCGTCCCAGAAAAGGAGAAGCGATGGAGAAATATAAATGCAAGGTGTGCGGTTATATCTATGATCCGGCAGTCGGAGATTCAACTCAGGGGATCGCCGCGGGAACAGCTTTTTCATCCCTGCCCGATACATGGGTCTGTCCGGAGTGCGGGGTAGACAAAAGCCAATTTGAGAAAATAGGTTAAAATCGGGATAGATATGAGTAAAGTATTCTTTAAGGGCACCCCTTTGACCCTGGTGGGCAGGTTTTTGGCGGCAGGCGCGCCTGCCCCGGAGTTCAGGGTGGTTTCAGGGGATTTGAAAGAGATAAGCCTATCCGATTTTGGGAGAAAGATAAAAATAATCAGCTCTTTCCCTTCGCTGGACACCCCTGTCTGTGATCTGCAGGTCAAGGAGTTTAACAAGAGGGCAGCAGGTTTATCTTCCGATATTGTTGTCCTGGGCATAAGCAAAGACCTTCCGTTCGCGCAGAAAAGATTCTGCGAGATCAACAAGATCGCCAATGAGATCGTCCTTTCCGATTACAAATATTCTTCATTCGGTATAAATTATGGATTGCTCGTAAAGGAACTTAACCTTTTGGCGCGGGCAGTGTTTATCCTGGATAAAGGGGATATATTGAGGTATATACAGGTTGCCGGGGAGCTTACCAGCCCGCTTGATTATGAAGGCGCGCTGGAGAGCCTCCGGGAAGTAATAAATAATCCAGACCTGCCTGTTAAGGAGGGATTACCTTCTCATTGCAAGCCGTGCGAAGGGGGTGTAGCTCCGTTACCCAGGGAGAAGGCAGAGATATTGCTCGCCCAATACAGGGGCTGGGAGCTTGTTGAAGACAGGAAACTCGTCAAGACGTTAAAATTCAAGGATTTTATTGAAGCAAAATATTTCCTGGATCTGCTCTCGGTGATAGCCGAAGAGCAGGGGCATCATCCTGTTTTCAACCTGAATTACAATAAATTAAAGGTTACGCTTACCACGCACGCCGCGGGTGGGCTGACAGAGAACGATTTTATTATGGCGAAGATCATAGATGATCTGGAGGGAGAACGATGAAGAGGGTAGCGGTCTTAGTGGAGGACCAGTATCAGGTGCTGGAGGTCTGGTATCCTTATTTACGCCTTCGTGAAGAAGGGATGGAGGCCGTGTTGGTGGGCACGGGAAAGAAAGAATATAAAAGTAAGGAGGGGTATCCGGCTGAAGAAGAGTTATCCATTAAGAAGGCGGGTGCGCATGACTTTGACGCCGTAGTCATACCCGGAGGATATGCGCCGGATATCTTAAGGAGATATGAAGAGGTCAACAGGTTCGTAAATGAGATCTTCAAAAGAGGGAAGATCGTAGCCGCCATATGCCACGGAGGATGGGTGCTTGTTTCAGCTTCTATACTGAAGGGGAAGAAGGTAACCGGTTTTTCGGCGATAAAAGACGATCTTATAAATGCCGGGGCCAAATATGTGGATAGGGATGTAGTGGTTGACGGCAATCTCATTACTTCCCGCAACCCTTATGACCTGCCGGCGTTTTGCAGAGAGATAATAAAGGGGTTGAAAGGATAGTAATGCCGGATGAATTGGAACTAAAGGTCAGCGAGGTCATTAAGCGGGCGCCTAATGTGAAGAGTTTCCGTCTCAAGACGGAAAAGGAGATAGATTACAGGTCCGGCCAGTTTCTCTGCGTTTCGCTAAAGACGGAGAAGGAATGCAGGCGGTATCTATCCATATCTAGCTCTCCTACCGAAAAAGGATACATTGAATTCACTAAAAGGATCACCCAGAGCGATTTCTCCAAGGCCCTGGATAATTTGAAGGAGAAAGACCCGTTGATCGTAAAATATCCCATGGGGAGTTTCACCCTTCAGGAGGGTTATTCGAAGGTAGCTTTTCTTGCCGGCGGGATAGGAATAACCCCGGTAAGGAGCATATGCAAGTATGCTACGGATAAGAAGCTGGATACCGATATAGTGCTGGTCTACGCCAATCGTTCCATAAAGGATATTATTTTCAGGGAAGACCTTGATTCCATGCAGAAAGAGAACCGGAGATTAAAAGTGGCGCATGTGCTATGCGAGCCAGCTTTAGGGTTCAAATGTACCATAGGGCTGATCAACTCCCAGGTAATTAAGAATGAGGTTCCCGGCTACTCTTTAAGAAAGTTTTTTCTTTGCGGCCCGCCCTCCATGGTAGAGGCGATGCAAAAGATACTTTTAGAGGAGCTCTCTTTATCAGAAGATAATATTATTACCGAGAGGTTCCAGGGGTATTAGAACAGGAGGTAAATAATGTCCGTTTTAAAGATATTACCCGGTATTTATTCAGTGGGAGTCATAGATTGGAACATGCGCAATTTTCACGGGCACACTTACAGCACCAAAAGAGGCACGACATATAACGCCTATCTTATCGCGGATGAAAAAAATGTCCTTATAGATACGGTGCACGGGCCGTTCGCGGGTGAGTTGATAGATAATATCAGCGAGGTTATGCCCGTTGGAAAGATAGATTATGTTATAGCAAACCATGTGGAGACGGACCACTCCGGGGCGCTTCCGGCGATAATGAAATTATGCCCCAAGGCGAAGGTATTGGGCACTGCTAAGTGCAAGGAGGGTTTATACCGTAATTATTACGGCGACTGGGAGTTCCAGACGGTTAAAACAGGGGATACCCTGGAATTAGGCAAAAGGACCTTGAGCTTTATAGAGGCGCCGATGATCCACTGGCCGGACAGCATGTTCACCTATTGTCCGCAGGAGCAGTTATTGATGCCTAATGACGCATTCGGCCAGCATTACGCTACCTCCGGGCGTTTTGACGATGAGGTTGATGAATGCGCGCTTATGGATGAAGCGGCAAAATATTACTCTAATATACTTTGGCCTTTAAGCGCGGTTATACTCAGGAAATTGGAAGAGATACAGAAGACGGGCCTCCCTATTAAGATGATAGCTCCCAGCCATGGTATTATCTGGCGCCGCGACCCTATGAAGATAATAAAAGCTTATGCCTCCTGGGCGAATAATGAAACCAGGCCTAAGGTGGTTATCGCCTACGAGACGATGTGGGGCTCAACCGAAAAGATGGCAAGGAAGATGGCGGAGGGCATGATAGATGCCGGGGTTGAGGTGAAGCTTTTTGACGTGAACGCGGCAGACCGCACGGAGGTCACTAAAGAGATGCTTGAGGCAAGAGGGTTTTTATTCGGCTCATCCACTCATGATAACGGCATGCTTCCTACTATGGCCGCGTTTTTACAGTTTGTGAAGCCGTTCGCGCTTAAGGGCAGGAAGGCCTGTGTATTCGGTTCGCACGGGTGGGCAGGGGGAGCGGTAAAGGAGATAGAAGATATCCTTAAATCCACCGGCATGGAGATTTCCCAACCGGGCTTATCGGTAAAATACGTTCCCGATGCCGAAGATACCAGGCGTTCTTATGAATATGGCAGTGATTTTGCCAAAAAGATAAAAGGAGAAGGATAATGGGACCGATAGAGGCGTTGCGGCTGGCATTATCAAAGGAAGTAGAGGCAAAAGATATGTATGATAAATTTATGAATGATTTTCCGGCGGCGAAGGATATTTTTCTTTTTCTCTCGCAGGAAGAGGCAAAGCATAAGCTGCTGATTGAGAAGAAAATAGTGGAATTGATGCGGTAAGGAACTGATAACTGTGATATAATCTGTTACGGCAAGAATATGAAAAGATTAAGTGAATCGATAATCAGGTTTTTTCATAAACAGGGGTGCGTTATTGTCTCTACCGTGGATAGGAACGGTTTCCCCCACAGTTCCTGCAAGGGGATAATAGACATAACCAGTAACGGCAGGGTCTATCTTCTTGACCTTTACCACGGTTTCACATACGAGAACCTCAGGAGGGACCCCGGCATGGCAATTACGGCCATAGATGAACATAAATTTACAGGTTATTGCCTTAAGGGCAAGGCCTTGATAACCCCGGAAGGAGAGCTTAAGCCTGATATTATCAAGGCGTGGGAAGCCAGGATCACCAGCAGGTTAACGCAGAGGCTTTTGAAGAATATACGGGAAGAGAGGGGGCATCCCAGGCACCCCGAGATTCTTCTCCCGAAGCCAAAATACATGATCACTATGGAAGTTGAGGATATAGTTGACCTTACGCCGCGCCATCTAAAATAAAGGAGTGTAAGATATGGGGAATATATTTGCCGCAAGCGAAATAGTGGAAATAGGTATCCAGATCGAAAAGAACGGGAGAGATTTTTACGGCACTCTGTCCAAACAATCCAGGAATGAAGATTCAAAAAAGATATTTGATTACCTCGCGTCCCAGGAGGAAGAACATATGAAGGTTTTTCAGGAGTTGCTCGGGGCAATAGAAAAATATGAACCTGCCGAGGCGTATCCGGGTGAATATTTCGCCTATATGAGCTCGCTTGCCGAGGGGAGCGTATTTACTCAGAAGGATAAGGGTATAGAGATAGCGGCCAAAGTAAAGAGCGACCAGGAAGCGATAGGTATAGGCATAAAGGCGGAAGAAGATTCTATAACTTTCTATGAGGGGATGAAGAAGGTGGTCCCCGCGGACGGCCATAAGATCGTGGACGAAGTGATCGCGCAGGAGAAAGGCCACTTAAAACAGCTCCAGGAATTGAAAACTACCCTTTAAGAGGAGAAGAGATGGCTAAAAATGTAAAAGTTTACAGCACCCCCACCTGTCCATACTGTATCCGGGCTAAACAATTTCTTAAAGAGAGTAATATAGTTTTTCAGGATATTAATGTTTCAGGGGATCAGGCCGCTGCAGAGGAGATGATGCGCGTATCCGGCCAGATGGGGGTCCCTGTCCTGGATATCGAAGGCGATATCATTGTAGGATTTGACAAAGAAAGAATAAAAACAGCATTGGGGATATAAGTAATATGTATGACTTGATTATTATCGGCGCCGGCCCCGCAGGCATAACCGCGGCAGTCTACGCTGCCCGCAGGAAGATGGAGTTCCTGGTTATAAGTAAGGATATAGGCGGCCAGGCAGCATGGAGCGGTGATATAGAGAATTATACCGGTTATCAGTTTATAACTGGCCCGGAACTTGCGTCAAAATTTGAAGAGCATATGCGTAAGTTCAATATCGCGCTGAAGGAAAATGAACTGGTTTCAGGCCTTAAGAAAACAGGCGATAAGATAGTGGTTACGAGCGATAAAGGCTCTTATGAGGCCGCGACCGTTATTATCGCCTCAGGTAAAAGGTCAAAGGAGCTGAATGTCCCCGGAGAGAAAGAGTTCAAGAATCAAGGCCTGACCTATTGCGCTACCTGTGACGGGCCTTTATTCTCCGGCAGGGATGTCGCGGTTATCGGCGGAGGCAACTCCGCTTTAGACGCGGCTCTGCAATTGATCAGGATAGCCAAACATGTATATATTATCAATATTACCGGGGCGCTGGGCGGGGACGCTGTTATGAGGGATAAGGTAACGCAGAGCAGTGCAGTTTCCGTTTTTAATAATACGCGGGTAACTGCCGTATTGGGAGAGAAGATGGTAAGTGCCATAAAGATAGAAAAAGAAGGCGAAGATGGCCAGCTGGATGTGCAGGGCGTATTCATAGAGATAGGCCTTATACCGAACTCGGAGTTTGCAGGGGATATAGAAAGAAACCAATACAATGAGATAAAAGTAAATTTCCGTAATGAAACGAATATTCCCGGCATATTCGCAGCCGGGGATGTTACCGACCTCCCCGAGAAACAGATCATTATCGCCGCGGGCGAGGGCTCTAAGGCCGCGTTAAGCGCGTTCAGGTATTTGGCCCAACGTAAATAAACCTTTTGATGAAGCTCAATTTTAAGGCTGTAAAAGCGAAGATCGAAAAAGCAAAACAGATAGTCATTACCGGGCATATCAATCCCGACGGTGATTCTATAGGGTCTCTTTTGTCCCTGGGCCTGGCAATGGAGAAGATGGGTAAGCGCGTATATATGGTCAGCGCTGACGGTGTCCCGTCAAGATACAGGTTCCTTCCCGGGGCAAACCGTATTGTAAGGCATACGGATAAAACAGCCGACCTTGCTATAGCCGTTGATTGCAGCAATAAAGAAGTCCTGGGCAGGGCCTATAATATAGTTAAAAGGTCAAAAGATATACTGGAGATAGACCACCATGAATTCAAGCGCCCTTTCGGCAACCTGTTCCTGGTGGATTATAAGGCGGCTGCGGTGGGGGAGCTTGTTTATATGCTCCTTAAAAGATTAAAAGTGGATATAGACAGCGATATAGCCCAAAACCTGCTGACCTCGGTCATCGTGGAGACGAATTCGTTCAGGCTTCCTAATGTCAGGCCCGTTACTTTCAAGATCTGCGCGGAACTGATAAAAAAGGGTGTGGATTTTTATAAGCTGGTAGATATGATATTCTGGTCCCGCACCAAAGAAAGCGCGGTATTAACAGGCATAAGCCTGGCAAGATGCAAATTCGCTAAGGGGGGCAAGCTCGCCTGGTCGGTTATAAGGAAGAAAGATTTTGATTCCATAAAAGGCAAAGATGAGGATATAGATGCCGTTGCCGATGAGATACGCGCCATCCAGGGAGTGGAGATAGTGGCCCTGTTCAGGGAGAAGGATAAGAGGACTTTAAGGGTCAGCCTGAGGTCAAAAGGGAAGATCAATATCGCGGCTGTTGCCGAGTATTATAATGGCGGAGGCCATTTTGATATTGCCGGTTGCGTTATCCCTAATGATCAAGGATCCATGAATGAGCTTTTGGCGAGGGCCAAAATTTTATTGAGTTAGAAAATACTTGACAAATATTTTTTTTAAGGTATACTCTACTATTATAATAGAGATTATAGGGTAAAAACATATGAGAATAACTTATAGAGGAGATTACGCTTTAAAAACGATCCTGGGCCTGGCTTCGCACTCCCAGAGCGGACCTGTGACTATTAATGAGCTGGCTAAACAGGCGGATATACCGATAAAGTTCCTGGAGCAGATACTCCTTGATTTAAAAAGAGGAGGTTTTGTGGAGAGCAGGCGCGGAAAGGTCGGCGGTTACCTTCTAGCCAGAAAACCTTCAGAGATAAAACTGGGGGAGGTGATCAAGTTTGTTGACGGGCCTATTGAGCCGATCGCCTGTGTTGGCAGAGGGTACAAAGGCTGCAGTGATATAAACAGGTGCGTTTTCAGGGATATATGGCGCAAGGTATCCGAAAGCACCAATCGTATTATTGACAATATTACCTTTGAAGATATACTGAAGAAAAATAAGAACCTGAATTCTGCGTTAGTATACCAGATATAACAGAATATATGAAGATCGCTAACGATATCACAGAACTTATCGGCAATACGCCTTTAGTGCGGCTGAACAGGATCGCCGAGGGCTGCGTGGCTGCCGTAGCGGCTAAGTTAGAATTTTATAATCCCTGCTCTTCCGTAAAAGACAGGATAGGCCTGGGTATGATAGAGGCAGCCGAGAGGGAAGGAAAGATCGGGAAGGAGACGGTGATCGTAGAGCCGACTTCCGGAAATACGGGTATCGCGTTGGCTTTTGTCTGCGCGGTTAAGGGGTATAAACTGGTTTTGACTATGCCGGAGACGATGAGTATTGAGCGCCGCCAGCTTTTATCCGCGTTCGGAGTTAAGATAATCCTGACTCCCGGTTCAGAGGGTATGACGGGAGCAGTGAGGAAGGCCGAAGAGTTAGTCAAAAGCGATAAACGTTATTTTATGCCGCAGCAGTTCAGGAACCCGGCGAATCCCGGGGCGCACCGTAAGGGCACGGCAGAAGAAATATGGAGTGATACCGAGGGAAAAGCAGATATTCTGGTAGCAGGTATAGGCACCGGAGGCACTATTACCGGAGTAGGCGAGGTCCTTAAGTCCAGGAATCCCGCGTTCAATGTCATCGGGGTTGAACCGAAGGATTCCCCGGTATTATCCGGAGGAAAACCCGGGCCGCACAAGATCCAGGGTATCGGGGCAGGGTTCCTGCCTGAAGTATTGAATATAAAGATCGTTGATGAGGTAATCCAGGTTTCTAATGAAGATGCCCTGGCTACAGCCAAGGATCTGGCAAAGAAGGAGGGTATTTTGGCAGGGATCTCGTCAGGGGCCGCTATCTTTGCCGCGCTTGATGTGGCAAGGCGTAAGGAGAACAAGGGTAAACTTGTGGTCGTGATATTGCCGGATACGGGAGAAAGGTATCTGAGTACGGATCTATTCAAGCAATAGGATATAGTGAGGAGGAGGGGAAATGAAAGAAAAAGTAGAGCAGGCGTTAGATAAGATCCGCCCCATGTTGATGGCGGACGGCGGTAATGTAGAATTGGTGGAGATTACCCCGGAGGGCGTAGTAAAATTAAAGCTTACCGGTAGCTGCGGCTGCTGCCCTATGAGCCAGATGACCTTGAAGATGGGGGTTGAGAAAGTATTAAAAGAAGAGGTCCCGGGGATAAAAGAAGTGATCGCTATATAGGTATCAAGGAGGGATTTCGGTGAAGAGCATAAAAGAGATAAACGCGAAGATAAAAAAAGGCGAGGCAGTAGTCGTGACCGCCGAAGAGATAATCGATTTAGTCGGCAGGAAGGGCGCGAAGAAAGCCGCGCAAGAAGTGGATGTAGTTACTACCGGCACCTTCGGGCCGATGTGCTCAAGCGGGGCATATTTTAATGTAGGGCATTCAAAACCGAGGATCAAGATAGGGGGAGGTTCATGCAAGGTAAATGACGTGCCTGCCTATACAGGTTTTGCGGCAGTGGATTTTTATCTGGGCGCGACAGCCGTGCCTGATGATGATCCGCTTAATAAGGTATTTCCTGGCGAATTCAAATATGGTGGGGGCCATGTTATCCATGATATAGTATCCGGCCGCGACGTGAGATTGGAGGCTGCGGCTTACGGCACGGATTGTTATCCCCGAAAGAAGCTGGAGACGCTGCTGAATATCAAAAACCTGAATGAGGCGGTCCTGTTCAATATCCGCAATTGCTACCAGAATTATAATGTGGCGGTCAACTTATCGGATAAGATGATCTATACTTATATGGGTGCCCTCAAGCCGAGACTGGGGAACGCCAACTATTGTTCCGCGGGGCAGCTCTCACCGCTCTTAAAGGACCCGTATTATAAGACGTTGGGTGTCGGCACAAAGATATTTTTAGGAGGAGGCGTGGGCTATATCGCTTGGCACGGCACGCAGCATAACCCCGCCGTTAAAAGGAAAGAGAATGGCGCGCCGCAGGCCCCCGCGGGCACTATTGCTGTTATAGGAGACCTGAAACAGATGAAGCCGGAGTGGCTGGTAGGGACAAGCATGCTGGGATATGGCGTGACCCTGATCGTTGGTATCGGTGTCCCAATACCCGTGTTGGATGAAGAAACAGTTAAATATGCCGCAATACGTGACGAAGACCTTTACACGCAGGTAGTGGATTATTCCGAGGCATACCCGCAAATGGTTGCCGGCAGCCTCGCTGAAGTAAACTACGCGCAGTTAAAATCCGGCACTATTACAGTGCGCGGGAAACAGGTGCCTACGGGCAGCCTTTCCAGTTATTCCAAGGCGCGGGATATAGCCGAGGAGCTGAAATTATGGATCAGGAAAGGGGATTTTCTTCTTACTGAGCCGGTCGCTCCCTTACCGCAGGCGGATTCAGGGTATACTTTTAAGGCGTTAAAAGAAAGGCCGATAGTTTAGCAAGGAGAAATAGAGATGCCATCAAAAAGGATAGTGTTACATTTTCCTCATCGTTTGGTTGATCAGCCGATCGTTTATAAGCTGGTCAAGGAGTATGACCTGCAGTTTAATATCCTCAAGGCCTACGTGACTCCGCAGGAAGAGGGGCTCATGGTCCTGGAGTTAACCGGTAAAGAGGATAATTTCAAAAAAGGCGTGGAATATCTGCAGTCATGCGGCGTAAGGATACAACCGTTAAGCCAGGATGTTATCCGTAATCAAAGCAAATGCACGGATTGCGGGGCATGTGTCCCTATATGCCCTACCGGGGCGCTGGTAGTTGACCCTATTACGCGCAAGGTGCTTTTTTACGACAATAAATGCATCGCCTGCGAACTTTGCGTTAAGATATGCCCCACGCGTGCGATGGAAGTGCGGTTTTAACGATGGAATTAAGAGACAAGGAAAGGCGGCTTAGGGATATAATTTCGGGTATGCGGTCCGTTCTGATTGCTTTTTCCGCCGGGGCAGACAGCACTTTATTGCTTAAGGCAGCTTCGATGGTATTACCTAAGGACAAGATCCTCGCGGTTACCGCTTATTCGGCAACTTACCCCAAAGAGGAACTGTTATTATCCAGGAAGATCGCGCGCGCCCTTGACGTAAGGCATAAGTTGATCAAAACCCGTGAACTAGAAGACAGGAATTTTACCGCGAACACTATTAAACGCTGCTATTTCTGTAAAAGAGAGCTTTTCCGCAGGCTTGCGGATATTGCAAAAAAATCAAAATTGGATTTTGTGGCAGATGCCAGCAGTGTATCGGATAGAGGTGATTTCCGCCCCGGGAGCAAAGCCAGGAAACAGTCGGGGGTGCGTTCTCCCCTTGAAGAGGCAGGATTTAACAAAGGCGATATCAGGTCATTGAGCAGGAAACTGGGGCTGGTTACCTGGGATAAGCCCGCTATGGCCTGTCTTGCTTCCCGTATCCCTTACGGCGTAAAGATAACGGCGCCTCTTCTGGAAAGAGTAAACAGCGCAGAAAACTTTTTAAGAAAATCCGGTTTTCTCCAGGTGAGGTTGAGGCACTACAACGGCCTATGCCGCATCGAGGTGCCGAGGAAGGATATAAGGCGCCTTATCGGACGGGATAAGGAGATAGTAGAAAAACTAAAAAAGTTAGGATATAATTATATAACTGTAGATCTGCAAGGTTACCGCACAGGCAGCTTAAATGAGGTGATAAAACGATGAAAAGGGTATATTTGGATTATGCCGCTACAGCACCCTGCGACCCCGAAGTTTCAAAGGCGATGGAGCCGTATTGTTTTGAAAAGTTCGGCAATCCATCCAGTATCCATTCTTTTGGCCAGGAGGCAAAGGGGGCGATAGAGGAGGCGCGTAATGAGCTCGCTTCATTTCTGGGGGCGGCTCCGGGAGAGATAGTATTTACTTCGGGGGGGACGGAATCCAATAATTACGCGGTTTATGGCACGGCCTATGCCAGGGAGGATAAGGGTAACCATATCATTACTACGGCGATTGAACACCACGCCATAGCCGAGCCCTGCAAGCTGCTGGAAAAGAGGGGATTTAAGGTTACCTATATCGGAGTTGATAAATATGGCCTGGTCTCTCCCGATGACATAAAGAAAGCTATTACCGACAAGACTGTGTTGATCTCTGTTATGCACGCAAATAATGAGATAGGCACGATACAACCCATTGCCGAGATTGGTAAGATCGCGCGGGGAAAAGGGGTATATTTTCATACCGATGCGGTCCAGACGGTAGGGCATATACCTGTAAACGTAAATGATCTGAACGTTGACCTCTTATCCCTGTCGGCCCATAAATTCTACGGGCCTAAAGGCGCAGGCGCCCTCTATATAAGGAAGGGGACGCGGTTAGAGAGTTTCTTGAGGGGCGGGGACCAGGAGAATGGCCGCCGGGCCTCTACCCATAATACTCCCGGTATTGTGGGGACAGGAAAGGCTATAGAATTATGCCGGGAGAAGATGAAAGATGAAGCCATATTTTTAGCGTCATTACGCGACAGAACGATCAACGAGATAAAAGATAAGATCCCCGAAGTATACCTGAACGGGCACCCCACACAACGGCTCCCTAATAACGTTAATTTCTCCATCAAGTATATAGAAGGAGAATCTATCCTGCTTAACCTGGATATGCTGGGGATAGCCGCGTCCACGGGTTCTGCCTGCACTTCCACCTCTTTGGAACCATCTCATGTATTGTTGGCGATAGGGCTTTCCCATGAGATAGCCCACGGCTCATTAAGGGTAACGCTGGGCAGATGGACAAAGAAGGAGGATATTGATTCCCTCTTGGAGTACCTGCCCGGGATAGTTGATAAATTGCGCCGCATGTCCCCCCTTTATGAAAAGAAATAAATATGAATGATAAGATAATCGATTTCTTAAAAAGAAAAGAGGATTATGTCTCAGGCGATCAGTTAAGCCATCGCCTCGGGATAACGCGCCAGGCGCTTTGGAAACATATCCACGCCCTTAAAGAGCACGGTTACGAGATCGTAGCCGTTCCTCACCTTGGCTATAAGCTCGTATCATGCCCCGACAGGTTATTCCCTTCGGAGGTGAGCAGCCGCTTAAATACAGGGATCATCGGGAAAAAGATATACTATTTTGACGCACTCTCTTCAACTATGGACAGCGCTTTAAAGCTGGCCCTGGGAGGGGCTCCCGAAGGGTCCATTATACTGGCTGAGTCCCAGGCAAAAGGAAGAGGGAGGCTTGGGAGGGAATGGTCATCTCCGAAATACAAAGGTATATATATGTCTTTAATATTAAGGCCTAATATCCCCCCTAACCGGACACCCCTGCTTACCCTGATGGCTGCGGTCGGGGTATGTGAAGCAATAAAGGAGAAGACGGCTTTATCCTGCCGGATAAAATGGCCGAACGATATATTGATACACCATAAAAAATTAGGCGGCATATTGACCGAGTTGAACGCCGAGACCGATATGAGCCGTTTTGTAGTCGTGGGTGTAGGATTGAATGTTAACAATGACAAGAAAAACCTTCCTGCAGGGGCAACATCCTTAAAAGAACAGGCCGCCGAAGATATAAGCCGCGTGGAGTTATTGCAGGAGATATTGCGCAGGATAGAAGACAATTACCTTATATTTCAGAAGAAAGGGAGCCGCCCGATAATAGAAAAATGGCGCGAGTGGAATTTGAGCCTCGGCAGGAGGATAAAGGTGGCGTTTAGCAACGAGCATATCGAAGGCCATGCTGTGGATATAGATGAAGACGGAGGGCTCCTGGTGCGTAATGACTCAGGCCTCATACATAAGGTAATGGCCGGGGATGTGACGCATTGCAGATAAGCGAGGAGATAAGTTATGGGAATTTCATTAGCCTGGCTAATCGACATAACTTATGCGTCCGAACTCACGCCAAACCTTATTAATATACATAAAAGGCGTTAATTAGCATATTGTAAACCTTAATATATAATTTAGTTGACAATTACCGCCCCTTTTTTATAATAAACGCATGTTAAATGCAGGAAAGGGCGGTTTATTTTTTCTGGTTGCCGCGGCCGCCTCTTGTTTCGGCCGGGCATATTGCGGGACAGAACTTGAACAGATAGTCGTTACCAAAAGCAGGTACCATCTTTTAAGGCCGTTTTCTTTATCCGCTGAAGATTCAAAGGGCCTGCCTTTTGGGTCGCCTGTCGAGTCCCTCAATTTATTGCCTTTAGACTTGGCGAGCCGTTCTCCCAAAGGGGGCATACAGAGTGATTTTTCTTTGCGTGGCTCCACCTTCCAGGGGGTCCTTATGCTTTTGAACGGAGAGCGCATAAATGACCCCCAGACAGCCCATTATAATTGCGATATACCGCTTACCAGCGAGGATATAGAAAGGATTGAAGTGCTTCCCGGGGCAGGTTCTTCATTGTTCGGGCCTGATGCAATGGGAGGTGCGGTAAATATCACCCTTAAGAAACCAGAGGATAAGGGGGCGGTCCTGGAATTAAAGGGAGGGGAGCATCGCACATTCTCCGGGTTATTCAGCATAAGCGAGAAAACCGATAGGCTGGGCGTAAGGCTTAGCCTGGAAAATCAGGAGTCTGATGGCTTTAGCTATGATACCGACTTCAAAAAATTTACCACTACCTTGAATTCATCTTTTGATATTCCTGATGGGGGGATCGATCTTAATTTCGGCTATCAGGAGAAGGAGTACGGGGCTTATGATTTCTACACTCCCGGCCTGGATTATCCTTCAAAAGAGTGGATTAAGACTTATCTCTTAAATACCGGGATGAATCTGGATAAAGACGGACTCATCATAAGGCCTTCTTTCTTATGGCGCAGGCACTATGATAAATTCGCGCTGGATAAGACCCAGGGTAAGAGTTCTTACCTTAACCATCACCGCACAGATATATATACTCCGAAGATATACCTGCAGAAAGAGCTCGGTATTTTAGGGAGGGCAGGTTCGGGGGTGGAATACGGAGAAGAGAGGATAAATTCAACTAATTTAGGCAGGCATATGCGCAGGCATGAAAGTATATTCTTTGACGATAGCAAAGAATTGGACGAGAGCCTGTCTTTAGGGCTATCGCTGCGCATGGACAATTTTGAAGGTTTCGACGAGATATACTCCGGTTCGCTAAACTCCAGGTATAAGCTTTCAAACCGCTCTTTTGTGCACGCGGGGGTATCCCGGAGCGCGCGTGTCCCTTCCTTTACGGAACTTTATTACAATGACCCCGTGACGCTCGGGAATGCCTCCCTTTCCGCGGAGAAATCGCTTAATTACCAGGCAGGTTATGATTATAAAGAGGGTGGTTTGTCGTTCGGGTTTACGCTATTTTATAGGAGGGAAGAAGACCTTATTGATTGGGTAAAACGCTCATCCTACCAGGCAAAGTGGCAGGTGGAGAATATCGGCGAAGCCGGGGTATTTGGGATGGAGAATTATTTGAGGTTCAGGATAAATCCTGTCATATCGGTTGATTCCAACTACTCATTCATTAATAAACGCGTGGATGACCAGGGTTATCTTTATAAGTACGGGCCTAATTATATAAAGCATCTGGTAAATAACGCCGTTATTTTTAAGTTTCCCTTCGGCGTGCAGTCCATAGGCGTAACTTATAAAAAGAGGCCTTCGCGCCGCGGGTGGCTGCTTTTAAGTTCCCGCCTTTCATATGGTTTTCTCAAAAATTCCCAGATATTTTTAGAGGCCACCAATATCCTGAACGTGGAATATCAGGAGATAGAGGGGATACCGCAGCCCGGCCGCTGGATTGAGGCCGGAGTAAGATTAGAATGGTAGGGACGGTTCTCGCGCCAATCGGAAAAGTGTCCCCTAAAAAATATTTAGTTTATCTAATAGCTTTCTTTTATCTCCGGTCAATCTTGACCTATAACTACTCCATTTGTATTCCATAGGGTCGTGGATAATTTCAGCCCGGATGGGATTCAACTCTATATAATTTATGCAATTAATAAGATATTGATCTTTTGCTACTATAAAACTTTTAAATCTATCCTGCCAAAGGTGTCCTACTTTATTGTATTCTCTATTAAACCACTGGGTATAGCAGAGATTCAGTCCTCCTATTGCCTTTGATATATCTTTGGGTATTCGCGGCTCTACCATTAGATGCACATGATTTGGCATCAGGCAGAATCCATATAGCTTAAACTTGAATTTCACCTTATATTTTCCAAGCAATTCAAGATACATGAGATAATCATCTTCTTTAAAAAATGTTCTCTGTTTCTGGTTGCCTCTGGATAATATGTGATAACACACATTTTCCAGAAGACGCCTGGCTTCTCTTGGCATATTTATCACCTCCTGTTACAATAGACGCATGTAATGCGCATATCTAACTGTAAAAAGGGGACACTTTTTGCTTTAGTGTGAGAACCGTCCCTGATATAATATATGGACTATGAAAAGAGAACGCGTGGTGGTGGCGATGAGCGGCGGGGTTGATTCTTCGGTGGCCGCGGCGCTCTTAAAGAGCGATGGTTATGAAGTCGTCGGAATAACATTATGCTTTAATCTTCCGGATTCTTCCGGCAGGAGGCCGTCCTGTTGCGGTATCCGGGGGATAGAGGATGCGAAGAGGGTCGCGCATAAATTAGGTATAAAGCATTATGCCCTGAATTTTAAGAAGCTTTTAGAGGAGAAGGTAGTCAAAGAGTTCTGCCTGGAATATTCAAAAGGTAGGACCCCCAATCCGTGCGTGCGGTGCAACCAGTATATAAAATTTGATGCTTTGTTAAAGAGGACGGCCTTCTTAGGGGCCGCGTATCTTGCTACCGGGCACTACGCGCGTATTATTAAAAATTCAAAATATTCATTAAGAAAAGGGAGAGACAGGAAAAAGGACCAGTCTTATTTTTTATACCGTTTAGGGCAGCGCCAGTTAAAGCGTATATTATTCCCTCTTGGGGGATATACTAAAGATGAGGTAAGGAAAATAGCGAGGGATTTTTCGCTTCCGGTGGCGGAAAAATTAGGCAGCCAGGAGATATGTTTTATACCTGATGCCGACTACCGTTCTTTTTTAAAGGCCCGGTCCAAAAAATATGCAAACCCCGGGCCCATACTGGATGGGGACGGCAATATCCTCGGCCGGCATAACGGCGTAGCTTTTTACACTATCGGGCAGCGCGAGGGTTTAGGTATCGCCATGGGTTATCCCGTATACGTGACAAAGATAGACCCGCGCGCCAACTCCATAACAGTAGGCAGAAAAGAGGATGTTTATGCAGATGAATTTACCCTCCGCGATACGCACCTTATTTTTCCTTTTAAAAAAAAGAAGGTTGCCTTGAAGGTGAGGATAAGGTATAATCATTCCGAGGCACCCGCAGTAGTTACTCTCGCTGGGAATAAGGCGAGGGTAAAGTTCAAGGAACCGCAGTTTGCCGTAACACCGGGGCAATCAGCAGTATTCTACGATAAAGATAAGGTTTTAGGCGGAGGCATTATAGACAGGATGATATAAATGACGAAAAAAAACCATTCAGACGATTTAACCAGGAAGATCGAGGCGCTTAAGAAAAAACGCGATGCCGTGATCCTGGCGCATAACTATCAGCTTCCCGAAGTCCAGGACGTAGCTGATTTTCACGGGGATTCCCTGGAGCTTAGCCGTATCGCGGCCAATACGGACGCTAAAGTGATTGTTTTTTGCGGGGTGCATTTTATGGCGGAGACCGCCTCTATACTCTGCCCGCATAAATTGGTTATTATGCCAGATCTTTTCGCGGGTTGCCCTATGGCGAATATGATCACCGCGGATGACCTCAGGGCCCTGAAAAAGAAACACCCTAAGGCCGTGGCGGTAGGGTATGTGAATACCTCCGCCGAGGTAAAGGCCGAATTAGATGTATGTTGCACCTCTACAAATGCCGTGGCGGTGGTTGAGGCATTTAAAGACAAGAAGGAGATCATATTCGTCCCTGATAAATACCTGGCTGATTACGTCTCAAAACAGACCGGGAGGGAGCTTATCTCCTGGAACGGTTTCTGCCCTACTCATGTTAAGATACTCCCGGAAGATATAAAACGGGAAAAAAAGTTTCACCCTATGGCTATAGTAATGGTGCATCCGGAGTGCCTCCCCCAAGTAGTATCTATGGCTGACGCGGTGCTTTCAACCAGCAGGATGGGTAAACTTGCTGCAGAAAGCGATGCCAGGGAGTTCATTATCGGGACCGAAGTCGGGCTCATATACCGCCTTAAACAGGATAATCCCACCAAAGAATTCTATCCTGCTTCCGAAAGGGCGGTGTGCCCCAATATGAAGCGCACTACGCAGGAGAAGATCCTTTGGGCGCTGGAGGAACTTAAGGAAGAAGTTAAGGTCTCTGATTCCGTCCGCATACGCGCCAAAAAAGCCATAGATATGATGCTGAAGATTGTATAGGTATGCTTAAAGTAAGCAATATACCCGTTGTTTACGAAGATGAATGGTTTTTAGTCGTAGATAAACCCGCAGGTTTGCTGACCATCCCAACCCCCAGAAAAGAAACCCGCACCTTAACCAGTATCCTTAATGATGATGCTCTCATAAAAGGCATTTCTTGCCGCATATACCCCTGTCATCGCCTGGACAGGGAGACCTCGGGTTTGATCATATACGCGAAAGGGAAGTCTGCGCAAAAAAAGATGATGGAAGCGTTCGGGCGCAGGAGCATAAAAAAGAAATATACCGCTTTTGCGCATGGTAGATTATCCAGCCGGGAAGGCAAGATACAGTATCCCATAGAAGGGCATAGCGCCGTTACCGGGTACAGGGTTGTAGAAGAAAGGGGCGCTTATAGTATCGTAGAAGTCGCGCCTCAAACCGGAAGGACCAATCAGATAAGGATACACTTTAAGCGCATAGGCCATCCGTTGGTAGGAGAAACTAAGTTCGCTTTCCGCCGCGATTTCAAACTCAGGGCAAAACGGCTACTGCTGCACGCTGAAAAAATTGAGTTTATTCATCCTATGACAGGAAAGAATATGCGGTTGCTCGCGCCGTTACCGCGCGATATGGCAGATTTCCTTTGCAAAAACCCATGATATCCGATCCAGAAAAGCCCAAGAACGTATTTCTTATATTATCATGGGCGCTATATGACCTGGCGAACCAGTTTTTCGCCCTGAATATAGTATCCCTTTACTTTGTGCGCTGGCTCACTCTGGAGAGAGGGGCCCCGGATA
Organism: Candidatus Omnitrophota bacterium; assembly: GCA_041653955.1. Taxonomy (GTDB): domain Bacteria; phylum Omnitrophota; class Gorgyraeia; order Gygaellales; family Profunditerraquicolaceae; genus UBA1562. The sequence goes on along the minus strand of JBAZEH010000001.1, from coordinate 98,125 downwards.
TCTTCTATAGCATAGCATTCGGTATATCCACGTTATTCATAGCCGTATCCGCTCCTTTGCTGGGGGCGGTCTCCGATATAACGGGCAGGCGCAGGGTTTTTCTCGTGGCGCTTACCCTGCTTTCCGTGGTATTCACCATGATCTTGGGTATCCCCGATAATATTTTTTTAAGCCTGTTATTCTTCGCGGTAGCGAACTTCGGATGCCAGACTGCCATAGTATTCTATAATGCCCTTATGATCAATATCGCACCCAAAACGAAGATCGGCCTGGTTTCCGGGTTCGGTAAGATGATGGGGTATACCGGGGCGATAGTCGCGCTCTACCTGATTAAGCCGGTAGTTTTAAAGAGCGGATATCAGGCGACTTTCTTACCGACGGGGATTCTCTTCCTTTTATTCTCTTTGCCCTGCCTGATCTTCATAAAAGACAAGGGCCCCTTAAAGCCGTTTAAACTTGCGCCCTTCTTAAGGAAAGAAAAGGTCGCGGAGATATTCGGGAGATTGAGGATAACCGCTTTTGATACCCATAGATATCCGGGGTTGCTGGATTTCCTGAAGGCCTCCTTTTTCGGCCTGTGTGCGGTAAATGCGGTGATACTTTTTATGTCGGTCTACGCTACGCGCGCGTTCGGATTTAATGAAAACGAAGTGGTCAATCTCATCATTTTTTCTACTATTTTTGCCATAGCCGGAAGTTTGTTTTCCGGTTTCATCAGCGACTATATCGGGCATAAGCGTTGCCTGTTAGTGGTGTTTATTTTATGGGGGGCCTGTTTTATAGCAGGCGCATTCGCCAGAAGCTCCGTTATGTATTGGGTGATTGGGGCTTTAGCAGGGGTCTCCCTGGGTTCGACATGGGTTGTATCACGCGCCATGGCAATAAAGATCGTGCCCGCAGATAGGGTAGGAGAGGTATTCGGGCTTTTTAATCTGGTAGGATACCTCTCCGCCATAGTGGGGAGTTTGTTCTGGGGTGGCATGCTTTTGGCGCTTTCGGATATGGGAGAGTGGGGGTATCGTATAACGCTTATTAGCCTGTCTTTATTTATCCTGTTGGGATTTATCTTTCTTTTACGTGTTCCGGCTATCCCCCGCCGGGATAAGAGAAGTCTGTTATGATGGAAGAAGGAATGGTTATACCGCGTTTATTCGCTCACGCTGTATCAGGGTTTCCGGACAAGACCGCGCTGCAGGCCAAGCGTGAAGGAAAATGGCTGCGTTTCAGCTACAAGCAGCTGGAAGAGAACACGTTTAAGATAGCCGGATTCTTGGTCACTGAAGGTTTAAAAAAAGGGGATAAGGCAGCCCTTATTATGGAGAACCGCCCGGAATGGGCGGTTATTTATTTAGGGATAGTCCATGCCGGGTGCGCCTGCGTCCCTCTTGACGTGCAGTTAAGCAAGGCAGAGATCAAAAACCTTATCGCTGACAGCGGCGCAAAGGTCGTATTTTGTTCCCGCGAGATCTTTGCCGATAAGATCAAAGATAATATAAATGAAAGCTTAAGCAGGGCGGTTATCTTTGAGGATATGGATACGGGTTCCATGACGTATGATAAAATCCTGATGCCGGAGGTTATGCCTGAAGATATTGCTTCTCTTATCTATACTTCCGGCACGACCGCAAAGCCCAAGGGAGTCCTGCTTAGCCACGCGAATATATGCGCCAATTATATGAGTATCGCGAAACTCAACATAGCGGCTTCATCCGATAACGCGCTCTCCGTGCTCCCTTTGCACCACACCTACGCCTTTATGGTGACGTTTATCGTGCCGCTTTTTTTAGGGGCTACAGTCACTTATTCCCCGGGCCTTAAATCAGAAGAGATGGCGCGGGTGATGAGGGAGGGCCGCGTTACTATCCTTGTGGGAGTACCGCAGCTTTTTTCCATATTGCACGGGCTGATATCGGAGCGGATAAAAAAAATACCTTCTTTTTTATTGCCTTTTATTCTGCCGCATATCAGGGCCAAAGCGCGCCTGCGGTTGGGCGGGGACCTGAGGCTTTTTGTGAGCGGGGGGGCGAGGTTGGCCCCCTGCATAGGCAGGGAGTTATCGCGTTTCACCGGCATAAAGATTATAGAAGGTTACGGCCTGACCGAAACATCACCGGTAGTGACACTTAATCCATTGAATAAGGTAAAATTCGGATCATGCGGCAGGCCTATACCGGGAGTGGAGGTGAAGATCATTGGCCCGGATAATACAGGAACGGGCGAGGTCTTGATAAAAGGGCCCAATCTTATGCGGGGGTATTTTAAACATGAAGATTGGACAAGGTCAGTTATAAAGGATGGATGGTTTTATTCCGGGGACCTGGGCTATATGGATAAAGAGAATTATTTATTCCTCGTCGGCAGGAAGAAAGAGGTCATTGTGTTGAGCTCGGGTAAAAATATTTACCCCGAGGAATTGGAGCAGTATTACGCGGGTAGCCCGTATATAAAAGAGATCTGCGTCATACAAAGAAGAGAAGAGAGGCCGGGAGGCCCGGTAGAGGCGCTACACGCGGTAGTCGTGCCTGACCTTGAGTATTTCAGGCAGAAGAATGAAAGCAATATACGTTCAAGGATACGCTGGGAGATGGAGAACTGTTCCCGGGATATGCCTTCATATAAGCGGGTTATGGGTTTTACTATTACAAAAGAGGAGCTCCCCCGCACTGCTTTAAGGAAGATCAAAAGATATGCGGTAAAAGAAAAATATCTTTACTCGGCGGCGCAGGACGAAATGAGAGGGGCGCCTTCGGCAGAGGATGATAATGATATCGTAAGGAAGGATATAGCCGAAAAAGTCATCAACTATATTTCCGGGCAACTTAAAAGGCCTGTTTACCCGCGCAGCCATCTGGAGATAGACCTCGGGATAGATTCTTTGACAAAGGTTGAATTGGGGCTGGGCCTTGAGGGTGTTTTGAATATTAAGATACCGGAAGAGGTTCTTTACGGCGCTTCTACGGTTAAAGAGCTGATCCTTGGTGTTTCAGCCCTCTTTGGGGATAAGCGGACGCAGGATAGCCCTGCCGGAGGGACAGGGGTTGAGTGGGGGAAAATACTCTTATCGGCAGAAGAAGACCTTATCAAAGGCATAAAGATAAAACCTTCTTTGCCTGATAGATTAGCCGCGTGGGCGCTCAAAATTATATTTTTATCCGTTTTCAGGGTATTCTGGTTTTTACGTATAAAAGGGGCGGATAACCTGCCCGCGCATGGGCCGTATCTTATCTGTCCTAACCACTCCAGTTATTTGGATGGTTTCATTGTTTTTAGCAGCCTTCCTGCGCGTGATGCCGCCGAAGTGTTTTTTTTAGGTTACAGCGATATCCTTGAACATCCTTTGATAAAGCCGACGACGAAGGCAGCGCGCCTTATACCGGTTGACCCCGATACGAACCTAGTCAGGGCGCTTAAGGCAGTTTCTTTTGTGCTCGCCAAGAAAAAGATAGCCTGCATATTTCCTGAAGGCCGGCGTTCCGTAGACGAGAATACGGCAGAGTTTAAAAAAGGGGTAGGCATACTGATCAAAGAGTTGAATATTCCCGTTATCCCCGCGTATATCAAGGGTTCATACCGTTCGTGGCCGAGGGGGAAGAAACTACCCCGCCTCTGTCCGTTAAAGATCGTCTTTGGCCGCCCCTTCTTGGCCGCGGAGCTGATGGAGCGCGGCATAGCAGGCAAAGATGACTATGAAACGATCGCCGTTAACTTAAGAGAGGAGGTTATGAAGCTGGCATGTTGAAATACGCCATATTAGGTATTATCCAGGGGATAACCGAGTTCCTCCCGGTAAGCAGCTCCGGGCATCTGGTGATTGCTCAAAAACTTTTCGGGATGAACGAGCAGGTGCTCGCGGTATCCGTGATACTGCATTTAGGGACACTTCTCGCTATAATTATCTTTTTTTTCAAGGATATATTAATTTTATTGCGCGACTTTAAACTGATCTTATACGTGGCTGTTGTTACCTTGGCCACGGGGGTTATAGGCATATCCGGGAAAGATCTTTTTGAAGGATTATTCAGTTCCCCGCGGCTGGTTGCCGCCGCTCTGATCGTTACCGGAATAATACTTATACTTGCAAGGAAATTCATGGAGAAAAAGAGGGACACTTTGAATATAAAGGATTCCTTTATTCTGGGGATCGCGCAGGGTTTGGCGATCGTGCCGGGTATATCGCGTTCAGGCGCGACTATTTCTACCCTTCTTTTCAGGGGTGTTAACAGGCAGACGGCATTCCGTTTCTCCTTTCTTGCCTCGATACCCGCGGTATTGGGAGCAGTTATATTGGAAGCAAAGGATATCCAGGCGGCCTGCGGTATCGGCGCCGGTAATCTGGTTATCGGTTTTATCTTCAGCCTGGTATCCGGTTTATTATCGCTTGGCATATTAAAAAAGGCCTTAGATAAAGCAAAATTGCATTATTTCGGATATTATTGTATAATTATCGCGGTGGCAACATTGCTGTTTATTTAACCTTTCTCCCTTTTATGGTTATTAATAAGGTGGGAGGTAAATTCGCGCAAATAACTTACGTTCACTAACGTTGTGTAAGTTATGCGCTCATTTATGTCTATAATAGTTTTAGGAACCGTAGCACTGGATACCGTAAAGACCCCTTTCGGCATAAGAAAGCGCATGTTGGGAGGTTCGGCCGCGCACTTCTCTATGTCCTGCCGCCTTTTCACCAGCGTAAACCTGGTAGCCATAATCGGAGAGGATTTCCCCGCTGAACATATAGATTTCCTGCGCAGGAAAGGCGTGATCCTGACCTCGCTTATCAAAGGGAATGGCAGGACTTTCCACTGGGAAGGAGAATATAAGGGTGATCTCAATACAGCCCTTACCTTGAACACCGAACTCGGAGTGCTTTCGGCGTTCAGGCCGACTGTTTCGGAAGAGCAGAGAAAAATAAAACATATATTCCTGGCTAACGTAGACCCGGATATACAGAGGCACCTGCTTTTACGTATGCGTTCTCCGAGCCTGGTGGGGCTGGATAGCATGAATTACTGGATACACCATAAATTAAGACCCCTTAAGCGGCTCCTCAAGATGGTTGATATTTATGTTGCCAATGACCAGGAAGCAAAGTCACTTTCCGGAGAGGATAACCTGATCAGGGCTGCCAGGTGTTTACGCTTTTACGGCCCGAAGATGGTCCTGGTTAAAAAAGGCGAGCACGGCGTACTCTTCTGCAGCGATAAATTCATCTTTTCCATCCCCGCTTATCCTACGGAAAAAGTGGTAGATCCTACCGGGGCAGGAGATACATTCGCCGGAGCTTTTATGGGTTATCTGTCTCAAAAAGGGAAGATAAACGCGGATACGATCCGCAGGGCGATCGCCTACGGCACGGCCGCCGCCTCTTTTAATATCGAGGATTTCGGTTTAAAGCGCACAAGCCGCCTTACCCTTAAGGACCTGCGGGGCAGGATGCTAAGGCTGCGCGAATGTGTCTTATTCTAAAATCAGGGAGGACCTATGTTTGAAGAGAAGATCTTTAATGATTATAAAGAGGCGATGAAGAGCAGGGACGCGTTAAAGAGTTCGGTGCTTAGTTACCTGCGCGCCGCGATGATGAGCGCGGCGCTGGAGAAGAAAAAGAACAACCTTGACGATAATGAATGCATAGCGGTGATAAAGAAACAGGTAAAACAGCGCCAGGATTCTATAGAACAATTCCAGAAAGGGAACCGCCAGGATCTGGCCGATAAAGAGATAAAAGAGCTGGTTATCCTGAAATCATACCTGCCTGAAGAGCTTCCCGATCTTGAGGTCAGGAAGATCATAGAGGAAGCCGTCCTGTTAACTTCCGCGTCCAGTATGAAGGATATGGGCCGGGTAATGAAAGAGGTTTCCGCGAAGATAGCCGGCCGCGCGGATTCTAAATTAGTTAGCGATTTAGTAAAAGAGAGGCTTTCAAGAGTATCTTCCTGATCATTAGGTTCACAAGATGAAAAAGAGAATATACGCCCAGGTTGCCTTAATTGCGCTCCTGGGTTTTCTTGTATATTTTAATTCCTTGTCCGGAAAATTCATATGGGACGATTATTGTTATGTAAAGAATAACTCCCATATTACCAGCTTCTCTTATCTCCCGGGATTATTCACTGAAGATATAGGAGCAGGATCCGGAGTTCCTTCCTTTTTTTACCGCCCATTTCAGATGGTTACCTATATGATTGATTACGCGCTGTGGGGGCTCAATGAATTTGGTTACCATCTGATAAATCTGATATTGCATATTATCGTATCGTTATGCATTTATTGGATGGTTACCGCGCTCTTTGAACAAAGGGTAGTTGCATTTCTCACGAGCTTATTATTTATAGCGCATCCGGCGCATGTAGAAGCCATAGCGAGCATATCCGGCAGGGCCGAACCCCTGGTTGCGCTCTTTATGCTGGTTATGGTCATTTTATATTCTAAACAGCTTTCTTCGGGGAGCAGGAAATTGTATGCCCTTACGCTATTAAGTTTTGTCTGCGCGCTTTTATCCAAAGAAAACGCGCTTATTGCGCCTCTTTTGATCTTATTATATCATTTTACCTTTACAAAGAAGATTAAGCCGGGTTTATTCTTATCCATCCTGGCAGTAAGCCTCAGCTATATTATCATAAGGATATCCGTTTTAAGCCGCCTTTTAACCGAATCGCTCCTGCCCTACACTCCTGATGCCCGGACTTTTTTTTCAAGGATACCGGGTTTTTTCTCGGCCCTTGTTTTTTATTTGAGGATCCTGGTTTTGCCATTTGATCTGCGTGTTGATTATGGCAGCCGGCTTTTTCGTTTCAGTGATCCCGCGGTAATCATAGGTATGGCCATAACGGTATTTTTGACGGTATATGCTTTCAAAAGAAGAAGGAAGGATAAGCTATTATTTTTTTCCGTCATCTGGTTTTATATAACGCTTTTGCCGTCCGCCAACATCTATAAGATAAATGAATCCTTTATGAAAGAGCATTGGCTCTATATACCGTCGATAGGGTTCTTTCTTGTTTTGGCGAGGTCCCTGGTTTCCTTATATGGGAGCAGATTAAAGGCGGCAGCAGTATTTTCAACCGTGGCCCTGTTGTGTTTTTATTCCTATCTGACAGCGCGGCAAAATGTTTACTGGAGCGACCCCATTGTTTTTATGAAAAGGTCCATGCAATATTCCGATAACTATGTTTTTTATGAACAGTTAGGGTTAGAGTATTACAATAGGGGTAACTTTAAGGAGGCTGCGGATTATTATAAGGAAGCGATTAGGAGGGTGCCGGGTAACAGCAGGCTATATGAGGCGCTTGGCGTATGTTATAAAGCGCTGGGTAGGTATAAAGATGCTATCGCGGCGTATCAGAGATTACTGGGAATGCGGCCCGCAGAAAGTTCAGCATATTATGAGTTGGGAGATTTATATGATAAGGCTGGAGAAGCGAGCGAGGCGGTAAAGGCATATTCAAAGGCAATAGAATTAAGCCCTGCTTACCTTGAGGCCCATAATAACCTGGCAGCCTTATATGCTGATACCGGAGAAGTTAAGAGGGCTATTACGTTATGGGAGAGGGCGGTTGAGATCGATCCGGATTTTGCGATAGCGCATTTTAACCTGGCTGTCTTCTATTATCAGCAGAGAGAATATAGGCTTGCGGTAAGGCATTGCGATAAGGTGCTGCAATTGGGTAATGCAGTAGACCCCGAGTTTTTAAGGCTACTTGAGCCCTACCGCACAAGAGAGTAGCGCGATTACTGTTTTTTTTCTTGACAATAAGGGGTAAATATAGTATTTTATTATAACCTTTTTGTTGTCAGGGCTATTTTGTGGTATTTTGCATAATATCCCTCCCATTTTTTATAATTCTCCCAGGATGTATAATATATACTATATTGAATCCGGCCGGTTTGAGAGTTTCTTTAATGACCTGAAGAGAAGGTACAGGGTATTCTCTCCGGTTGCGAAAGAACAGAATTTCACCAAAAGGACTGATTATTCCTTCAGGGAGACTCCCGAAGGTGAACCCTTCCAATTCAACCCTTACCGCGCAGTCGAACCCCTTAAATCATTCTTTACTTACGCGCAGGACGAGGCGGCGGAATATTTCTCGCCAGGCCGGCCTGTCGCACAGCCGGAACGCGTGGTTATATTCGGGGTCAAGGCGTGTGATATAGCAGGGCATAAGGTCCAGGATTTCGTATTCCTGGAAGGAGTAGAGGTAGATCCTATCTATCGTTTAAGGCGCGAAAATACGGTGATTATCTCAAGCGACTGCACTGACTTTAAGGATGTCTGCCATTGCCTTGCCTGGGAGATATTGCCGCATCCGGCGGAAGGATTCGACATTAACCTTTCTCCTTTAAGCGAAGGTTATCTTGTGGAAGTGGGCTCAAAAAAAGGCGAGGAGTTGATACAGCAGTATAAAGAGTTTTTTTCTCCAGCCAGGGATACCCAGATAGCATCGCGTAAGGCAAAGAGAGAGAGCCTCATAGAGCGGTTAAAAAAGCACCTTCTGCCCCAACACCTGGTTTCTAAGGACAGCGTGCAAAGGCTGGTTAAGGACGGCTACAGCCTGGATACCTGGCAGAAGTTCATGAGCACCTGCGTTGAATGCGGCGGGTGCAATTTTATATGTGATACCTGCCATTGTTTCCTGCTGGCGGATAAAAAAGAAGGCAGCACTAATAAGAAGGTCAAGTTGTGGGACGCGTGTTTATACGCCAATTACGCCAGGGTAGCGGGCGGGGCAAATCCAAATAAACTAAGGGCGCAAAGGCTAAGATTCAGATTTACCAAGAAGTTTGATTTTTTCATAGATAATTTAGGTATGCCCGCATGTTGCGGCTGCGGCAGGTGCATTGAGGTATGCCCGGGTAAGATAGATATAAGGGAAGTATTGAAGGACCTGGCTGTCAAGCTCGGTGGCGCGAAATGAATAATATTTACGCTCCCAAGGAAGCGATACTTGAAGATATAATCATTGAAAGCCCTACAATTAAGACATTTGTCTTAAGGCCTAAGGAGCCATTTGAGTTCAGGACAGGGCAGTTCATAGAGCTGACTCTGCCGGGGATAGGGGAAGCCCCTTTTACTCCTTCATCCGACCCTAATATAACGGACAAGATGGATGTGACGATCATGAAGGCCGGCAAGATCACCTCTATTTTGCACACCAGCGAAAAGAATATATCATTAGGGATACGCGGCCCGTATGGCAAAGGGTATCCGCTTGAAAAATTCGCGGGCAAGGATATCCTGATAGTGGGAGGAGGGGTAGGGCTGGCGCCGCTGCGCTCCCTGCTTTTCAGCCTCTTTTCGGAAATAGACAAATATAATAAAGTGGTCCTGCGCTACGGCGCGCGCACGGCAAACGACATCATATACAAGGAAGCTATTCCCCAGTGGGCAAAGAAGAAAAAGGTAGATATAGTGACTACCGTGGACGTGGGTACCCCGGGCTGGAAAGGGAATGTGGGCCTGGTCACCACGATATTGAAAGACGTTCCGGTGGACCTGAAGAAAGCGGTCTGTATAGTATGCGGCCCTCCGATAATGATGAAATTCGTTACATTGAAATTATTGGACCTGGGGTTTGACCCGGAGGGTATATATCTCTCCATGGAAAAGAATATGTCCTGCGGCCTTGGTAAATGCGGGCATTGCCGTTTAGGAAGTTATTATACCTGTAAAGACGGCCCGGTCTTTACTTATGACCAATTAAAGGATACGCACGATATCTGGGATTGATTTATGAAAAGGTTATTCGTTGATCTTGAAGTTTGCGCTAAATGCGAGGAGTGCAAGGTAACCTGCGATTATTTCTATCATCCGCAGAATAACGGGGTTACATCGCTGCGCGAATACGCGACCTTTGCTACTATCTGCCGTCATTGCGAAGAGGCCCCCTGCGTGAACTCCTGCTATCATAATGCGCTTGAGCGTTCCGCGGACGGCCATCTTAAGCGTTATAAGATGCGCTGCACAAGCTGCAAGTCCTGCAGCGTCGCCTGCCCTTTCGGGATAATCTTCCAGGATTTTATTCCTTACCTGGACTCCCGTTGTGATTATTGCGTAGGCGTATCCGGTAAACTCCCTAAATGCGTAACCACATGCCCAGAGAAGGCGATAGAGGTCAAAGAGGTCGCAGAGGACCCGGAGAAAAATATTTATTTTGTAGGAGATCATCTGGCGGTGCATACCCTTAAGTGGTCAAAGGAGGACCTGCAGATAAAGAAGAGATGAAGATAATATTCAGTTATCTGATATTCCCCGGTTTTCTTTTCAGCTCCTGCGTCGGGCTTTTGGCCGGATGGGTAGACAGGAAGGTTACCGCCCGAATACAGTGGCGCGTGGGCCCTCCGTGGTACCAGAATTTTATAGATATAGTAAAGTTGCTTGGCAAGGAAACGATCATACCCCAGGGCGCGGCAAAATTGACCTTTCTTTTGGCGCCTTTCGCGGGATTATTGAGCACTATAATGGTAGCTACTATCACGGGCCTTACCGTGCGCTCTCCCCTTGAGAGTTTTACCGGGGACCTGATCGTTATATTATACCTTCTGGTAATCCCGGCCATAGGTATGATAATTGGGGCATCCAGTTCGCGTAACCCCCTCGCTTCGGTGGGCGCGTCAAGAGAGATGAAACTCGTCATGGCGTATGAACTCCCGTTCATACTCTCGGTGATCGCTGTGGTGATCAGGAGCGCGGGAAGCATACAACTGGGTTCCATACTTAACCACCAGATAAATTTCGGTTCTAACCTGGCATCCTGGTCCGGGGCGTTGGCGTTTATCGTAAGCATATTCTGCATGCAGGCAAAGCTGGGTTTCGTTCCCTTTGATATATCTGAAGCGGAACAGGAGATAATGGCGGGGGTCCTTATTGAATATTCCGGGCTGCCGCTGGCCGTATTCAAAATGACCAAGGCGCTCCTGCTTTATACGATGCCTTTATTATTGGTAGCCCTATTCTGGGGAAGCAGCCTTTCCCCGTTAGCTTTAATAGGTAAATATACCGTGTTATTGGTAGTAATTATATTGATCAAAAATACCAACCCCCGTCTGCGCATTGACCAGGCGCTGAAATTCTTCTGGGGGCCCATGACCATACTCGCGGTTATGGCGGTAGGATTGGCCGTATCGGGGTATTGAAGATGAGCATTAAATTAAAAGCACTTACTAAATCAATATGGGTATTCCACGCTGCCTGTTCTCCCTGTAATAATTGCGATATAGAGATATTGGACCTGCTTACGCCGCGCTATGATATTGAGCGGCTGGGGATAGTGCTTGTGGGGAGCGTCCGTCACGCGGACGCGCTTCTGGTTACCGGGGTGCCTAACTATAAGACCAAAGAGAGGCTGAAGAAAATATATGACCAGGCGGCTAAGCCCTGCGTGGTCGTTGCTATCGGTGGATGCGCCTGCGGCAGGATAATGTTCAGGGATTCTTATAATTCTCCCTGCGCGGTGGATGAGATTGTGCCGGTGGATGTCTATATACCCGGCTGCCCTCCAAAGCCGGAAGCGATGATAGCGGGGATAGCTAAATTAATAAAGAAAGTAAGAGGCGAAAAATAATGTCTATGGTCGGAGAGATAAAAGAGAAACTGGGAAGCAAGATAACTGGCTGGAACGAGCATTCATCCAAAAGGATATACTTTTGGATAAAGCCCCAGGATATCAAAGAGGTCGCGGGCATACTATTCAACGAACTGAAACTAAGGTTTTCTATAGCTACCGGCCAGGATACCCCCAAGGGGATAGAAATGCTTTACCATTTTTGTTACGATAAGGCCGGGCAGGTATTCTCCGTGTGCCTTTTGATAGAAGATAAGAAAAACCCCAGGATAGACTCTATCGCTTCGCTCTTTAAAGGCGCGGAGTGGATAGAGCGCGAGATATGGGAGTTATTGGGAGTCGATTTTGTCGGCCACCCCAACCTTACGCACCTGCTTTTGATAGATGAATGGCCGCAAGGTAAATACCCGTTGAGGCACAGCCATGAGTCATAAAATCGTCCTGCCTATAGGCCCTTATCATCCCTTGCAGGAGGAACCGGAGTTTTTCCGGCTGTACGTGGAAGGGGAAAAGGTAGTCGATATAGATATAGTCATCGGTTATATGCACCGGGGGATCGAGGAATTGTCCGAACATAAGCATTTTGACCAGGTGGCATTTCTGGTTGAACGTATCTGCGGTATATGCTCTACTTCACATCCATTCGCTTATGTAAATGCCGTGGAAGACTTAGGAAGGATACAGGTCCCGGAACGTGCGCTTTATATCCGCACGGTTATCGCGGAGATGGAGAGGATACACAGCCATCTATTGTGGCTTGGGTTGGCAGGGCATTTTATCGGTTACAATACGGTTTGGATGTGGGCATGGAAATACCGCGAGCCGATACTTAATATGTTTGAAATGATCAGCGGCAATCGTAACCATTACGCCATGATGAAAGTCGGCGGGGTGCGCCGCGATATAAAAGAAGAAGATATCCCCGCGCTTAAGAAGGTATTGGATGAGCTGTCTGGCGCCGTAGATATGTTTAAGGGGGCTGTTATGGATGATCCCGTGATACAGGCGCGCCTTAAAGGGGTAGGTATCCTGACCAGACAGCAGGCGGTTGACTGGTGTGTTGTCGGACCCACGGCAAGGGCTTCAGGAATAAATATAGATATACGCAGGGATGATCCTTATGGGGCATATGATAAGGTTGACTGGAACGTGATCACCGAGAAGGACGGAGATGTATTTGCCAAAACCATAGTAAGGATATTGGAGATGCATGAATCCATACGCATAATCCGCCAGTGCCTGGATAAGATGCCCAAAGGCGAGATCGACGCTGATATAAAGGATGTTCCGCCCGGAGACGGTATAGGCCGCGTCGAGGCGCCAAGGGGAGAGTGTTTTCATTACGTAAGAAGCGACGGCACTAACAGGCCCGTCAGGCATAAGATCCGCGCGCCCAGCTATGCTAATGTAGCATCCAATAAAGTGGCCGCCGTGGGAGGGACAATATCGGATGCGGCTATAACGCTGGCAGCGGTAGACCCCTGTTATTGCTGTACGGAGAGGCTGGCAGTCTTAGACAGGGGCACGGATAAAAAGATAATGAACGGATGGGACCTGATAAAACTTTCTCAAGAGAAAACACGGAGAATGCAGGAGGCGCGTAATGCCGCAATTAAGTGAGATAAAACAGGAGATATCGGCAATGTCCAGGGTCACCCTGGAGATGTGGCAGCTTACTTACAGGGTCTTTATGGAGCAGGACCTGGACCTTATCTCCGTGATATTGGAAAAAGAGAAAAACCTGAATAAGCTGGAAGAAGGTATAACCGCGGAATTGGTGGAGTTTGGCAGGGTCTCTTTGCAGAAAAAGGATAAGGAGAAGGTAACATTTTATGCCGATATAGTGGGCGACCTGGAGATGATCGGAGATTATTGCAAGGATATACTTGAAAGGGTCCAGATAAAGATAGAAGAGAAGCTGCTCTTTAGCGATGACGCGGTAAAAGAATACAGCGACCTTTATTCCAGGGCGGAGAAGGCGCTTGGGGATGTGGTTTTCGCGATGGAGAAAGACGATTATTCCCTGATGAGCGAGGTGGCCAAGCAGGATAAGCAGATAGATAAATTAGTGGATGAGTACCGTAAGCGCCATGACCAGAGGATGATGGATGGGGTATGCACTCCCCTTGCCTGTAATATGTTCCTGAATATGCTGGATTTCGCAGCCTCCGTTTATCATCATATACGGAAGATCGCGAATAACCTGAATAAAGCGAAGAGATGAACCTGGTATTAAATATAATATTCTTGCCTTTAGCAGGAGCTTTCATAATAAAAGCTTTCCCCAAAAAGTTTAAGCCGCTGCTTTCGGTGTCCGTGCTCTTCCTTACATTTCTCTTCAGCGTTTTTGCCGTCCCTGCAGTAGCCAGGTGTAAAGAGCTTGTTTACCAGAGATATTTTACTGACTGGTTCAGCCTTTCTTTCTTATCGGACGGGTTGAGCATATTCATGGCCGTCGTATCTTCCTTTGTGGCGCTTCTTATCTGCGTGTATTCTCTGGAATATATGAAAGAATATACCGATAAGGATGAATTCTATTTTTGGACCGTCCTTTTTGTGGGCGCTATGATGGGGCTGTTGTTTTCCAGTAACCTTATTTTGATATACTGTTTCTGGGAGGTAACCGCGGTTTGTTCATGGAGGCTTATCGGTTTTTACAGGAAAGAGAAGGATACCAAGGCAGCGGACAGGGCGTTCCTTATAACTTTCTTCGGGGCGTCATTGATGTTGCTGGGTATCGTGCTTATATACCTTAATTACGGGACGCTGGAGTTAGTAGCTTTAAAAAGCCAGGCTATAGGGAATATCTTAGCGTTTCTTTTATTGGCCGGGATAATCTCAAAGTCGGCGCAGCTGCCGCTTCAGACCTGGCTGCCGGATGCCGGTGTCGCTCCGACCCCCGTGACCGCGCTTTTACACGCGGCAGTATTGGTCAAGATCGGCGTTTATGCCTTTGCCAGGTTCTTTTGCTTTACATTCGCCGTGACGCCATTCTTTACGGATACGGTAATAGCCTTAAGCGTGGCCACTATAATAGTCGCCGGAGGCTGCGCGCTGGTTGAGAGTAATATGAAAAGGATACTTGCTTATTCTACCGTAAGCCAACTGGGTTATATCATACTTGCTTTTTCTCTGGGTACCGGTATCGCGTTTAAGATTGCCATGCTGTATATACTTGCCCATAGTATTGCCAAGGCAGGGCTTTTCTTGTGCGCAGGGATAATAGAACATAAGACCGGAACAAAGGATATAAATGAACTGGGAGGGCTTTTGAAGTATATGCCTTATACCGCGGCGGCCTATCTTTTATGCGCTTTTGCTATTATAGGTATACCGCCCTTATTGGGATTCTGGCCCAAGTTCATGACTGTTCTTTTCGCTATACAGGGAGGGTATATGTATGCAGGTATCCTCGCGATAGTAGGAGCTTTATTCACGCTTTTTTACCTGATGAGGCTGTTTGACAGGGTGTTCCTGGGCGGCTTGAAGATAGAGGCCGAAGAGGGCAGAGGTTCGTTGATGGTATACGTAGTAGTGGTATTAGGGGTGCTTTCGCTGCTTCTTGGCTTCGCGGTAAAATTACCCTTAAACTTTATATCGGCGGTGGCCGGATAATGGGAATGAACTTATTTATACTGATTGTATTGCATGTAATATCCGGGCTCATCCTTATTTTCTTCAAGGGGGACCGGGTAAAGAAGAACCTGGCGTCATTAATATTCCTGGCGGGCCTTTTCTGGTCGGTATATATCTGCTTTAGACTGCCGTCTTTAGAGATAGTTGGGCTTATCGGAGATTACGGCCTCATGCTCGGGTTTAATAAGCTCTCGCGCATAATTGTCGTTTTCGTAAACCTGTTTGGTCTGCTGGTATGCCTTTATTCCAGGGATTATATGAAAAAGAAGGGAGCTTATTTTTCATACCTCCTGTGGCTCATAGCTTTTTCTAACCTGGCGCTCATGTCGGCTGATTTTATTACTTTTGTTTTCTCCTGGGGTGTTACTTTGGCGCTGCTTTACGCGCTTTTGAATATCGGCTCAGGGCACAGCGCCAAAAAGGCGCTTTCTATTGTCGGGTTCGCGGATTTTTCTTTGATGTTGGGGATATGCCTGTATATTGCCGCTACCGGCAATACTCTCATGCCTGAGAAAGCGGGATTAGCGCTGGATACCCCTGTGATATGGGCGTCTTTCCTGTTGATGCTGGTGGGCGCTTTTGCCAAAGCAGGATGCGGCCCATTTCACACATGGATACCTGCTGCCGCCGAGGATGCCCCGGCCCCGGTGATGGCTATTCTCCCGGCGTCTTTAGACAAATTGCTTGGGATATACCTTCTGGCGCGCATCTGCACAGATTTCTTTGCGCCTAACGCAGCCGCAATGGGTATATTGCTTATAACCGGAAGTTTGACTATAATATTCGCGGTAATGATGGCGTTGATACAGCATGACCTCAGGAAATTATTATCCTTTCACGCCATAAGCCAGGTAGGATATATGGTGCTTGGTTTCGGGACGGGCACTGCCTTAGGTATCGCCGGGGGGATATTCCATATGATCAACCACGCCATATATAAAAGCGGATTATTCCTGGTAGGGGGGGCGGTAGGGGAGAAGGGGAAAACATTTGAATTGGAGAAACTCGGCGGGCTCGCCGTGTATATGCCCCTTACTTTTATTTCGGGCCTGGTGTTCTCTTTATCTATTTCCGGCGTTCCTCCTTTTAACGGCTTTGCCTCAAAGTGGATGCTTTACCAGGGGACGCTGGTAGGCATGTTTAATACGCCTAATCTTTGGTTGCGTTGCGTCTATATCTTTGCCCTTGTTGCCGCTATGTTCGGAAGCGCCCTTACGCTAGCCAGTTTTGCTAAATTTATCCACGCGATATTCCTTGGCCAGGACCACCGCCAAAGTAATGATAAGCCCAAAGAGGCGCCTTTGAGCATGACTGCCCCTCTCCTGATATTGGCCGCGCTTTGCGTACTGCTTGGCGTATTGCCGAAATTGTTCGTCAATGACCTGATCGGTCCGTGGATAGGCAAAGATATATCATTTATCGGCACATGGAACAGCATTTTCGCTTTTATCTTTCTTTTCTTTGGCCTGTGCGCGGGGTTGATATTATGGCAGCTATCGGCAGGCAGGAATATGAGGAAGGATACTTATTATATAGGAGGGGAAACCACTCATTTTGAACCGACATTCCCCGCTACCGAGTTTTATAAGAGTATCAGCGCTATCCCTTTAATAAATAAGCTGTATCGTCTTTTAGGGACGGAGGCGGCAGACTTTTACAATATGTTGTCGGGATTATTACGCGTTTCGGCGAACTGCCTCTATCTTTTTATAGACCGCCTTATATATTATCTGACCAATGCTGCCGGATACCTGGTTTTGGGTTTAAGCTGGGTTTTTAGAAAGGCGCATACCGGGGCATTGAACCAGTATCTGGCATGGAGTATGGCAGGGCTGATCATTATGTTACTTATTTTTATGGGCAGGTAAAATGATAGAGTTGCACGCGGTATTGATATTGATGATCATAGGGGCGATAGTGGCGATGGAGATAGAGGACCTGCTTTCCAGCGTCATCGCTCTCGGAGCGGTAGGGATGGGCCTTACTCTGGAATTCTTGCTGTTGCGGGCTCCGGACCTCGCTATTACGCAGCTGGTAGTAGAGATATTGACCGTGATCATATTGATAAGGGTGACTATAGGGGCGAATATCCCTCACCAGAGATTGAGGAGCAAGACAGCATACCTTACCTTCGCGTTCTTATTTACCGGTATATTTCTGGTGTTCAGCCATAAGGCCTTAGCGCAATTACCGGCTTTCGGCTTTCCGATAATGAAGATGGGGAGCCAGTATATAAACAGCGCGTTATCAATGACTGGCGCCGCTAATATAGTATCTGCGGTAATACTGGATTTCAGGGGTTATGATACCCTGGGTGAAGCAACGGTGTTGTTTACTTCTGTGATAGGGGTGCTGGCTGTTTTAAGGATAGCGGGAAGGAAGAGATGAGAGAAGCGGGAATGTCTTTGATAGTGAAGCGCGTCACCAAAATAACGGTTAGCCTTATATTCCTTTACGGCGTGTATATACTTCTGCACGGGCATCTTACTCCCGGAGGGGGGTTCGCCGGAGGTGTGATCATAGCATTATCTTTTATTCATCTGGTGCTTGCCTTTGGCAGGGAAGCCGCCGTAAAAAGATTGAATGAGGCGGCAATATCCATAATTGAATCTTTGGGAGGGGTATTCTTCCTGGGTATAGCGCTTTTAGGGCTTGCGGGAGGGTATTTTTTCTTTAATATACTGCCTAAAGGCGAACCCTTTAAGCTGTTCAGTTCCGGCATGATTATTCTATGCAATATAGCGATATTCTTAAAAGTAGGAGCGGGGCTGTTCGCCATATTCATCGCCCTGGCGATATTCAGGATGCCGGTGGAGGATAACGGAGGAAAGAAGGTATGAGCATTTATATACTCTGCCTGATATTGTTCGCCGTAGGCTTATATTGCCTGCTGGTCAAAAGGAACCTTATCAAGAAGATAGTAGGCCTTGGCATAATGGAGTATGCCATAAACCTTTTCTTCATACTGCTTGGTTACCGTGATAATGGAGAGGCGCCTATACTGGATAAGTATGGCGCGGCGGTAAATTTCGTTGATCCGCTTCCGCAGGCCCTTATCCTGACATCTATCGTGATCGGGCTGGGAGTTACCGCGTTGATGGTCGCTATCACCATACGCTTATACGAAAAATACAGGACTTTTGATATAGACGAGATCCGCCGCTTAAGAGGATAATATTATGCTGCCTATTTTTGTGATCATACCTTTAGCCTGCGCCTTTCTGATACCTATCGTATCCAAATTCCGCAAAGGCTCATCTGCGCTCTTGGTTAATCTGGGCGGGTTATTGCTGCTGTTTTTTTCCGTAAAAAGCATATTCTGGCTCAGGGAAGGGGTGAGGGTTTATTACGTCGGAGGCTGGAAACCTCCTTTTGGGATATGCATGACCCTCGACGGTTTAAGCGTGCTCATGCTTTTGGTAGTGAACCTTGTAGGGTTCCTGGCGCTCGTATATTCAATAGATTATATCAAGAAATACAGTTCCCCCGCCCTTTATTATACCCTTTTTTCCTTATTATTAGCCGGATTGAACGGCGTAGTCATAAGCGGAGATATGTTTAATCTTTTCGTGTTTATTGAGATTACCTCCATAGCGAGCTACGCGTTAGTCGCCTTTGGGGTGGAAGCGGAAGACCTGGAAGCGGCTTTTAAGTATCTTGTCTTGGGAAGCGTAGCGTCAACGTTGATACTTCTTGCTATCGGGATGATACTGGGGAGCGTTTCAACTCTGAATATGGCGGATATAGGAAAGTCTCTTTTGGCGCTGCCTTCAAAGAATTTAATACTTTATTGCACCGCGCTGTTCGTAATGGGGTTTGGTTTGAAGGCAGCCTTAGTCCCTTTCCACGCCTGGCTTCCCGACGCCCATCCGGCGGCGCCAGCCCCTATGTCGGCTATGCTTTCGGGAGTGGTAATAAAGACTATCGGCGTATACGCCCTTTCGCGGGTTATGTTCAATATAATAGGTTTTGACCGGACGATCTCGGATATATTTATATGGCTGGGGATCATATCTATGTTCGTAGGCGTTATTCTTGCCATAGGGCAATGGGATTTCAAGAGGCTGCTGGCGTATCATTCTATCAGCCAGATAGGTTATGTCGTATTCGGGATAGGACTTGGTACGCCGCTTGGGATAATGGGAGGGTTATTTCATCTTTTTAACCACTCTTTATTTAAATCACTCCTTTTCCTTAATGCCGGTTCCCTGGAGTATGCATCCGGCACAAGGCAGCTGGATAAGATGGGCGGTTTCTCGAAGGAGATGCCGGTAACCAGCACGACTTCCCTGGTCGCGTCTTTATCTATTGCCGGCGTGCCTCCATTCTGCGGGTTTTGGAGCAAGCTGATGATCATAATCGCGGCATTCCAGGCGCACAATATAATAGGGGGTATCGTTTGTATAGTAGTAGGGATGGTCACCCTGGCCTCTTTCTTGAAAGTGCAGAAATACGCCTTTACCCGTAAGATAGAAGGGGTAATAAGCGGTATCAAGGAATCCCCGTTCTATATGTCATTTTCTATGGTAGCGCTCGCACTTTTATGCATTGCCGTGGGCCTGTTTTTCGCGCCCTTTATAGATATGGTTATAAGGCCTGCGGCAGACGCGCTACTGGGAGGCCTAAATTACTCCGCCATAATACTGGGAGCCGGATAAAGTATGCGTTACATACGTTCAAGAATAATCACCTTTTGGGTTTCATTTATACTCTGGATGCTGTTATCTTTTAGCTTTGACTGGCAGCATCTTCTGGTTGGCTTCCTGGCAGCCTTACTGGTCGCCTCGACCATGGGGGATATGTTCACTGACCAGGCCGGCAAGTGGCTTAATTTAAGGCGCTATATATGGTTTTTCATTTATTTATTCGTATTTTCCTGGGAATGTATCAAGGCGAATATAGACGTCGCTTTCCGTGTCCTGGCCCCGAGTTTGCCGATAACCCCCGGGATCGTTAAGGTGAAGACGATATTAAAAACAGAGACAGGCCTCACCTTTCTTGCTAATTTCATTACCCTCACGCCGGGCACATTGACGGTGGATATAGACAGGGAGAACGGGTATCTTTATATACACTGGCTTGACGTAAAAAAACAGGATATCGTAGAGGCATCCGGGATCATCGTTTCTAAATTTGAGAAGATACTGAAAGAGGTATTTGAATGAAGTTCGCGCGCTGGCTTATAGGCCTTATAATACTTGGCTCGGCGGTATATTTCATATTCCACGTGCTGAAGGTAGAGCTTCATACCAGGTTGTTGCTATATCTTATTATATGTTTCGCGCTTTCCTTATGCAGGATAATAGGGGGCCCTACTCCCGCAGACAGGTCGGTAGCCACCGATATACTCGGCATCCTGATAATAGGTTTTTGCGCCATATTGGCGGTTTACACTAATAAAGATTGGTATATAGATATCGCCATAGCCTGGGCCCTGCAGAGCTTTATCGGTACGCTCGCCCTGGCGAAGTTCCTGGAAGGAAGGAATTTTGATGAATGAGATGATCTCGCTCGTATTCATAGTTGTCGGCATAAGTTTTGACCTTTTTGGATGCCTGGGATTGATCAGGCTCCCCGATATATACAGCAGGCTTCAGGCTTCTACCAAGTGCGTGACGCTGGGTACCTGCGGGATACTCCTGGGGGTATTCATAAAGTTCGGGTTCACCGCCGCAGGAGTAAAGGCGATAATCTGTATCTTGTTCCTTTTGTTGACTGCTCCCGTTACCGCGCACGCGCTGGCAAAGGGCGCGCATAAATCCGGAGTAAGGTTATGGAAAGGTTCGGTTTGCGATAAGTACACGGAAGACGAAAAGAAATGAAATACCCTAAACTAAGAGAATTAAAGGAAGCGGTCAGGGCATTGATCAAGGGCCCATATACGTCTAAATTCCCTTATCAGCCCCATACGCCATTTGAGAGGTTCAGGGGGCGTCCCGAGTTCCATGAAGAGGATTGCGTGGGCTGCGGAGCATGTGCCAATGTATGCCCTGCCAGGGCGATAGATATACAGGATATAAAGAATAAAAGGGTCCTTACGGTTAACTGGAACTTGTGTATATTCTGCGGGCAGTGCCAGGCGAACTGCATTACCGGTAAGGGGATCATCCTTTCAAATATTTTTGACCTGGCTACTACTGGCAGTAAAGATGAATTGAAGCAAACCATAGAAAAAGAGCTCGCGGTTTGCGATTGCTGCGCAGAGAGTATCGTCCCTTATGACCAGATATTCTGGGTAGCGCAGAAGATCGGGCCGCTCTGTTTTGCCAATCCATCGCTCATATCGTTTTATTTAAAAGTATTAGGCCTCGCCTCAAAAGATAGACCCTCGCCTAAAGAGGAGATGGAACCCGGCCGCTCCGGCCGTATGAAGGTCCTCTGCCCCCGTTGCAGGCGCGAAGCAGTACTTAAATCTTAACAGATGTTTTCTTCCCTGAAGGTCAGGAATTTCAGGCTTTATTGGCTGGGGATGTTGATCTCCCTCGTCGGGACATGGGTCCAGTATTTTGCCCAGAGCTGGCTGATGTTCAGCCTGACCAATTCCACATTCCTGCTGGGGCTGGTCAGTTTCCTTAGTTATATACCCGTTTTTCTGCTCGCCCTGTTAGGAGGCGTAGCGGCTGACAGGGTGAATAAAAGAAAAATACTTTTGTTCACGCAGCACGCTTTTATGCTCCTGGCTTTCCTGCTCGCCGTCCTTACGCATATGAAAAAGATCACTCCTTTACAGATAATGTTCATCGCTTTAGCTAACGGTGTGGTCATGGCTTTTGACGCTCCTGCCCGTCAGGCAGTGGTGGCGGAGCTTGTCGGCAAGGAGCACCTTTTAAATGCCGTCGCCCTTAATTCCGCCGCCTTTAATTCTGCCCGCATAATCGGCCCCGCCCTGGCAGGCTTGCTTATAGCCGGTATAGGTATGAGCGGTTGTTTTTACGTAAATGGGATAAGTTTCTTCGCGGTGATAATAGCCCTCTTGCTTATAAATATTAATAATGTGCCTAAGGCGGTTCCTGGGAAGTTCCTTATTAAGGACCTGGCAGACGGCCTTAAGTTTATAAAAGATAACCGTATCATACTCGCGTTGATCAGTATGGTCGCAGTGACCAGCATTTTCGGGGTATCTTACGTAGTGCTTATGCCTGTTTTTGCCGAAGAGGTATTTAAGGTAGGGGCGGGGGGGTTAGGGGTGCTTATGTCCTTTACCGGTATAGGCGCCCTTGTCGCGGCATTGATATTAGCGCGCCTGGGGGATTTTAAATATAAGGGGAGGCTCCTGGTATCTTCCGCGCTGATATTTTCTATATCGCTTATATTATTTTCCTTCTCCAGGTGGTTTTTATTCTCGCTTATTATCCTTATATTTGTAGGCGGAGCTTCGGTCACGGCGATAGGGATCGTAAATACGCTGTTGCAGATACTGGTCCCGGATAGGTACAGGGGCAGGGTGATGAGCGTATTTATGCTTACCTTTGCAGGGTTCATGCCTTTCGGTAATCTGTTCGCGGGTATCCTGGCCCATTTCATCGGGGTATCGCTTACGGTATTTACCGGAGGAGTTGTTTGCCTGATTTTTTTCATAACCATAAATGTCATCTATCCGCGGTTGCGCGGAATCTGATATATTTCATTTGCTTTTTACGCTGGAAGTATTAAAATAAAATAGAGTTGTCCTTTGGAGGCAGTCTTTATAACTTACAGGAGGAATAGCTATGAGGAGACCAGTATTGACCGTACTTATTTTAGCGTTAACCGTTTGCCTGGCCAGTTGCGGTAAAAAGCAGCAGCCTATCGCTGAAACGCAGGAGCCGATATCTATGGAAGAGTTAAGCAGGATCGATGTCTCAACAGCTCCGGCAGTAACCGTGACGCCAGAGCCCGCGCTTTTTGTGGAGGAGGTTAAGCTTGAGCAGTTGCCTCCCCCCGGGCCTTATAAGCCCACATCTAAAGAGATACAGATGGCCTTAAAGAACGCCGGATTTTATGCCGGGGTTGTAGACGGCAAGATAGGCCCCCAGTCAAAGAAGGCGATAACGGATTTTCAGAAGGCGAACAATCTTCAGGCGGACGGCAAAGTCGGTCCGAAAACATGGATGGTGCTGGGTAAATATCTTAATCCCGCGCCTACCAAGCCGGGGGAGAACAGATAGTCCGCGGCATTACTTATCTATATACAGGATGATCCAATTTCCGCGAGATTTTATCTGGGGGGCGGCTGCGGCTGCCCATCAGGTAGAGGGGGATAACACAAACTCCGATTGGTGGGATTGGGAGAAAAAGGCTGGCCTTAAAGATCCTTCCGGCCAGGCCTGCCGTCATTACGAGCTTTACAGGACAGATTTCGGACTGGCAAAATCCCTGGGGCATAATGCCCATCGTTTATCCGTTGAGTGGAGCCGCATAGAACCGCGGGAAGGCGAGTTTTCTCAAAAAGAACTGGGCCACTACCGCGATGTCATCGCCGCATTAAAGGAGTATAGCCTTACCCCGATAGTCACGCTCCATCATTTTACTAACCCCCTGTGGTTCGCGAAAAAAGGGGGCTGGCATAACAGGAAGGCTTGCGATTATTTCCTGCGTTACGTTGAGAAGGTGGTCTCATCCCTCTCTGAAGATGTAAAATACTGGGTGACCATCAATGAGCCGATGGTCTATACATACCATTCCTATATCCTGGGTTTTTGGCCTCCCCAGGAGAAGTCCTTCAGCAAGGCCAGGCAGGTAAAAGAGAACCTGCTATTATCCCATATCAAGGCCTGCGAACTTATCCGCGGGATATATGAAAGATCCGGGACGGGCGCTCCTTTAATAAGTATAGCTAAGAATATACAAGCGTTTGTGCCCTGTGTCCCTACTTTAAGGAACAGGCTAGCCGCATATTTAAGGGACAGATATTTTAACCGTGAATTTATAGAAAGGTCTATAGCTGCCGGAGCGCTTGATTTCATAGGCGTTAATTATTATACCAGGAGCGTGGTGGAGACGCGGGGATGGGGCGTTAAAAACCTGACTCTTGATGTATGCGATGGCAGCCATAGCAGGCTGGCCAAGAATTCCATGGGATGGGATATATATCCGCAAGGGCTATATGAGGTGCTTATGGGCCTTAAGAGGTATGGATTGCCGGTATTTATACTTGAGAACGGCATATGCACCGATAATGATGGCTTTAGGTGGGATTTTATACGCGACCACATTAAAAGTATGCATGCGGCAATGCGCGGGGGCGTTGACCTGCTGGGTTATATTTACTGGTCGCTGATAGACAATTATGAATGGGATAAGGGGTTTACCCCGCGTTTTGGGCTCATAGAGGTGGATTACAATACTTACGCGCGCACCGTGCGCGAGAGCGCGAAAAGATATTCCCGGGTTTGCGCAACGGGAAGACTGGAGTAACAAATTGATCAGTAAAGACCCTGCAATACTTGAAGAGATACCTTTATTTTCCGGGCTATCCAGGGCGGAACGCAGGTTCATACAGGAGAAGGCTGCCTTCAAGGAGTATAAGAAGGGTGAGATCATCTATTGCGAAGGCGAGCCGCCCGGAGCTCTTTACGCGGTAGTGCTGGGAAGGGTAGTTATCTATACGCAGGATGAGCGCGGCAATGAAACGATATTAGAATACCTGCATAGGGGTAAATATTTCGGCATCATTTCACTCCTTACCGGGGAACCGCATTCCGTGACTGCCAGGGCTATAAATGACTGCCTGCTTTTGACGATCAATCAGAAAGATTTTGATCTGATGCTTAAGAAGATGCCGCGCCTGGCGATCGACTTAAGCAGGAGCCTGTCGCGCAGGCTGAAAAGAAAAGATATACATCAGAAGACGATCTTTGAAAGCACCGCGATATCCATATTCAGCTCTTACTCTCAGTCCGGCAAGACCGTTTACGCCCTGAATCTGGCGCTTAGCCTGGTCAAAGAAACGCTTAAGTCGGTAATAATACTGGATATTGCTCCTATTGAAAGGCCCCATAGTCTTCCTCACAGGCTCCAGATCGAAGGCGCTTACCGTGTATTCGACCTCTCCTCTAAAGACGGTTATGAAGCCAGGTCGGTAAAGGATTTTATACTCAAAAATAGTTTTGGAGTGGACCTTGCCACTTTCTCATACAGGGCGGAGGAGGAATCCTGCGTAAAGAAGCTCGGAGATATCTTAAGCCTGCTGGTGAATGATTATCACTATATAATCTTTGATTTGCCCAGCGAGATGGACAGGATCATATTGGATATGCTTAATCAGTCTGATCTGGTATACCTGCTGACCAGCCCTGAACCAGTGGATTTGAAGAGGACGCATAGCCTGATCCACAGGCTTAAATCGGATTTTAATTTTCATGAAGACAAGATAAACGTCGTTATAAATGAATATAAGTATTCCGAGCTTACCCACGAAGAACAAACAATGATATTGGGCCATCCCA
The DNA here is from genome assembly GCA_041653955.1 of Candidatus Omnitrophota bacterium. Lineage (GTDB taxonomy): Bacteria > Omnitrophota > Gorgyraeia > Gygaellales > Profunditerraquicolaceae > UBA1562. The sequence continues at coordinate 72,504 of JBAZEH010000001.1, read as the reverse complement.
TATCCGCTACGCTGCCTAAGATAGAGTTCAAGGCATCGGATAAGATGGTGCTGGATGATCCGGCCTCTGAGTATGCCAAGGCAATAAGGAGGATATCGCGCCAGATGGGGGACCGCTTGGTAGGCCTCGCGCTGGGGGTAGGCGTTGCGTACGGCTTCTGCCATATTGGAGTGTTAAAGGTGATAGAAGAGGAGAATATCCCTATAGATGTCATCTCTGGTTCAAGCGTGGGAGCGCTTATCGCCAGCCTGTGGGTGACCGGCAGGTCAAGTTCCGAGATACTGGAGATCACCTCTAAAGAATTCAAAGAACCAAAACATATATGGAGCCTGATAGACCTTACTTTCCCGTTTTTTGGTTTCATCAAAGGCAATAAGCTTTACAGATTTTTAAAAAAATACCTGGGTAATAAGACATTTTATGATGTAAAGCTTCCCCTCAAGATAATCGCAAGCGATGTGAAAAGAAAAGAACCGGTCATTATGGACAAGGGGCTCCTTATAGACGCGATAATGGCAAGCTGCACTATGCCCGGGGTTTTCAGGCCTTTTAAGTTCAGGCAAAGCCTTTTATTTGACGGAGGAGTGATCAACCCTCTGCCTACCGAGCCATTATTCAAGATGGGCGTCAGGAAGATAATAGCGGTTAATGTTACCCCCTCCCGGGAAGATGTGATGAAGCAGTATGAAAAGATAAAGGGCACGGAAACCTCATCCGCCAAATATTACGAGAAGAAGATAAAGACCAATATACTGGATATTATCTTCAGCAGTATTGAGATATTACAGTCTGAAGTAGCGAAAAAGGAAGGGCAGCTCGCGGATATCGTGCTTCATCCGGATACTTCAGGTATGTTTTGGCTGGAGTTGCATCGCGCCAGGGAGTTTGCCGTCAAGGGTGAAGAAGAAGCGCGCAGGAATTTAGAGAAGATAAAGCAGGTCATAAGCGAATAGAGGGAGATGATATGAAGATAAGGAAAGGTTTCTTTGTTATCGCGTTATTGTTCTTTTCTGCCGCGGCGTTAGCGGGGTGCTCGACGATAAAGGAGGGCGCGAAGGGATTTATGGGCATATCTACGCGCGTTTTGGAGGAAGGACGTAAAGACGCGGTCATTTTGGCGTTTGACTATGATTACGCCGAACTGTACGCTAAGGTTAAAGAGATACTTAAGCGCACGCGTTCATATATTTACGCGCAAAGCAAGACAAAACATATGATAGCCTTCTATCTTTCGGAGCTCGATACGACAGTGGTAGGCGTATTCTTCAAGGAAACAGGGGCTAAAAGCACGCAGATAGAGGTATCTTCTCCCAGCACCTTCGCCAAGGAGCTGGTCGCGGATAGGATAACTTCGGTATTGGAAGGAAAGGTCACGCTGGATGAGCTGGAGGTAAAAATAAATGTCGAAGAAGCAGAAACAAGAGAAGACAGGGATCTCTAAACTTATTAAAGAGTGCCATCTTATCGCAAGCGATAAGGGGTGGTGGGACAGCGAGCGTAACGACGGAGAACTCATCGCGCTTATGCATTCTGAGCTATCCGAAGCGCTGGAGGCGATGCGCAACCACGGGACAAAAGATAATATCGCCGAGGAACTCGCTGACTGCTGTATCCGTATCTTTGATTATTGCGGAGCGAGAGGTATTGACCTGGATAAGACCCTGCGCAGGAAGATAGAATACAATAAGACCCGCCCTTACCGTCATGGGAAAAAATTCTGACCTGCTGACCGCTAAAGGGGCTAAAGAGATAGACAGGAGGGCGTTGGATTCTTTCGGTATCCCCGGGCTCCTTCTTATGGAGAATGCTGCTATAGGAGTGGCGCAGGAGGCCGTAAGATTATTACGCGCAGGCATGGCGGCGGTCCTATTTTGCGGCAAGGGCAATAATGGCGGAGACGGATTTGCCGCGGCGCGCCACCTTTTAACACGCGGCATAAAACCGGAACTGTTTCTGGCCGGTAGCGCTGAAGAAGTAAAGGGTGACGCAAAAGTAAACCTGGATATCATCCTTAAGATGAGGCGCAGGGTAATTGAGGTCAATGCGGGGAATCTGCGGGAGATCAAAGATAAAATACGCAGATACGGCCTTATTATTGACGCGCTTTTAGGTACAGGGTTAAAAGGGGAAGTGAAAGGAGTCTACCGGGACCTGGTCGGAATTATCAACAGCTCAAAGGCGTATGTTATATCGGTGGATATACCTTCGGGGTTAGACGCGACTACGGGAAGGATATTGGGTTGCTGCGTGAAAGCGGATAAAACCGTAACATTCGCGGCTAAGAAACGCGGTATGGTTATGGCGGAGGGCCCCGCGTATTGCGGGAAGATAGTAGTAAAGGATTTAGGGTTACCGGTTAGTTTAATAAAGAATAGATAGGAGGAGGAAGAGATGCCGTATGACAGCAGTTTGGATGAAGAGTTGTTCAGCAAGGCGTGGGAGGATGATAACAGCAAGATTGTAGTGAGCGTGCATTCCTATAATAAGGGGACAAAGAAAGTGCAGATCACAAGAGAGATAAAAGACAGGACCGGTAACGCTACCTTCGCTAAATTAGGAAGGTTATCAAAAGAGGAAATAGAGGGTATCCTGCCGTTGATCCAGGAAGCGATCAAGGTTATGTAAGGTGTCCTTACATGCATGAAGACATCATCCCCAGGCTTAAAGGCAAGGTTATAATTGTAGGTATCGGCAATACCTTGCGCAGCGATGACGGCGCTGGTTCGCTTTTGGCAGGGAGGATCAAAGAAAAGGTCTCCTTTACCGTATTTGATGCCGGAGAGAGCCCGGAAAACTACCTGGGTAAGATAGTCAGGGAGGCGCCGGATACCATAGTGCTTATTGACGTGGCTGATTTCGGGGGTAAGCCCGGAGAGTTCAGTTTTGTTGAGGCAACCAACATAAAAACTCCTGGCTTATACTCTACGCATAACGCATCTATCTCATTGATTATAAATTACTTGCAAAGCAATTTAAAGGCGGATATAATTCTTTTAATTATCCAGCCCAAGAGCCTTGATTTCGGAGATACTTTGAGCCCGGAGGTGGCCCAGGTTTTGGATAAACTGGAGAGATGGTTCTGTGAAGCGGACAGGAAAAAGGGATAGCTGGGGTTCGCGTCTTGGTATTATCATGGCGGTAGCGGGTTCCGCCATAGGGTTGGGTAATTTTTTGAGGTTCCCTGCCAAGGCGGCATCCAACGGCGGCGGGGCGTTCATGATCCCCTATTTTATATCGCTGCTATTATTGGGGATACCCCTGATGTGGATAGAGTGGACATTAGGCCGTTACGGAGGAGGCTTTGAGCATGGCACCGCTCCGGGTATATTCCACAGTATCTGGCAGAAAAACCGCTTTATTAAATATTTCGGTATCATCGGTATATTTGGCCCGCTAGTCATTTTCATATATTATACTTATATAGAATCCTGGACGCTGGCGTACAGTTTCTTTTCGTTGACGGGCAAATACAATGGGCTGGCGGACCAGGCGTCCATGCAAAGTTTCTTAAGCGGCTTCCAGGGGCTGGAGAAAAACCAGTATTTTCAAGGCCTTGGCCCAGCGTACCTGTTCTTTTTAGCCACCTTTATAGTGAATATATGCGTAGTATACCATGGCATAAAGGGAGGTATTGAGCGTTTCTGCAAATGGGCGATGCCCCTTTTATTCTTATTTGCTTTAGTACTTATGGCAAGGGTCCTGACATTAGGGGCGCCTGATCCCGCCAGGCCGGCCTGGAGCGTTTATAACGGGTTAGGTTTTCTTTGGAACCCTGATTTCTCAGCTCTTAGATCAGCGCGCGTATGGCTTGAGGCGGCAGGGCAGGTATTTTTCACCTTGAGCGTAGGGATCGGGGTCATACTTACTTACGCGAGTTATCTATCAAAGGGCGACGATATAGTCCTTTCTGGCCTGACCGCATCCGGCACCAATGAAGTAGCCGAGGTCATATTGGGCGCCAGCATAGTTATACCTGCTGCTTTTGTTTTTTTTGGGCCCCAGGAGATACAATCTATTGCCCGTTCAGGCGTATTCAACCTGGGTTTTATCACTATGCCGCTTGTATTGAATAAGCTGCCGTTCGCGCAAATTATGGGGTTTATCTGGTTTTTTCTTCTTTTTCTGGCTGGGGTCACTTCTTCGGTTTCTCTTTCCCAGCCCGCGGTAGCTTTTCTTGAGGATGAATTTGATATAAGCAGGAAGAAGGCGGTCGCCATATTTGGTGTTATATCTTTTTTACTTTGTCATTCGGTGGTGTTCTTTCTTAAGAACGGGGTACTGGATGAGCTGGATTTTTGGGGCGGGACATTCTTTCTGGTAGTATTCGCCACTATAGAGACTATACTTTTTGCCTGGGTTTTCGGGATGGAGAAGGCCTGGGATGAGATACATAAGGGCGCAGATATGCGGGTACCGGGAATATATAAATTCATCATCAAATATATTACGCCGTTGTTCCTGTTTCTTATCTTGGGTATATGGCTATGGCAGGAGTGGCTCCCCATAATATTCATGAGAAATGTCTCTGCCGCGGACCGGGCCTTTGTCATAGGGACAAGATTAGGGTTATTTCTGGTTTTTCTTACGCTTGCAGTCCTGGTTAAGGCGGCCTGGAGGCGTAGAAGGCAGCAGGCAGAAAGGGCGAGATGAGAACCGGAGGATGGATATTCCTCGTTGTTTCCTGGGCTTTGATCATAGGGATTATCGTTTTTTGTTTTGTGAATATATTTTCAAGAAAGGATTTAAGATGAAGAAGATCGGATTGTTCGCGGCTCTCTGTTTTTCAATATTTATTTATGGATGCGCTCCGCTTATCATAGGAGGGGCCGTGGGGGCGTTAGGCGGTTACGCGGTAAGCAAGGATACCGTGCAGGGAGAAACAGACAGGAGTTATGAGAGCCTTTGGAATGCCGCTTTTACCGTGAGCAGGATACGCGGAGAGATAAAATATGAAGATAAGATGAAGGGGTATATTGAGGCGGAGGCGGAGTCAAGCAGGGTATATATAAGGCTGGTCAGGATAACATCTTCCACTACAAGGTTAAGGGTGTCGGCGCGAAAATACCATTTTCCTAATATGAATTTAGCGCAGGATATATTCGTGAAAATAATGGAGCAGGCAAAATGAAATTTTTAGCTAATTTAATAACAATATTGAGTTTATTTTTCGGTTTCTTATCCATAATCTTATGCGTGGAGGGGCATTTTACTTTCGCATCCTGGGCGATAATGCTTTCTGCGGTCCTGGACGGGTTGGACGGTCAGGTCGCCAGGAAGAACCCTATCCCGAGTGAATTCGGCAAAGAACTGGATTCGCTTGCAGATGTGGTATGCTTTGGTATAGCGCCTTCCATACTGGGGTATATTTTTGTTTACCGTGATTTTTATCTATGGTCTACGCTGGCGCTATTTATATACTTATTATGCAGTGTCATGCGCCTGGCAAAATATAATATTACTCCTAAAGAAAAAATGGCTAATCATTTTTACGGGTTGCCTACGACCGTCAGCGGAGGTATCCTGGCATCATTCATCCTCATATTCAGAAAAAGCGGGGACTTTTCCCCTTTGCCGCAATATGTGCCGGCAATATTCCTATTTATGGTATTATTGCTCGCGTTCCTGATGGTTTCGCACGTTAAATACCTTAATCTTGATGGGTTGAAACAGCTGTTTCCGGGGAAGGCAAAAGCTGTAGTTTTAAGCCTCTCCCTGCTGGTATTTATAGCGGTTATTATGAATAAGACAGGGGTAACCGTATTCACGTTCCTTTTAATTTACTTGCTTTTTTCTCCTTTTGTGGTAAAAAGGTTAAATGGTGCACATTAGCCCAGGCAGCTAGCTCCTCCGATGGCCCGCGGTAAGCAGGTGAAGGCGGGGCGACAGAGGATTCGCCAACAAAAAGATTTAGCCGAGGTAGCTAGCTCCTCCGATGGCCCGCGGTAAGCAGGTGAAGGCGGGGCGACAGAGGATTCACCAACAAAAAGATTTAGCCGAGGTAGCTTAGTGGTAGAGCGCGGCCCTGAAAAGGCCGGCGTGGGGGGTCCGATTCCCTCCCTCGGCATTTTATTTTGCATGTCACTGCCGATTACGAGCGCAAACGGGGGAGTTATGCGCATTGATTGGAAAAGAGGAACGAAAGTTCCTCTTTTTTATTGCCCGGGCATTTATTATTTTGCTATAATTATCAATTATGCGTAAAGGCAGATTGATCGTGATCCTTGAGGTATCGGCAATAATAATCCTGGGATTAGCGGCTTACGCGAATTCTTTGCAAGGGGGATTTGTCTGGGATGATTATGGGCTGGTAGTGCAAGATTCTTACATAAAGAGCTGGTCCAACATAGGGAAGGTATTCACGGAGAGTTTTGGTTCGGGAGGAGGGGCGGTTTCTAATTTCTACCGTCCTTTACAGGCACTCATCCATATGATAGATTACTCCCTTTTTGGCCTTAACCCGTGGGGGTATAGGCTTACCAGCATAACAGCGCATATCCTGGCCGCGTTAGCCGCTTATTGGTTCATATCTATTCTTTCCGGGAGTTCCATAATTGCCTTTATTGCGGGTTTACTTTTTCTCCTGCACCCCATTCAAACGGAGAGCGTCTGTTTCATATCGGGAGTTTCAGACCCTCTTTCACTGCTGTTCATACTGCTATCCTTGAGATTTTATATAAGCAATAACGCGAAAACATATTTTTTAAGCCCGGCCTTTTTTATCCTGGCGCTCTTATCCAAAGAGAACGCGGTTATGCTGCCCTTACTGGTGTTGGCCCTGCATTATGCATTTAGCAGGAGGATGGAGAAAAAGAAGGCCCTGCCGATTTTCTTTATCGTTTCTGTATATATCCTGTTCAGGGTCCGCGTATCAGAGGATTTTATTTCCAGTGTTATTATCCAGGGGTCAACATTAGAGAGGATACCGGGTTTCTTCATAGCTACGGCAGAGTATTCCAGGCTGCTGATATTCCCTTACGGCCTGCACCTTGATTACGGGAACAGGTTATTCAGTTTTTCCGATCCCCGCGCGATATCAGGAGCCGTTATTTTATCCGCGCTGGTACTGATTGTTCTTCTTGCCGGAAAAAAGAAACCCCTGGTATCATTCTCATTGCTTTGGTTTATGATAATGCTTATACCCGTAAGCAATATTTATCCTGTCAATGAGTCCTTTATGATGGAGCACTGGCTTTATGCCCCGTCTCTCGGGCTGTTTCTTTTATTCGCGAGCCTTTTATGCCGCCCTTGCGGGAGAAAATATACCACCTTCTCTTTGAGGGTATTCCTGGCGTTGATCATCGCGGCGTATATTTTTCTGACCTTCCGGCAAAGTAGATACTGGGAGAACCAGGAGGTTTTATATAAAAGGGGGATAAGTTATAGTCCGGACAGCTATATATTGCATAATCAGCTTGGTTTGGAATATTTCAATTCAGGAGATAATGAGAAAGCCGAGGTATCTTTTAAGGAATCAATACGCGTAAATCCTGCAGCATCCGGTGCCTATATTAACCTGGCAAACGTTTATAGGGTTACCGGCAGGGAGGGCGAGGCAAAATTACTTTATGCTAAGGCCGCAAGGATCAAGGCCCTATCGGCCGGCAGGTATTATGAACAGGCGCATAAATACAAAGAAGAGGCGAGATACGCTAAAGCAGTTATTTTATATAAGAAGGCGCTCCTGGAGGATCCGCGCGATATAGTCGTGTATGAGGAGCTTGGCACTACTTATGTGCTTATGGGCAGGAGCAGGGAGGCTATCCCTTTATTCATAAAGGCGCTTGAGATATCCCCGGATTCAGGGGTGCTGCACAATAACCTTGCCGTGGCGTATTATTACTGTGGCCTGTATGAACTGGCCGTAAGGCATTCCGATATAGCACTAGGGTCAGGGTATGAGGTTTCCCCTAAATTACTGGAGATGCTGGAGAAATACAGGTAAATATACAACCCTTAATAGAAATAAAAAAGCCGTTATTTCTTAAAAAACAACGGCTTTTTTATTTGGGTTACTGGGACTTATCTAACTTATAACTTGCTTACGTTAGTTGCCTGTTCACCTTTAGGGCCCTGGGTTACGTCAAATTCTACTTCCTGGCCTTCCTCCAAGGTTTTATAGCCTTCTCCTTTGATCGCGCTGTGATGCACAAAAACGTCTTTACCGTTTTCAGAAGTAATAAAGCCATAACCCTTCTGGTTGCTGAACCACTTTACTTTACCTTTTGCCATCTGTTACTTTTCACCTCCCCTCATCGACAAAAAAAACCGCAAAGCATATTAGTTATTCTCTTGCTTTACGGTCTGTTTTGGCGTACTAATATCTTTACTCCTTGTGAATCTGGTTACAGGCATAAGTATAACATCTTTTTGGCCCTTGTCAACCATTTTTTATGTTATTTTTTCACATAATATATTGAAAGCTAATAAGTTGACTAATATGGAAAAGTTGGTATAATAATAATCCGGTTTTTATATGCCGACGTAGCTCAGCTGGTAGAGCAAGTGTTTCGTAAACACTAGGTCGAGGGTTCGAATCCCCCCGTCGGCTTATATGTCTTATTATATGTCTAAATTCACCGCAGTATTAAGGAACCGCAATTTTTTCTTTCTCTGGGTAGGGCAGATAATCTCCCAGCTGGGGGACAGGCTTGGCCAGATGGCGCTGATTGGTTTTGTATATCTTAAGGCCCCCGGCTCAACGATTGAGATAGCCAAAATACTCTCTTTTACCATAATCCCGGTATTTCTTATAGGCCCGCTTGCCGGAGTATATGTAGACAGGTGGGATAGGCGCCGGACGATGTATATATCCGACCTTTTAAGGGCGGCGCTTATCATGGTTATCCCTTTATTCCTGTTTTACGCTAAATATATGAGCCCCATATACCTGATAGTCTTCGTGGTTTTCTGTATAGGGCGATTTTTTGTGCCGGCAAAACTCTCTATTATTCCTGACCTTGTGGAGAAGAAAGATCTCCTGATAGCCAATTCTCTTGTGAATATTACCGGGATGATTGCCGCTATCGTGGGATTCGGCGTAAGCGGGGTATTGGTAGAGTGGCTTGGCGCAAGAAGCGGTTTCTACCTGAATGCCTTAACTTTTCTCGTATCGGCAGCGTTTATCTTTATGATCACCAAGAACTCCGCTAAGATAACGGGCCTGAAGAAGGTAAGCAGGGAGATAGTGGAGGTGATCAGGAAGTCCGTTTTCCAGGAAATCAAGGAGGGAGTCCTGTATTTTATCCGCAATAAGGATATACGTTTTACCGCGGGCGTAACCTTTGTGCTTTGGTCCGCGCTGGGGGCGATCTATGTGGTCCTGATAGTATTCGTGCAGAATACATTGAATTCCGCCACCAAGGACCTCGGGTTATTAATAATGTTCCTGGGTATAGGCCTTTTCCTGGGTTCCCTTGTTTATGGTCGTTTCGGGCAAAGGCTCTCTCACTATAAGACCATATTTTCTTCCCTGATATTAAGCGGTATAATGCTGGTTATCTTTGCCTTGACCATACATTATTACCCGTATTTCCTTATAGCGGCACTTTTATCTTTGATGCTCGGTCTCCTTGTCTCACCGATCATGATCGCCTCCAACACCATTATCCATAATGTCAGCGATAATGATATGAGGGGGAAAATATTCAGTTCTATGGAAATAGTCATGCACCTGGGTTTCCTGCTTTTTATGTTCATCAGCGGCCTCCTCGCTGAAAGGTTCTCGCATACTTTGATACTGGTAGTAGTAGGGTGTCTATTCAGCGTTCTGGGAGTCATAAATCTTATATATCATCGTAAGGTCCCATGGTTAAATTAAAAGAACATAAGAAAGAGACTGAAAATAAGGCGATAGAGAGGCTTCTTTTGCCTTCGCGTGTTTATATACCTTTAAGCCAGCATCTGGGTAAACCGTGCCTTCCTGAAGTGAAGGCAGGAGATATCGTTTCTGCTGGACAAAGGATAGCCGCGGTAGAGGCTCATGTTTATGCCCCGATACACGCCTCCATATCAGGGAAGGTTGTTTCTGTCCAGGATTGGCCTCATCCTGTTTCAGGGCGCTGCAAAGCAATAGTCATTGATGGGGATGGGAAAGATAGCCGGAATTATTCCGGCAGCCGGACGCAGGAGGAGGTAGACAAGTTAACCCCTGATGAGGTGCGCCGGATCGTGCGGGAGGCAGGTATTGTCGGTATGGGGGGGGCGAGTTTTCCTACTCATATTAAGTTGAATCCACCCAGGCCCGTTGATACCCTGATCGTGAACGGAGCGGAATGCGAGCCATACCTGACCGGAGATAACCGCCTTATGCTGGAAAATACAGATAAGATAATAATGGGTATCCGGATCCTGGTAAAGTGCTTGGGGATAAAAAGTGTATATATCGCCATTGAAGAGAATAAGCCGGAAGCCATAAATGAGTTTAGGGGGAAGGCTGCGCAATATACGGTTAAAGTCTTAAGATCCGTTTATCCGCAGGGAGGAGAGAAGCAGCTTATAAAGAATGTCTTGCAGAAGGAGGTCCCTTCGGGTAAATTGCCTTTTGATGTCGGGGTAATGGTGCATAATGTCGGCACGATCTTTGCGATATACGAAGCTGTTTATTTTAATAAGCCCTTATATGAACGCGTAGTTACTGTTACGGGAAGCTGCGTATCCAACCCCAAAAATATAATGGTTCCTATAGGGACACTTATAAGTGAACTTATTGATTTTTGCGGGCCCCTGAAAGGAGAACCCGCTAAAATAATCATAGGCGGGCCGATGATGGGGATCGCCCAATATACGGATAAGGTCCCGGTGATAAAATCCACTACGGGTGTTATTTTGATGGGAGAGAAACAGATAAAAGTGCCGGAAGAGGAGTTCTGTATACGCTGCGGCGCATGTGTCAGGGAGTGCCCGGCGGGGCTTATGCCGTGTATGATAAGCCTGGCGAGTGAAAGAAATAACCGCGAACTGGTAGAGGCATACAATGTATCTGACTGTATTGAATGCGGGTTGTGCGCTTATGTATGCCCGGCGAAGAGGGATATGGTACAGCATATGAAATATGCTAAATCAATATTGGCAGGTGCGAAATGAAGGATACCGTCAGATACGCTCTGGTGCTTTTTATTATTTCTTTCTTGGCCGCTATTTTGTTGAGCACGACTTATGCCGTGACCCAGCCGCGCATAGAAAAGGCCCGCCAGGAGCAGGAGGATGAAGCGGTTAAAGAGGTCCTGCCGCAGGCAAAACAAACTAAAGAAGCCGAGAAAAACGGCATAAATTATTATGAGGCGCTGGATGAGGGCGGAACCCTTATCGGGTATATTTTTATCTGTGAGGCAAAAGGATATTCAAGTGTTATCAGGGCGGTAGTGAGTGCCAAGCCGGACGGAACGCTGCTGACTATAAAGATCCTGGAGCAAAATGAGACACCCGGTATCGGCTCAAAGATAACAGAAGGTGTTTTTCTTGATGGTTTCAAGGGCAAGAATAAAAATGATACTATTGATACTATAACCGGCGCGACCATATCCTCAAGCGCCCTGGTAAGTTCGGTTAAGGCAACGATGGAGAAGATATTCTAATGAAAGGCAGGCTTGTTGTTTCTGTATCTCCGCATCTGCGTAAAAAGGAGAATATCCCCTGGATAATGTGGATGGTATTCGCCGCGCTCATACCGTCGGGTATCGTAGGTATATATACGTTCGGCCCTGCTTCTTTATGGTTGATATTGATATCCATATTGAGCGCCGTATTATCAGAGGCGTTCATCCTGGCGTTGAGGAGGAAGAAAGTAACTATCTTTGACGGCAGCGCCGCGTTAACAGGGTTACTTCTGGCTTACAACCTCCCTCCTGAAGCGCCATTATGGATACCGGCGGCAGGGAGTTTTTTCGCGATTGTCTTCGCGAAGCAGGTATTCGGAGGTTTAGGCAGGAATATATTCAATCCTGCGCTTGCCGGGAGGGCTTTTCTAATTATTTCATGGCCGACGTATATGACGGATTTTGCAAAACCATTCACCTATCCTGACGCGGTTACCGCCGCTACCCCGCTGGGGCTTTTTAAGAATGCCGGTATGGATATCCATGCGATGGGTTTAAATTATATGGACCTGTTACTGGGCAGGCGCGGAGGCTGTATCGGAGAAGTGGCTGTGCTGGCGTTGGCCGTCGGAGCGCTGCTACTGCTTGTTTTAAGGATAATATCTTTGCATATACCTCTTAGTTTTATATTCGCCGCGGGGCTGTTAAGCTGGTTATTCCCAGCGCAGGGTTTTGCCAAAGGGGACCCTATTTTCGCGGTGCTCTCCGGAGGGGTCATATTGGGCGCGTTTTTTATGGCGACCGATTACTCTACCTCTCCGTTAACGCGAAAGGGGCAGTTGATTTTTGGCGCAGGTTGCGGGCTTCTGACTTTTATAATCAGGAGGTGGGGAGGGTACCCTGAAGGCGTATCGTTCTCTATCCTGATCATGAATGCTTTTGTTCCGCTTATAGACAGATATGTAAGGCCCCCCGTCTACGGTAGGAGGGACGGTTCTGGAGCCAAAGCAAAGACTGTCCCTTAGAAGGGACACTTTTACGATTGACTTGAGAACCGTCCCTAAAATTTAGAGAATTGAGATGAAGAAAATATTCGCAGAATTCAGTAAAGGCATATTCAGGGAGAACCCGATATTCGTAATCGTACTGGGACTCTGCCCGACCCTGGCGGTATCAACTTCTCTTGAGAACGCGGTCGGCATGGGGATCGCGGCTACTTTTGTGCTGGTCGCATCCAACACCATAATTTCGGGTATAAAGGGTGTCGTCCCGCATAAGATACGCATACCATGTTTTATCGTAGTTATCGCCTCATTCGTGACAATCGTTGAGCTGGTCATGGCAGGATACGCGCCCCTTCTTGCGAAACGCCTGGGGATATTTGTGCCCCTTATCGTAGTCAATTGTATTATTATGGGCAGGGCAGAGGCCTTTGCCTCAAGGAATAATATATTACCTTCGATTATGGATGGCCTGGGTATGGGGTTAGGTTTCACCCTGGCGCTATGTTCGGTTGCGCTTATCAGGGAAATATTGGGTAGCGGAAAGCTGTTTGGACATATTATTGTAAAGGGTTTTGACCCTGTAAATATAATGGTATTGGCCCCGGGCGCGCTGTTAACGCTCGGCGTGCTTATCGCAGCGACAAACCTTATAAAGAATAGAGGTAACTGATATGGATTTTAAGATATTCCTAACGGTTATAATAAGTATGGTGTTTATAAATAACTTCATACTTTCCAAGTTCCTGGGCCTTTGCCCTTTTCTTGGGGTATCGCGCAATATCAAGCCGGCTATGAGCATGGGTATGGCGGTAATATTCGTGATGACGTTGTCCGGGATAATAACCTGGCTTGCCTACCGGTTCATCCTCATACCTTTTCATATAACATACCTTAGGACAATAACATTTATTTTGGTTATCGCGGCCTTTGTCCAATTCGTAGAGATGGTTATCCTTAAGAAATCACCGGCCCTTTACAGGGCACTGGGGATATACTTGCCTTTGATAACCACTAACTGCGCCGTGTTGGGCGTTACTGTTTTGAATATAGATAATTTTTTTGTTTCGGGCAAGCCCGCGCAGTTAAGTTTTCTTCTTTCCGTTACGCAGTCTTTATTCGCAGGGATAGGTTTTACCCTGGCATTGCTTCTTATGTCCGGCATAAGAGAACGCTTACAGGTAAATGACGCGCCCAGGTGTTTTGAAGGTATCCCGATAGCTTTTATGGTCGCGGCCCTGATGAGCCTGGCATTTATGGGATTCAGTGGTTTCAGGTTTTAAAAAATATGGAAATAATAGCTTCTATACTTACTTTAAGCGGCCTGGGTATACTTTTTGGAGTGGGGCTCGCTTTGGCTGCCAGGAAATTTTGCGTAGTAGTTGACCCGCGCATAGAAAAGATATTCGCGGAACTCCCCGGGGCAAACTGCGGGGCGTGCGGTATGCCGGGATGTATGGGGTTTGCCGAAGGACTTATTCATGGTTCCTGTTCAGTTGAACGCTGCACAGTCAGCAGTGAAGAGGCAGGGAAGAAGATAGCAGGCATATTGGGAGTAGAATTCAAGAAGAGAGCCAAGGATGTAGCGGTCCTGCACTGCCACGGAGGCAGTAAAAGGGTTAAGGACAGGTTTATATACAAAGGGACTAAAGATTGCAGGTCCGCGAGCCTAGTTATGGGTGGGCCGAAGGCGTGTGTTTACGGCTGCATAGGATACGGCACCTGCGTTGATGTTTGTCCGTTCGGAGCGATCACAATGAATGAGGAGGGGCTCCCGGTAGTGGATGAAGATAAATGCACTGCCTGCGGTAAATGCGTAGCAGCCTGCCCTAAAGGTTTATTCAGTTTAGTACCGGCAGATAAGGCTTTCGCGGTGCGCTGTAAGTCGCTTGATATGGGTAAGGCAGTAATGGAGGCTTGCTCTGTCGGGTGTATCGCTTGCAGGAAATGCGAGAAGGCATGCCCTGTGTCAGCCATAAAAATAGTTAACAACCTCGCAGTTATAGATTATAATATCTGTGATAACCGGGGAGAATGTTTTAAGGTCTGTCCGGTCAAGACAATAGCTTGTAAAGAAGACAAAATCTGGAGAAGCAGGGACGGTTCTGCTGACAAAGCGAAAAGTGTCCCCTAGTAGGGACACTTTTCCGATTAGCACGAGAACCGTCCCTATAAGAAGATGAGGATTGCGGTTTTTGCTTCAGGCAGGGGTACGAATTTCGGGGCGCTGATCAGGGCGGTAAAGAAGGGCCTGATTAAGGCGGAGCTTTCCCTTTTGGTTTGCGATAATCCTAAGGCGCCTGCTATAGGCCGCGCAAAAAGGGCAGGGATAAAAGTGGCCCTGGTAGAAGCTGATGACCTACCGGATAAGAGCGCTTTTGAGTCAGCTATAATCCGCCACCTGGAAGAAAATAAAATAGACCTTATACTGCTGGCGGGTTTTATGCGGCTTTTGAGCCCGGAGTTAGTGAGCAGGTACCATGGGCGCATCCTGAATATACACCCCGCGCTCCTTCCTTCTTTTAAGGGCAGCCACGGGATAAAAGATGCTTTTGAATATGGAGCGAAGGTAACCGGGGTCACCGTGCATTTTGTAGATGAAAAAATGGACCACGGCCCTATAATATTGCAGAAAGAAGTAAAAATAGAAGAAAGCGATACGCTGGAGTCCTTAGAGGGCAAGATCCATAAGATAGAGCACCGTCTTTACCCCGAAGCAGTAAGGTTATTCGTTGAAGGCAGGCTTAAACTGGAAGGAAGAAAAGTAAGTATATCTAGCTGACAGGCATAGGCCTTGCCAGCACCTCATTTTTATCCAGCACGGCAACTTCATTAGTTAATATATTTCTTACCCATACGCCCAGGAAATCCCGGAATTCATAGGTTTTTACGCAGTAAGAGGCGATATCCAGCGCCTCTTGCGTTATGTCTATATATTTTTCAGGCGCAGCCGCCTCTATTATATTATATTCCAGCATAAAGACGCCGTCTTTAAATATCCCCTCTGAACTTTCCACCTTGAAATATTTCTTTATCTCCTCGCCCTGCATTCTGAATACCAGCCTTTGCGCCATCTGCTGGGCAAGGAAATCAGTAAGAGTTATATCGTAAAAATTCATATGCGTTCCCGCGGCATCTCCTACCGCCTGGGGGTTAAGCCCGAACCTGATAACGTACCTTTGGTTAAGTTCGGTAGCAGGGATAACCCCGGCATACGATTTTTTTATATCCGTTACATTGCCGATGATGATATAGTCAATGCCGATATTGATATCCGATGACCATAGCGCGTAGAACCCCGGGGATTTATCGGCGCTCAAAATGACCCTGCCGATAGTAGTCATTATATTCCTTAATTTATCCATCAGCTCGTCATCAAAGAATTTGCCCGATCCTTCGGCATAATCCTGATGCAGCATCTTTGAAAGGGGCATATAGATCCAGAGGGTGGTTTTTGTGCAATGTGTTACCACCTCAAGCCCGTATTCATCCTTGCATATCTGTTTTACGAGCCGGGAGATATCCTTTTCCTTGTAGGTAGGCTCAAGGGAAAGTTGACAACCGGATAAGATTAAACAGAGGGGGATGCTAAGTAACAGGAGGGCGGTTTTTGCCAAATTCCCTGAAGATGGCTTCGATCTCATCGTAATCAAGCTCTTCCTTTTTAAGTAGCTCTTCGGCGAAACGGTCCAGGATAGGTTTCTCTCTCGTCAGAAGTATCTCAACTTCCTTAAGGCACTCCTGCAGCATATCCTGCGTCTCCTGGTTTAGCTGTTCTTTTATTTTTTCTGAAAGGAACGACGCTTTTTCTCCGCGGAATGCACCGTAATCGGAATGCGATGTCTCAAGCAGGGTATAATCTCCGATCAATCCGGATTTACCCATACCATAGCGCCATACCATCTGGTGGGCGTACCACATCGCCTGGTGGAAATCCTGGGATACGCCTGTGGTGGTAGTCCCGAACTGAAGTTTTTCCGCTACATAGGAGCCCAGGCACGATTTTATCTGGCCGAGCCACTCTTCTTTCGTATGCACGTGCAGCTCTTCGCGCGGATGGGGGACGATCATCCCTAATGCCCCGCCCCTTGCCGTGATAGTCGCCTTGAATACGTCATGGAATGGCTGCAGGAAGTAGGTGGAAACGGCGTGGCCTGCTTCATGATAAGCTACTTTTTTGCGTTCTTCTTCATTAAAGACAACTTTATGTTTTACGCCCATCTCGATCCTGTCCATCGCCTCAACCATTTCTTTCATCATAACTTTATCTTTTTTGTTGCGCACCGAGATGAGCGCGGCTTCCCTGATCAGGTTGGAGATATCTGCGGGGCTTTTGCGCACCGCCATACGCGCGAGGCGCGCTATATCAAGGGATGGGTCGTATTTTATATCTTTTATATAGTAGCGGAACAATTCTTCTCTTTCTTCCAGGTTGGGGAGGTCCACATATATCTTGCGGTCAAACCTTCCCGGGCGGAGTAATGCCTGGTCAAGGAAGCTCTCGGGGGCATTGGTAGCCCCTATCAGGACCACGTTGTAATCCTTGTCTTTCAGGCCGTCCATCTCAACAAGGAGCTGGTTTAATGTAGTGTTGGATTCGGTTTGCCCTCCGAAACCCCTGTCCATGGAACGCTGCGCCGCGACCGCATCCAACTCGTCTATAAATACGATGCATCCGCCTTCCGCGTAAGCCAGTTGGCGCGCCTGTTTGAATAGTTTACGTACGCGGCTTGCGCCTACACCTACGAACATCTCTATGAACTCCGAGCCTGATATGGAGAGGAAGGGGAGATTAGACTCTGTCGCGATCGCCTTGGCGAGGTAAGTTTTCCCGCAGCCCGGAGGCCCTATCATCAGGATACCCCTTAAGATCTTGCCTCCTATAAGCTGTAGTTGCGCGCGGTCTACCACCAGGCTGACGACCTCTTTTGCTTCCTGTTTCGCTTCTTCCATCCCGATGACATCCTGCCAGTGGATGCGGATATCCTTGCCTTCTACCGCCTTTGTGTGCAGGTGGCTGAATTTCATATGTCCGCCGCGCATCAGCCATATCCATAATGCCCCGCTTAAAGGGAGGCTGATCACCTGTAATATAAGGAAGATATAGAAGAATAGCCCGTATTGTGCGAGGGCCGCTTTTTTAAAATATGATTCTGATGTGCTCCAGGCAAAAATGGCGCTGCGCAGGAAATAGATGAATGAGATAGCGAGGATGCTAGCGAGGAGTGCTATGATGATCGCTATCCAGTGGAATTTAAAGAAGAGTTTTATTTTGCGGGAATTTATCTTCTTCATTAATGTTCATAAATACCATAATTTCGCGCGCCTGTCAATCTATATAAAGGTTTTTTGTTGACCGTGTTGTAAATTGTGCTATACTATTTTACCTTACGTAAATTTAATCCGTATTAAGCTTAAAAAGATTGGAGGCAAAACGTGGCAAAGATAAAAGATGTCCTGGCGCGAGAGATACTTGATTCACGCGGTAATCCCACTATAGAGGTTGATATAACCCTTGATTCAGGCCTTCTGGCGCGAGCCGCCGTGCCTTCGGGCGCTTCCACCGGTGAAAAGGAGGCCCTGGAGCTTCGGGATGGGGATAAGAAAAGGTATTTAGGCAAGGGCGTATTGAAAGCAGTAGAGAATGTAAATACCCCTATCTGCGCCAAGATAAAAGGGTTAAAGCCTGATTTCAGGGAGATAGATAAACTGCTTATAGATTTAGACGGCACCGATAATAAAGGCAAGCTGGGGGCAAACGCGATCCTCGGCGTCTCTCTGGCGGTTGCCAAGGCAGACGCGGCTTCAAAAAATGAGCCTTTATATAAATACCTGGGAGGGGATGACGCGCATATCCTTCCGGTCCCGCAGATGAATATATTGAACGGTGGTTTACACGCCGATAATAACCTTGATATCCAGGAGTTTATGATCATGCCTTCCGGAGCCCCGAGTTTCCGCGAGGCATTAAGGTATGCCGCCGAGGTGTTCCATAACCTGAAAAGTATCCTTAAGTCCAAAGGCTTGTCTACTTCAGTGGGGGACGAGGGAGGGTTTGCCCCTAACCTTAAATCCAACGAAGAGGCCCTGCAGTTGATATTGGAAGCGATAGAGAAGGCCGGATACAAACCGGGCAAGGATATATCTCTTGCCATGGATTGTGCCGCGAGTTCCTTCTGCAAAGATGGCGTATACCACTTTGAGGGTTCCAAGAAAACATCTGATGACTTGATCGCCATATACGCGAAGTGGCTCTCTAAATATCCTATATTGTCTATTGAAGACGGCCTCTCTGAACATGACTGGGATGGATGGAAAAAGATGACTTCGGAATTGGGCAATAAGGTGCAGCTGGTAGGGGATGATATATTCGTCACCAACCCGAAGATCTTCAAGAAGGGTATCCTTGAAAGCGTGGGTAATGCCATATTGGTAAAAGTGAATCAGATAGGCTCGCTCCTTGAGACGCTGGAGGTAGTGGATATGGCTGCCAAGAATAAATATAAGGCAGTCATCTCGCACCGTTCAGGAGAGACCGAAGATACTACTATCGCGCACCTGGCGGTCGCTTCAGGGTGCGGGCAGATAAAGACCGGTTCGGTATCACGCACGGACAGGATATGCAAATACAATGAGCTCTTAAGGATAGAGGAAGAGTTGGGGGCAAAAGCCGTTTACGCCGGCAGTTCATTCAATAAATGATAATCAGGAAGTTATTCTCTACATTCGGGATAATAATATTTCTCCTGGTCATATTCCTCCCCGGTTACACCAAGCTGCAGGAACTTAAGGATAAGAACCGGGATATGGAAGATAAGATAAAGTACCTGAATGTAGAGAATTCTCTCCTGCAGGAGGAGCTCAAGCGTATAGAAAATGACCCTCACTACCAGGAGAAGATCGCCAGGGAGAAAATGGGCGTGGTGCGCAAGGGCGAGGTCCCTATCAAGATAATCCCCGAAGATTAAATATAAATAGATGTTGCATTATGGCGGCGATTACGCTATAGTGGTTTCGCGGGGTGGAGCAGCCTGGTAGCTCGTCAGGCTCATAACCTGAAGGTCAGAGGTTCAAATCCTCTCCCCGCAACTTTATGGCTCTGAAAGCAGCTGCTTCCAGAGCCATTTTTATGTTTGCCAAAATCCATATTTCTGCTATAATAATAATTCCCGTAATTCTAAAGGAGGGCGAGCATGATCGAACGTTACAGTCTACCAAAAATGTCCGGCATCTGGAATGATGAGTTTAAGTTCAAGACCATGCTGGAGATAGAGATACTTACCCTTGAAGCCTTATCCTTAAATAAACGAATCCCGCCCATAGTAGCAAAGAGAGCCAGGAAGAAAGCCCGTTTTAATATCAATCAGATCAAAAAAATAGAAGAAAAAACTCAACATGATGTGGTAGCTTTTGTCTCCAATGTGGCCCAATATATAGGGGCTGACGCTAAATACCTGCATATGGGCCTGACCTCATCCGACATATTGGACACAACACTTGGTGTACAGCTTGCCGCCGCCTCAGATATACTGATAGAGGATATAAACCGCCTCCTTAAGGTAATGGCAAGGAAAGCGCGCAAGTACAAAGATATGATCTGCGTCGGCCGCACCCACGGAGTGCACGCCGAACCCACTACATTTGGGCTTAAATTCGCTCTCTGGTATGATGAAACAAAGCGGAACTTAGAGCGCCTTAAGCTGGCAAGAAAAGAAGTCGCGGTAGGTAAGGTTTCCGGGGCAGTGGGCACTTTTGCCAATGTTGGCCCGGAAGTAGAAACATATATTTGCCGTAAGTTAGGCCTTAAGGCAGCCCCTATCTCCACGCAGGTCATACAAAGGGATGTATACGCACAATATATGGCCACTCTCGCCGTTATCGGGGGAAGCCTGGAAAAGTTCGCTACCGAGATCAGGCACCTGCAAAGGACCGAGGTCCTTGAGGCAGAGGAGCCTTTCGGCAAAGGCCAGAAGGGCTCATCCGCAATGCCGCATAAGCGCAATCCCGTTATCTGCGAGCGTATTTGCGGGCTGGCGCGGCTTTTGCGCGGCAACGCTCTGGCAGCGATGGAGAATATGCCATTATGGCATGAGCGCGATATCAGCCACTCTTCTGTTGAGCGGGTTATCATACCGGATTCTACCCTCGCCCTGGATTATATGCTTAATAAAACTATACAGGTTATGGATGGTTTGGCAGTATACCCGGAGAATATGCTGGCAAGCCTGGTGAAAACAAGGGGCCTGATATTCTCGCAAAGGGTGCTTCTTGAACTTATGGATAAAGGGCTTCCGCGCATGAAGGCATATGATATTGTGCAGAGGGCCGCCATGAAAACATGGAAGAGCGGGATGCAGTTTAAAGAGACGCTTTTAGGGGACAAAGAACTTTTATCCCATATCAGCAGTAAAGAGCTGGACAAGGTTTTTGACCTGGATTATTACCTGCGCAATGTAAACAAGATTTTCAGACGCGTCGGTGTATAAATAGAGGAGTATATTTTAATTTAACCCTGCCTTATCTGCAATGACGCAGAAATCCGAAAAATCTACAATGGAGTAGAGATTTCCGGTTGGCTCAATGTTACCTCATTTTAAGGAAGGAGTCTAGAATGTTTCAAGACGATGTTGTCATTACCAAAGAAATGATAGAAAAACAAGGCTTAACCCTCCAGGAGTATGAAATGATCAAAAAGCGCCTGGGGAGGGAACCTAATTATACGGAATTAGGCATGTTTTCGGCGATGTGGAGCGAACACTGTTCTTATAAGAATTCAAAACCCGTATTAAAACTTTTTCCTACCAAAGGCAAGCAGGTCATAGAGGGGCCCGGGGAGAATGCCGGGGTGGTTGATATCGGAGACGGTATGGGCGTGGTTTTTAAAGTAGAGTCGCATAACCATCCTTCAGCAGTTGAACCGTACGCGGCATCAGCCACCGGAGGCGGTGGATGCGTCAGGGATATCTTTACTATGGGCGCCAGGCCTATAGGCCTGCTGGATTCCCTCAGATTAGGCAAGTTGGACAAAGAACGCGTGAAGTTTCTTTTTAAGAATATTATACGCGGTTTTACGGATTACGCGAATACCGCGGGTATCCCTGTTTTGGGCGGTGAGATATATTTTGATGAGTCTTTTGAAGGGAACCCCCTGGTGAACGCGATGACCGTGGGGGTCGTAAAAAATAATTCCATCGTCAAGGCCAAGGCCAGCGGAGTGAATAACCTGGTTTTGATAGTGGGCGGCGCGACCGGCAGGGATGGGGTAGAAGGGGCGGCCTTTGCTTCTTCGGGGTTGGATGAAAATGCCGCCAAAAAGAGTTCTGCTGTCGCTATCGGCGACCCGAAAATGGGAAGGATATTAAGAGAGTCCTGCCTGGAATTAATGCGTAAGGGGCTGGTGATCGGTATGCAGGATATGGGAGCTGCCGGGTTGACTTGCTCTACCTGCGAGACTTCGCATAAAGCGGATACGGGGATGGATATAGATATCTCCCGGGTGCCGCGCAAGGAAAAGGGGATGAGCGCCTATGAAGTCATGCTCTCCGAGTCACAGGAGAGGATGCTTGTCATTGTGAATAAGAAAAACCTGGAAAAAGTAAAAAAGGTCTTCGCAAAATGGAACGTGCCGGTGGACCTTATCGGCAGGGTAACTGATGACGGTATTGTGCGTGTCCGCGAGAACGGTATGGTGATCGCTGAAGTACCGGCGGCAGCCCTGGTAGAAGGGCCTGTTTATCACAGGAAGACTGCCAGGCCAGGATATTTATCCAGGGTTAACCGGCTGGATCTTTCTAAGGTCAAGGAGCCAAAGGACTATGGACGCGCCCTACTTAAGTTATTGAGCAACCCTACGCTGGCAAGTAAGGCATGGGTTTTTAAACACGCAGACCCTAAAGCTGCCAAAGGGGTTTTATTGGGCCCGGGTTCCGATGCCGGTGTAGCGGCTGTGCCGGGGACAAAAAAGGCGATCGCGGTAACCACTGATTGTAATTCTACTTATTGTTACCTTGATCCCTTTATGGGCGGGGCTATCGCGGTGGCAGAAGCAGCCAGGAATTTAGTTTGTTCCGGAGCCAAACCCCTGGCGATTACCGACGGTATAAATTTCGGTAACCCCAAAAACCCCGAAGTGTTCTGGCAATTTAAACAGGCGGCCCTGGGGATATCCAAGGCCTGCCGTGCCCTGAATACGCCGGTAGTGAGCGGTAATGTCAGTTTTAATAATGAGAATCCCAAGGGCTCTGTTGACCCTACCCCGGTTGTCGGGATGGTGGGCGTGATTAAAGACAAGGCAAGGATGACCACCCAGTATTTTAAGAATGCGGGTGACGTCATACTGCTCTTGGGCAAAAATAAGGAAGAGTTGGGCGGCAGCGAATATTTAAAGACCGTCCATGGATTAAAGAAAGGAAAACCTCCTATACTTGACCTTAAGTTAGAGAAGGCCGTGCAAAAGACGGCGCTTGAAGCGATAGAAAAAGGAATGGTAGTATCCGCGCACGATTGCTCCGAGGGCGGTTTGGCGGTTGCCTTAGCTGAAAGCTGTATGAGCAATCCGGTTAAGAAAATAGGCGCTGTAGTGGAGTTACCCCAGGTTATAAGAAAAGACGCGCTGCTTTTTGGCGAATCGCAGTCGCGTATCGTCTTAAGCGTAAGGCCCGGTAATGTTAAAAAACTATTGCAGATAGCCAAAAAGAATAAGGCCCCCGCTGCCGTGATAGGAGAAGTTAAGGGCAGCAAGCTTGTCGTCGGCGGATCGGTGGATATACCGGTCGCGGAGCTGCATAGAACCTGGCGTAACGCGATAGAAAGTTATTTGTAATAAAGAGATTCCGTAACTAGGAGAGGGATAATGAAGAATAAGGATGCAGGGGTTCCCCTTTTTTCAGAAGACCCATGGCGGGTTTTCCGCATCATGTCGGAGTTCGTTGACGGCTTTGAGGTGCTTTCTGAGATAGGGAAGGCAGTTTCCATATTTGGTTCCGGACGCGTAAAATCAGGGAATAAGTATTATAAAATAGCCGAAGAGATAGCTTATCTTCTTGCCAAAGAGGGGTACGCGGTTATAACCGGAAGCGGCCCGGGGATAATGGAGGCTTCCAATAAAGGCGCCAAGCGCGCCGGAGGGCACTCCGTGGGTTTGAATATACAACTGCCTGCCGAACAGAGATCCAATAAATATGTGGATACCCTCCTGGATTTTCGTTATTTCTTTGTCCGTAAGGTGATGTTCGTTAAATATGCAAGGGCTTTCGTGATTATGCCGGGAGGCTACGGCACATTGGATGAATTTACCGAGGCTATTACTCTTATCCAGACTAAAAGGATCCCCAGGTTCCCGGTAGTCCTGTTCGGAAGTGAATACTGGAACGGGATGCTCAAGTGGCTGCGCGAAACAGTATTGGAAGAGGGTAATATTAAAAAGGAGGACCTGGATATTTTTACCGTGGTAGACGAACCCAAGCAGGTAATTACAGCGATAAAGAGGTTCTATAATAAAAAACATTAAAGATATTTTCAGCGGGAGGAAGAGATGAGTGGTATTTTCGGGGTGGTATCGAAGGATGACTGCCTGAAAGACCTTTTTTATGGCACGGACTATCATTCCCATTTGGGCACCCAGTTCGGAGGATTGGCGGTATGCCATGATGGAGAATTGACGCGCAAGATCCACGATATAAGGGGAAGCCAGTTTAAGGCAAAATTCCACGAAGATTACAGAAAGATGCGGGGGAATAAGGGGATCGGAGTCATAAGCGCCATAGACGAACAGCCCATATATGTCAATTCCAAATTCGGCCCCTTTGCTATCGTGGCCAACGGCTTCATAGATAATGCCGAAGAGCTCGCAGAAGAATTATACAAAAGCGGGCAGTCATTCAGCGAGGTTACTTACGGAAGGGTTAACCTGACGGAGCTGGCGGCCAAGCTGATTATCCGCGGTAAAACCATTGTTGACGGGATCGAACAGATGTTTGCCAGGATAGACGGTTCCTGCTCACTCTTATTATTAAATAAGGAAGGGGTTTACGCGGCAAGGGACAGGCATGGTTATACGCCTTTAGTCATAGGCCGCAGGGGCAGGGATTGGGCGGTGACTACCGAAACCACGGCTTTCAGGAACCTGGGTTTTAAAATTATAAAGTATGCCGAGCCCGGAGAGATCACCCTGATCAATGAATTGGGATTGAAATCCAAGCGTAAGGGCGGGAAGATAAACCAGATATGTTCTTTTCTTTGGATATATACGGGTTTTCCAGGCTCTTCCTATGAAGGGATAACGGTAGAGGTGGTTAGGGAAAGATGCGGCGCTTTCCTGGCCAAGCGCGATAATGTCAGGGCGGATATCGTTTCGGGTATCCCTGATTCGGGGACCACGCACGCGATCGGTTATGCTATGGAGTCCGGCATCCCTTTCCGCAGGTCGCTGGTAAAGTATACTCCCGGGTTTGACCGCAGCTATACACCGCCTTCGCAGGAGACCCGCGACCTGGTCGCGAAGATGAAGCTTATCCCTATTTTAGAGATAATAAAGGGAACCGCATTGTCGTCTGCGATGATTCCATTGTCAGGGGGACGCAGTTAAAAAATTACACTATCCAGAAGCTGAAGGAATGCGGATCAAAGGAGATCCATTTAAGGATCGCCTGCCCTCCCTTGCTGTTTCCCTGTAAGTTTAATTATTCTACGCGCTGTATCCATGAACTGGCGGCGCGCCGGGCGATCAAGGAGATGGAAGGGAAAGATATAAAAGATATAAGCGCCTACCTGGATGAAAATTCCAAGGAATACAAGAAGATGATAAAGTGGATCACCCGCGATATCGGGGCGACTACCTTGAAATATCAGAAACTTAAAGATATGGTTTCGGCTATCGGCCTCCCCGCGGAAAAATTATGCCTTTATTGCTGGACAGGGAGGTGCCCGTGAAAACCCTGACTTATAAAAAAGCCGGAGTAGATATAAAAAAATCCGGGCGTTTCAAGAAAAACCTGAAATCCCTGGTCAGGAGCTCTTTCAGGAAGGAGGTCCTGACGGATATCGGCGGGTTCGGAAGTTTCTTTAAGTTCCCCAAAGAGAAATATAATGACCCTGTCCTTGTTTCTTCTTCCGACGGAGTCGGGACAAAACTTAAGATCGCGATCCTCGTTAATAAGCACGATACGGTCGGCATTGATGCCGTGGCGATGAATGTGAATGATATTCTCTGTGTAGGGGCAGAGACATTATTCTTCCTGGATTATATCTCCTGCGGCAAATTAGAGCCGGGGGTACTCTTTGATGTGGTCAAAGGCATAAATAACGGGTGTATCCAGTCCGGATGTTCCCTTATCGGGGGCGAGACCGCGGAGATGCCCGGCATGTATAAAGACGGCGAATATGACCTGGCGGGTTTCTGCGTGGGAGTGGTAGAGAGGAAGAAGATCATTGATGGTTCCAGGATAAGGCCGGGGCAATTGATCGTCGGTTTAGAATCAAGCGGTATACACTCTAACGGTTATTCACTGGTCCGGAAGGTTTTTTCTCAGAGCGAATTAAAGAGATTTTCCCCCGAGCTGTTAAAACCTACCCGTATCTACGTTAAACCCGTGCTTTCGTTATTGCGCGCGCTGAATAAGGAAGGGCGTATCGCGATAAAGGGTATAGCCCATATTACGGGAGGCGCGTTTTACGATAAGATCGCCCGCATCTTACCCAGCGATGTTAACGCGGTTATTTATAAGGATTCATGGAAAGCCCCGGATATATTCCGCTTGATACAGAAGAAAGGGAATATTGAGGATAAGGAGATGTATCATACTTTCAATATGGGTATGGGGATGGTGTTGATGGTTGAGCGTGGTTCAGCGAAGGATATTATCGCGCGGCTTTCGCGCATGAATATAAGGTCCCGGGTTATCGGAGAGATAGTCAGGGGAGAGAAAAAAACAGAGGTGGTATGAAGGTCCTGGTAGTTGGTTCAGGCGGGCGCGAGCACGCCCTGGCCTGGAAGATAGCGCAGTCAAAGCTGGCGGACAAGATTTTTTGCGCTCCCGGTAACGGCGGGATATCCGACCAGGCAGAGTGCATTGATATAAAAGCGGATAATATCTTTGGGTTATTGGAGTTTGCGCATAGCGAAAAGATAGACCTTACCGTAGTAGGCCCTGAAGCGCCCCTTGCCGCTGGTATTGTAGACCAATTCCGCAGCCATAAACTAAATATATTCGGCCCGGTAAAAAAGGCAGCCCAGCTGGAAGGCAGCAAGGTATTCTCCAAAGAGTTGATGGCAAAATATGATGTGCCGACAGCTGCCTTTAAGGTATTTGATAACGCGGATGAAGCAAATAGGTATATAGAAAAAAATGGCGCGCCCTGCGTGGTAAAAGCGGATGGCCTTGCCCAGGGCAAAGGGGTAGTGGTTGCCGGGACAGTTGATGAGGCGAAGGCCGCGGTCACCTTGATGATGCAGAAGAACGCCTTTGGTGATGCGGGAAGGCGTATTATCGTAGAGGATTGCCTGGCAGGGGAAGAGGCCTCTATCATCGTGCTTACCGATTCCCGCGAAGTCATACCGCTTGCCTCAAGCCAGGACCATAAACGGATATTTGATAATGATGCGGGCCCGAATACGGGGGGGATGGGAGCTTATTCCCCTGCTCCGGTTGTGACGGATAATTTATTCAAAGAAATAATGGATAAGGTTATCTACCGGACGATAGACGGCCTCGCGAAGGAAGGGATAAAATATAACGGCGTATTGTATGCCGGCATTATGATCACTAAAGATGGGCCGAAGGTGCTTGAATTTAATGTCCGTTTCGGAGACCCCGAGACCCAGGCAATATTGCCGCGCCTGAATTCCGACCTGTTAGAGGCGATGCTGGCGGTAAGCAGCGATAACCTAAGCAAGTTAGTGAAGGCAGGGGGATTAAAGTGGGTATCCCGTTCATGTGTAAGCGTGGTGTGCGCCTCCGGGGGTTATCCGGGGAACTATGAAAAAGGAAAATTGATATCAGGGCTTGATGAGGCCCGCAAATTACCCGATATAGTCGTTTTTCATTCCGGTACCAAGAAGCAGGAAGAAAAATATTTTACCAGCGGAGGCCGCGTATTAGGAGTTACCGGGCTGGGTAATACTATAAAAGAGGCGATAACCAATACATATAACGCGGTAAAAAAGATCAGCTTTGACGGTATGCATTACCGTACAGATATCGCTAAAAAATCTTTAGGGACGGTTCTCTAGCTAAAGCTAAAAGCGTCCCCGATGGGGACACTTTTCCGATTGGCTTCAGAACCGTCCCTCCAAGGAGGGGGGATGAAGAAGACGATAAGTATACTTATGGGAAGCCAGTCGGATCTGGATACTCTTAAAGGAGCAATAGATCTGCTTAAAGAATTCAAGGTTGGGTTTGACCTAAGGGTATTATCCGCGCACCGCACTCCTAAAGAGGTTGTTGACTATGTGGAAGGGGCGCCTAAGAAAGGCATAAAGGTATTCATCGCCGCTGCCGGCGGGGCCGCTGCCCTGGCAGGAGTTATTGCCTCGCATACGACGCTGCCTGTTATCGGCATTCCTATTGAAACTAAAGGCCTTAAAGGCCTGGATTCACTTTTATCCACTGTCCAGATGCCCGCCGGTATACCGGTGGCATCAATGAGTATCGGCAAGGCCGGGGCAAAGAACGCGGCACTTTTCGCCTTGGAGATATTAGGTATCACCGATAAGAAGATAAGCTTAAAACTCGCAGCGTATAAAAAGAATATGCGCCTTAAGATCATAAAGAGCAAGATCAAATTATGACCTCGGCAAAGATAACAAAAATTGCCCCTTCAGGCTTTAAGGAATATCAATTAAAGGAAGCAGCCGATATCCTGGCTAAGGGCGGGCTGGTAATCATACCTACGGAAACGGTTTATGGTATAGCCGCTAACGCCGAAGACCCCGAAGCCATGGAAAGATTGCGCAAGATAAAGGAGCGGCCGCAGGATAAGCCTTTCTCCCTGCATATAGACGCCAAAGAAAAGGTAGAATATTACGCCTGGGGTATTCCGGTTGCGGCGTATAAACTTATAGATAAGTTTTGGCCCGGTCCGCTTACTCTTATATTGAAATCAAGGAATAACGGCGCGGGCAATGAGCACCATAGCGGCACCATAGGTATCCGCATGCCCGACGATAATATTGCGCTTAAGGTGATTGGTTTATCGGGGGCTGCTGTTGTCTGCCCTTCCGCGAACCTGCCGGGGAAACCCGCTCCTTCTGATTTTGAGGATGCGATAAAGGATCTAAAAGGGGCAGTTGATTTTGCCATAGATGCCGGGAAAACCCGCTTAGGCGCGGAATCAACGGTAGTGGATGCGAGCACCGGGTCAGCGCGCGTATTAAGGGAAGGCGCCATAAAGACGGAAGAGATAGAAGCTGTTATTAAAAATAAGACGGTCCTGTTTATTTGCACGGGAAACTCCTGCCGCTCGGTAATGGCTAAATATCTTCTGGAGAAGAAGATGAAAGACAGTAAAAGAGATGATGTGGAGGTTTTATCCGCCGGCATAATGCTGCTCGGAGGCCTGAAGGCGTCCGAAGAAGTGAAGGGGCTTCTAGCGAATGAAGGGATAGATGCCTCGGGCCACCGCTCACAAACGGTGACCAAAGAGATCCTTATGAGGTCAGACCTGATATTGGTGATGGAGCGGCTCCACGAGAAAAGGATCTTAGAGATAGCCCCCGAGGTAAAAAATAGGCTGTTTTTATTAAAAGAATTTGCTAAAATAAATGATAACACCCTGGATATAACCGATCCTATCGGTATGCCATTTGATTTTTACTCCGAGACATTTGAAATCATAAAAGAGGCGGTAGAAAGGATAAGTAAACTGATATGAAAAAAATAGTCATAGGTTCTGATCACGGCGGTTTTGCCCTTAAGGAAGAATTAAAACGTTTTTTAGAAAAGAAGGGTTTTAAGGTGAAGGATGTCGGGGCTTATTCAACCGACAGCTGCGATTATCCCGTGAGTGCCTATAATGTAGCCAATGAAGTATCAACCGGCCGCTATAGGCAGGGCCTGCTTATATGTAAAAGCGGGATCGGCAACTCTATCGTCGCTAACCGTTTACCGGGCGTGTGCGCGGCTTTATGTTATAACGCGAAAGCGGCCCGCCTCTCGCGCGAACATAATGATAGCAATGTACTGGTAATGGGTTCCCTGTTTGTGAATAAAGACTCGGCCAAAAGAATATTAAATATATGGTTAAACACCTCTTTTCAGGGGGGGAGGCACCAGAGGCGCCTGAACCTGTTAAAGAATATTGAAAAGGGATTAAGGAGCAGGAAGAGATGAGATATGTAAAGAATACCGACCCCGAAATATATGCCGCGATAAGGAATGAACTAAAAAGGCAGGAGGAGAGCCTGGAGTTTATCGCCTCCGAGAATTTCACTTCGCTTTCTGTGCTGGACGCCCAGGGTTCAGTATTGACCAATAAATACGCCGAAGGGTATCCTGCCGCGCGCTGGTACGGGGGTTGTGAATATGTTGATAAAGCCGAGAGTTTGGCTATTGAGCGCGCGAAGAAGCTGTTCGGCGCCGAACATGTGAACGTGCAGGCGCACTCCGGTTCCCAGGCGAATATGGCGGTATATTTTGCCGCGTTAAAACCAGGGGATACGGTCCTTGCCATGGACCTTGCCTGCGGCGGGCACCTCACCCACGGGCATCCGCATAATTTTTCAGGTATGCTTTATAATATCGTGACTTACGGCGTTAATAAGAAGACCGAGATGCTTGATTACGCCGAGATCGCGCGCCTGGCAAAGAAACATAAACCAAAGATGATCCTGGCTGGCGCTTCCGCCTACCCGAGAAAAATAGACTTTAAGGAGTTTCGTAAGATATGCGATAAGGTGGGGGCGTATCTTTTTGTGGATATGGCGCATATCGCCGGCCTCGTTGCGGCAGGCGTGCATCCCTCGCCTGTTCCTTACGCGCATTTTGTAAGTTCTACTACCCATAAGACGCTGCGCGGGCCGCGCGGAGGCTTTGTGATCTGCAAGAAACAATTTGCCAGGAAGATAGATTCTGAGATATTCCCCGGGATACAGGGCGGGCCTTTGATGCATACTATTGCTGCCAAGGCAGTCGCCTTTAAGGAGGCGATGAGTGTTAAATTCAGGAAATATGAGAGGCAGGTCGTGAAAAATTCACGTGAGCTCGCATGCGCGTTATCGCATAAGGGGTTCCGCATAGTTTCCGGAGGCACAGATACACATCTTATGTTAGTTGACCTCACTGAAAAGGGGATCACGGGAGCTGACGCCTCAATCGTATTGGAGAAGGCGGGTATTACCGCGAATAAGAACCTTATCCCCTTTGACAGGAAGGGGCCTGCTACCACAAGCGGGATACGCCTGGGCACGGCAGCAGTTACTACCCGCGGCCTGAAAGAGTTTCATATGCGCCAGGTCGCGCAATTCATAGATGAGGCCATAGAGGGCAGCGATGACCCGAAGAGATTATCCGAAATAAGAAAAAAGGTCCTTACTTTAACCAGGCGTTTTCCGCTTTATCCGGAACTCATAAAAGAAAGATGAAAAATAAAAAGGCCGCTTTCAAGCGCCCAAGTTGGGATGAATATTTCATAGAGGTAGCCTTCCTGGTATCTAAAAGGGCGACCTGCCTGCGCCGCAAGGTGGGGGCTGTCCTTGTGAAAGATAAGAAGATACTGGCGACCGGCTATAACGGCGCGCCGTCAGGCGTAAGGCATTGTATTGATATCGGCTGCCTGAGAGAAAAGATGAAGGTCCCTTCCGGGGAGCGTCATGAGCTTTGCCGCGGGCTGCACGCCGAGCAGAATGTCCTCCTTCAGGCGGCGCTGCACGGGATAAGCACAAAAGACAGTGTCCTTTATATTACCAACCAGCCCTGCGTTATCTGCGCCAAAATGCTCATTAATGGCGGCATTAAAGAGATAATCACCGCAGGTTCTTACCCGGATAAGCTATCGCGGGATTTCCTCAGGGAAGCAAAGATAAAGGTCAGAAGCGTAAAAAATAAAAAATGAAGTGCCCATATTGCGGTTATAAAGAAGATAAGGTAGTTGATTCGCGCGGGACCGCGGAAGAATCGGCGATCAGGAGGAGGCGCGAGTGCCTGAAGTGCGGTAAGCGTTTCACTACCTATGAATATATAGAAGAAGTCTCCCTTTTAGTTATAAAGAAGGATAACCGGCGCGAACCATTTGACCGTAAGAAGATACTCGCCGGGGTGATCCGCGCCTGCGAGAAAAGGCCTATCAGCATGGAGAAGATGGAAGATATCGTGGTGCAGATAGAGCGCGCTATCCAGAAGAAATCAGACCGCGAGGTCCAGGCATCCCGTATCGGGGAACTGGTGATGGAGAAGTTGAAATCGCTGGATGATGTCGCCTATGTCAGGTTTGCCTCGGTATACAGGCAGTTCAAGGATGTCGGCCAGTTCATGGTGGAATTAAAGGATATATTGAATAAGGAAAAACCGCAGCGTAAAGGGGCAAGATAATGGTGGAGATGGAATTGAACAAGATAGTGATAGACGAGAAGAGGCATGACCAGCTGATCGTCCTTAAGGAAAAGGGCGGGGAGAGGCTGCTTCCTATCGTTATCGGCTTGCCGGAGGCCTCTGCCATAAAGATGAAGATCAGCGGATTTGAGCCGCCGCGCCCGCTTACCCATGACCTCCTTCAATCTGCCATTGAGAGCCTGGAAGCAGTCGTAGATAAGATCATCATAGATAAACTGGAAGATAACACATTCCACGCCAAATTAGTCATTAAGACAAAATCCGGCGATACCAAAACCATTGACGCCAGGCCTTCAGACAGTATCGCGCTGGCAGTCAGGGCGCGCGCGCCCATATACGTGGAAGACGAAGTAGTAAAGCAGTCAGAGGTCTTTAACAAGAAACCGATAGAATAAGGTATCTCACCCGCCATTATGGTATCCTTTAAGCCTGCCGTAAATTCAAATGACAGGGTTCTTATTGAGGCAGCCCTTAAGGTTGCCAAAAGGAGAAAGGTAAAACTGTACCTTGTAGGGGGGTATCTGCGCGATATCCTCCTGGGCCGCGAAAAGGAAAACCCTGATATAGATTTTGCCCTTAAAAAAGGCGCGATAAACTTCGCAAGAGAATCTGCCAAAGAGTTAAGGTGCGGATTTGTTGCCTTGGATAAAGAGCATGGCTGTGGCCGCGCCGTAAAGAAACTTGACGGTAAGATATATACCCTGGATTTTACCGATTTCCGCGGTAAAGACCTTGAAGGTGACCTGCTGCACCGTGACTTCACTATTAATGCCCTCGCCTTAGAAGCAGATAAGCTTTTCGCAGGCCCCATAGAAGATAATATCATTGATCCTCACTCCGGAAGGCGCGACCTGAAGAAAAAGTTAGTCAGGATGGTCAATAAGAAGGCATTTGACGAAGATCCCCTTCGGATATTGCGCGCTTTCAGCGCTGCTGTCAGCTTCGGATTTAAGATAGATAAAGATACGCTTAAGGCAGTAAAAGCTAAAGCCAGAAAGCTATCCGTAGTGTCATTTGAGCGTATCCGCGATGAACTTTTCAAGATACTACAGGCCCCCGGGGCATTTGAATACGTTAATAAGTTAGATGACCTTAAGATATTAAAGATAATAATTCCTGAAATAGAACCTATGCGCGGGAAAAGGCAGGGGCCATACCACCATTTAGATATCTGGAAACATACCTTAGAAACCTTAAGGCAGCTTGAGATAGTCTTTGAGGAGTTTAAAAAGAGGCAGGAGGTCAATGAATACCTGGATGAGATAATCTCGCCTACCCGCACCCGCCGCGCCCTGATGAAATTAGGAGCGCTCCTGCATGATATCGGAAAACCCAAGGCAATGCGCCGCGAAGGAAGAAAACTGATATTCCATGGCCATGAGAGGGTAGGCCTGAATATCACTAAGTATATAGTAGAACGCCTTAAGCTCTCTAATGATGAAATGGATTCACTCGGCAAAATGGTTTTATGGCACCTGCGCCCCGGATACCTCGGCGATACCGAAGAGCCTACAGCGCGCGCCATATTCAGGTATTTCCGCGACGCAGGCAAGGAGAGCGTAAGCACTCTTATCTTATCACTCGCTGACCAGCGCGCAACCAAAGGCCCCCTCACTACAAAAAAATCACGCGTGCAGCATGAGCATGTATGCCAGGAGCTTATCAGGAGATATTTTAAGAAACAAAAAGAGAAGAAACCCGCGCGCCTGATAAACGGGGATGATATCATGAAAAAATTCAGGTTACAACCATCACCCCTGATCGGTAAGATCCTGCGCGAAGTAGAAGAATTGCAGGCCATCGGCAAGATAAAAACCATACAGGAAGCCCTAAAAGCAGCATCCAAATTCATATAGGGACACCCTTTTTGCCAATCGAGGGACACCCTTTCTGCCAAAGCTAAGGGTGTCCCTATATAGCCGTGAGTAATATTTTAAAAACCATCACGTTAATAGAAAAACAGGCCAAAAGCTTCAATATTCCCTGGGTCACGATAGAATCAAGGAGGAGGGACCCATTTCGCGTTTTAATCTCCTGTATTCTAAGTTTAAGGACAAAGGATAAAACCACAGAGGAAGCCAGCAACCGCCTCTTTAAAGTGGCAGCTGCCCCCGTGAAGATACTTACATTATCCGCATCACGTATTCAAAAACTTATCTACCCTGTAGGTTTCTACCGCACCAAAGCAAAAGTCATCTTAGGTATCAGCAAAAAACTCCTGACTGATTTTAAAGGCCGCGTCCCGGATAACATAGAAGGACTTCTTAGTTTAAAAGGAGTCGGCCGTAAGACCGCAAACCTCGTTTTGGGCCTTGGCTATAATATTCCCGCGATCTGCGTAGATACGCACGTGCACAGGATATCAAACCGCCTTGGCTGGATAAGGACTAAAAAACCGCACGCAACCGAAGAAGCGCTTCAAAAGATAATCCCAAAGAGCTACTGGATACGCCTGAATACCGTTCTTGTCGCCTTCGGACAAAATCTGTGTTTACCCGTCTCACCCTTTTGCAGCAGGTGCTATGTAAATAATATCTGCAAGAGAGCGGGCGTAGCGAGGTCGCGCTGATGAATAAAATTCTTCGATTATGGCTCCCGGCCTTTGCCTGGGCATACCTGATATACGTTGTCTCAAGTATCCCCAGCCTGAACACAGGATGGGGTATATATGATCTCATCCTGCGTAAGATCGCCCATATCACCGAATATTATGTCCTTGCAGCCCTCATATACCGCGCCTTGAAAGGCACATTCGTTAAATTCATCCCCTTTTACCTGTTTGCCATCTCCTTTACCGCATCATTCCTTTACGCGGTATCTGATGAGGTACATCAGCTTTACGTCTTCGGCAGGAGCGGCACCAGGCGCGACCTCGCCTTTGATACATTAGGTATTATCATCTTTTTTATTATACTTAAATTAAATAAACCAAAAAGGAGCAACCAATGTTCATTAAAGATACCGAGATAAAAATAGTAAAAGGCGATATCACGGAGCTCAAAGTTGACGCTATCGTGAATGCCGCTAACAATAAATTAGTGATGGGTGGAGGTGTGGCAGGCGCGATAAAAAATAAGGGGGGCCAATCTATTGAAGATGAAGCAGTCAAAAAAGGCCCCATAAAGATAGGTGAGTCCGCCTACACCAAAGCCGGCTCCTTATCCGCAAAATACGTCATACACTCCGCTACTATGGGAATGGATTTTAAGACCGATGAAACCAAGATAAGAGAATCCTGTAAAAGTGCTCTAAGATTAGCAGAAGAGTTAAAGATAGGATCCATTGCCTTCCCAGCCCTTGGATGTGGCACCGGTGGTTTTCCACTCCTTGGCTCTGCCAAGATAATCTCCCAGGAGGTGTTTCGCCATATCAAAGAGGATGGCACAAATCTAAAGGAGCTAATCTTCTGCCTCTATGATAAGGAGGCATACGCTATCTTCAACAAAGGAATAATCAGCTACCTGGAATATATAATCTATAAACTGCAAAATGGCCCTTTCAGTACTGTGGACGCCATCATAGAGATCAACGGCGGTATCGTCCTTATTGAACGCAGCAATCCGCCATTCGGCTATGCCCTTCCCGGCGGCTTCGTAGATTACAATGAAAGTTTGGAGGATGCGGTAAGGAGGGAGATGAAGGAGGAAACAGACCTGGAATTAGAGGACTTAAAACAGTTCCACACCTACTCCGAACCCGGCCGCGACCCCAGGTTTCACACTATCTGCACCGTTTTCATTGCTAAAGGTAAAGGAAAACCCAAAGCCGGAGATGACGCCAAGGGCCTGAAGATAATAAAACCAGAACAGATCAAAGACCTCACCTTTGCCTTTGACCACAATAAGATACTGGAGGATTACCTAAAATATAAAAAATAGGCCCTTCCCTTGTAAATTAACTTTTAATAGTGTATACTTAACTTAGAAGGCGGGTAGAATAAAGGTGTTTATGTTTATCCGTCCTTCCAAGCAAGAGTGAGGCTTCAGAGGTGTATAGAGAGCCTCGTAAGGCTACAGAGTTGTGGGGAGAGCCTTGCAGTACTCTTGCTTCTTTTTTTATACCCCGCCATGAGAAAGGCGAATCAGTTTACAAGCCAGCAAGGCGGTGGTTTGTTATCCAATAAGCAAAGCCATTGACAAACTCCCCATTAGAATTAATAGTTGCTTGGAGGTGAGTGTGAGAAAAAACAAAATAATCGGGATATTGTTGTTGATTTTTACGGTTTACACAATCGTAGGCATGGTTATCAAGAATAACGCTTACTGGGCTATCTATAACTACGTAACAATAATATTCTCCGTGCTAAGCGGAATCGTTCTGTTAAAAGAGAAATGAATTAGCAGGGATAGCGGATACTTCCACTTTTATTCTTAGTGGGATGGTTTGGGTGGATTCACGCAGTATGTAGGTTGATTTTTTAGCGGATGGCTTAGGTGTTTTAGAGCATACAGAAGGGTCAGTCCCCTTCGGGGCCAGACCCTGCCAAGGCACTAACCTTCGCGGAGTTGCTTTTCGGCGTCTATGATATCGCGGTTGATGACGCGGATGGTTTCTTTGATGCGGTCCTTTAATATGTAGGATGCGACCTTGGCGTCGCTTATTTCGCGTAAGATTTGCACGCTCATCCTGAAATACCTCACTACTTCCCCTTCATCCGTGTCCGTAAAACGCAAGATCTTATCAAAAGAGGTCCCCCTAAGCCACGCCTCGATGCAATTACTTAAATGAAAGTATGGTATTTTGCTTGAAGGGTATATCCTGCACTTCATCTCTTTTGCCTTGATCCTGTCATATATCTCTTCACATATCCTTTTGATCCTGCGCGAAGCCTTTGATATCCCGAGCATCTTCTGGTTTTTGCGCGGTTCAAAGACTGTTGCCGTAGTGGCTATCCCCAGGCCGAACTCATCTAATTGCTCTAAGATATTCTCATCGTAAAGCTCTGACAAAATTAACTCATACCCATATACGGTTTTGGCGAACTGGCCCTTTTTGGTGAGCGTGTCTCCGGAAATATAATTAAGGTCCCGAAGCAGTTTTAGCTTCGCTTCAATCAGCCGCAGTGCTTCTCTTTGTTCCTGCTTCCTGGATTGGAAATAATGGAGGGAGAGGGGGTATATCTTGTATATTTCTTCCTTATGTTTTTCATACAGGTTAAGGATAGTAGCGTAAGATGAATTAAGCTGGCTCCTTACCTCTTCAGGTTTCCCATAGATAACATTCTTTACGTCTTCAAAGTTCATGCGCGCGGGGTTTATCCGGCAGTAAACAAAACCTTCCGTATCTATCCCGCGCCGACCAGCACGTCCTGCCATCTGGTAGAAGTCGCGCGTCTTCAAATTCCTGATATAGCGGCCGTAATATTTCCTTAGATTATCAAAGATGACTGTGCGGCTGGGCATATTTATGCCGAGGGCAAAGGTTTCGGTAGTGAAGATGACCTTAAGCAAGCGGCTGGTGAAGAGCCTTTCAATAGCCTCCTTTAATGTCGGAAGCATCCCGGCATGGTGGTATGCTATACCATTTTGGATGAGTGGGCGCATCTCTTGCGCTGACCTCTCGTATTTCAGGTCAAAGCGCTCGCATAGTAAGTCAAATAGCCCTAATATCTGTTTACGTTCATCCGGCCTAAGAAAATTATATGCGTAAAGGTCTTGCGCCAGTTCCTCGGCGCGCTTCCTCCCGAAGACAAAATAGATACAGGGTAGGCCTTCTTTTTCCCGGACATAGTTGACCAGGGAGTTCATCTTATTCTGTTTGCCGTGACCCATCCTTCTTAAGGCGTTGATATTATCCACCACCTGGTTCTGGCACTGAAATAAGAAATGCAGGGGGACAGGCCGGTTATTTTCAATGACCGTCTTGACGCTCTTATTATGTACGGATTGTATCCATTCGGCGAATTTGTCTATATTGGGTATGGTAGCGGAAAGGGCGAGGATATTCATATGGCTGGGGAGGAATATCAGGGATTCCTCCCATACTGTGCCGCGTTCAGGGTTATCAATATAATGGATCTCATCAAAGATCACCCAGGAGTATTTTTCCAGGCTCCTTGGCTCATCCAGTATCTTATTGCGGAATATCTCGGTGGTCATGATCAGGACAGGTGCCTCGGGGTTTATTGAGACGTCGCCGGTTAATATGCCGATATTATCCCCGAACTGCCCGGCGAAATCGCGGAACTTCTGGTTTGATAGGGCTTTGATAGGGGCGGTATAAACAACACCCCGGTTATTTTCAATTGAGGTTGCCAGGATATGCTCGGCTATCGCGGTCTTACCCGCTCCGGTGGGAGCGGAGACGATCACTGAATGGCCCTGGTTTATATAGTCTATTGCTTCCTGCTGGAAACGGTCGTAAATCATAACTATATTATATCATTGATTTATTCGCCTAAAAAGAGTAAAATAAGTTAAAATGAGCTACGAAGTCGCCCTGAACAAGGGTTGGGAGGATCTAAAGGCGTTAAATCCCGCTAAGAGCTTAACTGTTAAGTTTTTAGCCGATGAATATACTGCAGATATTGAAACAAAAAAGGTTCTTTCTCTATCGTGCAATGCCCCGGCAAAGGATTTTACTGTTATCCTTATCCTGCATTATCTGGAGCAGAAGATAAAGGGGCTCCCGCTTTTAAGCAATGAGTGGGTGAGTTTCAAGGAACTTTCCGGAGTAGAGGGTTATGCTGCCGCTTTCAGGAAGCGCTCTATTGAACCGATAATACGTAAATACGGCTCCCACCCAGAAGCTATCCTGGAGGCATTAGACAGGCTTCCGGGCAAGCGCGTTGACCAGGGTGATATCGGGATACTCATAGAGGCATTTGAGGGGGTTCCGGTGATGGTTGTCCTTTGGCGCGGGGATGATGAGTTCGGGCCTGAAGCGAATATACTTTTTGATAAGAGCATAAATAAGGTATTTTGCACAGAGGATATAGTGGTGCTGGCGGGTTTTGTCGCTGCGTTACTTTAAATCATGAAGAAGATAATTATTATTTTATTTATAGCGCTATTTTCAGGGCTAGCCCTTTATCTTTTTGCCTATGAGCCTATCACTATTTATAATACCGAGGATTGGAAATTCAGCATACCTTTTGGCAGGAAATATGATTATACGAATATACTCGTCAGGCGCGTGATAGACGGGGATACGATACAACTTGAATCAGGGGAGAGGGTGCGGCTTCTAGGTATAGATACTCCCGAGATGCATGAGTCCGATAAATTATACAGGGATAGCCGCAAGACAGGCGAGAGGCCCGAGGTTATCCGGGAGTTAGGGGAGCGCTCTTACAAATTTACCAGGGGCCTTGTAGAAGGGGAGCGCGTAAGCCTGGAGTTTGACGCTGAGAAATATGACCAGTATAAGCGGCTATTGGCTTATGTATATTTAAAGAAAACCGGGACTTTTGTGAATGCGGAGATCATCAGGCAAGGGTATGCCTCGGTGATGACCTATCCGCCTAATGTAAAATACGCGGACATGTTCTTAAGGTTATACCGCGAGGCGCGTGAAAATAGGCGGGGCCTATGGAAATAAATTATAGAGACGCTTTTCAACGCAAAGCGAAAACTGTCCCCAAGAGGGTACAGTTTCCCGATTGGCTCGAAAAGCGTCTCTATTAAAAGAGGATGGAGGGGTTATGTTAAGATATTTGACAGCAGGCGAGTCACATGGTGAGGCGCTGGTTGCCATATTAGAGGGTATGCCCGCAGGCCTTAAGATTAGTGAAGCCGCGATAAACGCGGAGTTAAAGCGCAGGCAGAAGGGTATCGGCCGCGGCAAGCGCATGCAGATAGAAGATGACAAGGCGAAAATACTATCAGGCCTTAAAAAGGGGATAACCCTGGGAAGCCCTATCGCGCTATCCATTAAGAACAGGGATTCCAGCATTGAAAAGCTTCCTCCGGTATTTTGCCCCCGCCCGGGCCACGCGGATCTGGCAGGATTATTAAAATATGGATTTAAAGACGCGCGTAATGTTTTAGAGCGGGCATCCGCGCGCGAGACCGCCGCCCGCGTCGGTATAGGAGCGGTATGCAAGGCATTATTAGCGGAATTTGATGTTATTATATCCAGCCTGACTTTAGCTATCGGTGGTGAGCCGGGCATAGAGTCTATGGCTAAAAAGATAAAAGAGGCGAAAGCTAACAATGATACTGTCGGAGGCGCATTTGAAGTGGTCGCCCGCGGCGTGCCCTGCGGTTTGGGAAGCTATGTCCAGCCGGACAGGCGCTTAGACGGGCGCATAGCTCAAAGTATAATGTCTATCCCCGGGATAAAGGCGGTGGCAATAGGCCTTGGTTTTGGTTATGGCCATAAGTTCGGCTCTGAATGCCACGACCCTATATATTACAGTAAGGCAAGAGGGTATTTCCATAAGACGAATAATGCCGGTGGTATTGAAGGCGGTATCAGCAATGGCGAGGAAATTATTATCCGCGCCTGCATGAAACCGATAGCGACCCTGCTTGATCCTTTGGCCTCCGTGAATATCTCAAGTAAAAAGCCTGCCAAGGCATCTATCCAGCGTTCGGATATATGCGTGGTAGAGTCAGCGGGGGTGATCGCTGAGTCTGCCCTCGCCTATGTGCTGGCAGACGCCTTCCTTGAGAAGTTCGGAAGCGACTCGCTATCCGAGATAAAGGATAATTACAAAAATTACCTGAAAAAAACGCGTTAGAAAATCTCACCCCCTTCGTCAGTTAGCATAGGAGGAGGTGATAAAGATGGAAGATAACGCGATACAGGTGAGCCGCATCTACCGGATTGACGGAGATACCAAGCTGAAGGCCTTTGTTGATATCAGCATCGGTGATTTTATAGTCAAGGGCTTGCGCGTGCTCAATGGGCAGAAGGGGCTCTTCGTAGGCCTGCCGCAGGAGAAGGCAAAGGATGGTAAATGGTATAATGCCTTTTATCCTACTACCAAAGAGGCGCGCCAAAGCTTGACTGATACGGTTTTAGCAGCTTACCAGGAGTAGTTTAGTTAAAAAGCCCGCTATTTTAAGGGAAATAGCGGGCTTTTATAGTTTGACAGGGTTTTAAGTGTATGATAGAATTGCGGATATGAATATTTATCTGGTTGGATTCATGGGCACAGGCAAGAGCGCCGTAGGCAAAGAGCTCGCTAAGAGAAAGAAGCTTCAATTTGTGGATTTAGACGGCCTTATTGAGCTTAAAGAGAAGAGGGCGATACGTGATATTTTTGCCGTATCGGGAGAAACATATTTTCGTAAGGTAGAAAAGCGGGTTTTAAGGGAGGTTTCCTCACAGAATAACCTTGTGGTTGCCTGCGGAGGGGGTATAGTCCTTGATGAAGGGAATATAGCGCTGATGAAGAAAACAGGAACACTTATTTGCCTTACCGCTACTCCTGCGGTTATCCTGAAGAGGACGAGTAGGTGCATCCATCGCCCGTTACTTAACGTAAAAGACCCCAAAAAGCAGATAGGGCATTTACTGAAGCTGCGCGCGCCCTATTACGCCAAGGCGTGTAAGATCGTAGACACTTCCAAATTATCCGTTAAGGAAGTTGTGGCGATGATTTTGAAGATTAAGAAGATTTAGAATGCGGGATGGCTTGTGTGGTTTCTGATATTATAATAATCGGTGGGAGTGAGCATAAATTCCAAGCGAGTCCTGCCTCGGTGGGGCAGGACGAGCGGTGATGTAAGAAATTACACAAGACAGACAGCATTCTTGCTTGTTATAAATCTATGACAAGATTTAAGGCCCTCGTCGGCCTGAATATGTCCTGTGATGTCGGCAGCGCGCGCCTGAAAAAACTGCTTGAGGTTTTCGGCACCCCAGAAAACATATTAAAGGAGCCGGCCGAAAGATTATCAATGGTGTTCGGTATAGGCGATAAGGTCGCCGGCAAGGTCGCGTCATTGAAGGAGGCGGATATTGACGCGGAGATCGCCTTTGCCGAGAAATCTAAACTCAAGATAATCACCATAGATGACCCCGCATATCCCGCTAACCTGAAATATATCCCTGATCCCCCGATACTCCTTTATGTAAAGGGTGAGTTAGAGGAGGAGGATAGATTAAGTATCGCCATAGTGGGTTCGCGCAGGGCATCTTTTTACGGATTAAGCTGCGCTAGAAAGTTCGCCGAAGATTTAAGCGCCGGAGGTTTTACAATAGTATCGGGCCTTGCCCGCGGAGTAGATACCGCATCTCATCAGGGCGCGCTTAAAGCAGGCGGACGCACAATAGCGGTCATAGGTAGCGGTTTCAATCATATTTATCCGCCAGAGAATAAGAAGCTGGCAGACCAGGTATCAGTGCATGGGGCAGTGATATCCGAGTTTCCCATGAACACCAGCCCCTTAGCGCATAATTTCCCCAGGCGTAACCGTATCATCAGCGGTTTATCCCTGGGTGTCCTGGTAGTAGAGGCAGCCAGGAATAGCGGGGCGCTGATCACTGTTGATTGCGCGCTTGAACAGGGAAGGGATGTTTTTGCCTTGCCCGGTAAGATAGATTCAGGTACCTCATTCGGCACGAACGAGATCATAAAGCAGGGGGCGAAGCTTGTTTCCTGCGCTGATGATATAATTGATGAGTTCGGTTTGCCTAAGGTTACCCCTAAGGCCGAAGGGAATACAGAAGTATCAGAAGAAGAGGCCGCCTTATATAATTTGATCCAGGATGAGCCACTCGCGCTGGATGATATCGTAGAGAGGTCAGGCCTGGATATTACAAAGATATCCGGGGTATTATTGAATTTACAGCTGCGCCGGCTCGTAAAAGAGGTGCCCGGCAAACAATTCATAAGGATGAACGCATAATATGAAGAAGAAGAGCGAAGCGAAAAGTAATGACGCGTTAGTTATCGTGGAATCCCCTACCAAGGCAAAAACTATCAGCCGCATTATGGGCGATAAGTTCGCGGTATTGCCTTCTTATGGCCACCTGATCGACCTCCCGCAGAAAGAGCTCGGAGTTGATATTGAGAACGGGTTCATTCCCTCTTATGTCCGCACCGAGAAAAGGGAAAAGGTTGTTTCCGCTTTAAAGAAGGAGGCAAAGGAGAGGGATAATATTTATGTCGCGACCGACCCTGACCGGGAGGGAGAGGCAATAGGGTGGCATATAAAGAATAATTTCCTGAAAAAGAAGAAGGTTAAACGCGTGGTCTTTCATGAGATCACGCCTGCCGCCATCAAAGAGGCATTTGACCATCCGCGCGATTTTGACCTGAATATGATAGAGGCGCAAGGCGCGCGCAGGATATTGGACAGGATAGTGGGTTATTTTTTAAGCCCGCTGTTGTGGAAGAAGATAGTGCGCGGCTTAAGCGCGGGGCGCGTGCAGTCGGTTGCCTTGAGGCTGATAATAGACAGGGAGAAGGAGATAAATAGTTTTGTGCCCAAGGAGTATTGGGAGATAGAGGCAGAGCTTAAGAAGAAGGGGGCAGGTTCCTCATTTACGGCAAAGTTGGCAAAGATAGCAGGGAAAGACGTAAAGATAGATACTAAGGAGCGCGCGGACAATATAGCCGCACAATTGAATGATAAGGCCTTTAGCGTTTCAGATATAAAGAAGTCAGAGCGTAAGCGTAACCCCTATCCGCCTTTCATCACCAGCACTATGCAGCAGGATGCCTTTAATAAGCTGCGATTCAATGCCGGCAAGACGATGATGATCGCCCAGCAGCTTTACGAAGGTATTGATATCGGCGAGGATCTCCCTGCCGGGCTTATCACTTATATGCGCACAGATTCTACGCACGTCGCTCCTGAGGCGATCAAGGAGGTGCGCAGCGCCATATTAAAGAAGTTCGGCAAAGAGCATCTACCCGAAGAGCCAAATACTTACAAATTAAAGAAGCACGCGCAGGCAGCGCATGAGGCGATAAGGCCTTCTTTGATCTCGTATTCCCCGGAGAGTTTAGAAAAATTCCTTACCCTCGATCAGTATAAATTATATGAACTTATCTATCGCCGTTTTCTTGCCAGCCAGATGAACCCCGCGAGGTACCAGGTGACTACAGCCGAAATAAGCGCGGATAAATACCTTTTTACCGTATCGGGCACCACTACCATATTTGAAGGTTTTATGGCTGCTTATAACAGCGAGAACTCCCAGGATGATGAAAAGAAATCTCTCCCTGAATTAGAGAAGGGGGAACTCCTTGAATTGGTGAAATTATTGCCTTCGCAGCATTTTACCAAGCCCCCGGCGCGTTTCTCTGACAGCTCATTGGTCAAGGCGCTTGAAGAGGATGGTATTGGCAGGCCTTCTACATACGCCCCCATAATCCATACTTTAGTGATGCGCGATTACGCGCGCAGGATAAAAGGTTATTTTCACCCGACAGAGCTCGGATTTAAGGTGTGCGAGATGCTCGTTGAATATTTCCCTAAG
This sequence comes from Candidatus Omnitrophota bacterium, assembly GCA_041653955.1. GTDB lineage: Bacteria > Omnitrophota > Gorgyraeia > Gygaellales > Profunditerraquicolaceae > UBA1562. Next base: position 28,047 of record JBAZEH010000001.1, on the reverse strand, counting down.
GTAATGGACGTGAAGTTTACCGCCCTCATGGAAGATGAACTTGATGAGATAGAGGAGGGGCGCCTCAAGAAGGAGAAGGTATTAGGGGAATTTTACGCGCCTTTTAAGGCAAATCTTGATTTCGCGCAAAATAATATCAAGAAAGAAGTCATAACTACTGACCAGGTATGTGAACTGTGCGGAGCGCCGATGATCGTTAAATGGGGGCGCAGAGGGAAATTTTTAAGCTGCTCGGCGTATCCTAAATGTAAAAGTTCAAAATCCATCACCAGCGGGGTAAAATGCCCTCAAGAGGGATGCACAGGGGAGCTCATTGAACGGCGTTCGCGAAGGGGTTATTTTTACGGATGCTCTAATTATCCGAAATGCACCTACACTTCCAGGAACCTGCCGCAGGATGAGCAGGAAGAAGCGGATAAAGAACAGGAAAATGGCAATAGCAATGGCAATGGATAGGTATATAGAAAAGTTCATCAGGTATCTCCAGATAGAGAAGAATTATTCTCCTCATACGATAGAGAATTATAAGCTGGACCTGGATGATTTTAAGAAGTTTCTTGGTGAAACCGCGCTGGATAAAATAGATTATCTTCTTTTGAGGAAGTACCTGGCCATACTCAAGGAGAAGAATTTAAGCAGCAGGTCGGTGGGCCGGCGCCTCTCCGCGTTAAGGAGTTTCTTTAAATTTCTCGTGCGCGAAGGCCACCTGAAAATAAACCCTATTGTAGTCCTCTCAAGCCCTAAACAGGATAAACATTTGCCTACATTCCTTACTGAAGATGAGGTTGATAAGTTGATCACGGCAGTCAAGCTTGCCAGCGAGAGGGATTACCGCGATAAAGCGGTCATAGAGACATTCTATTCTACCGGTATCAGGGTGAGCGAGCTGGTGGGCCTGAACATAGACGATATAGATTTTATCTCCGGGATAATAAAGGTGCTGGGTAAGGGCAAAAAGGAGCGCATTGTGCCTGTTGGCGAGACCGCCCTTACCGCCATAAGGGCCTATCTGGACAAAAGAAAAAAAGTAAAGGAGCCCGAGGTGCTGTTCCTGAATAAGAACGGCACGCGTATCACAGACAGGGGTATCAGGGATGTATTAGATAAATATATCCGCCTGGCGAGCCTGAAACACGGCGTATCCCCGCACACCCTAAGGCACTCTTTTGCTACGCATCTTTTGAACCGGGGCGCCGACTTAAGGAGTGTCCAGGAGCTGCTGGGCCACGTGAACCTTTCTACTACACAGATATACACTCACCTTACCACTGAAAAGCTGAAGAGCGTTTATAATAAAGCGCATCCCCGTGCTTAAGATATAAAAATGCGGATATTATATGACCTTATATTCATTATAGTCGCGCTGGCGCACCTGCCTTTATATGTCTTTAAAAGGAAATTTCACTCTGGGTTTTGGATGCGCCTGGGGATATTCCCCGGCGGTTTAAAACCGGATAATCCTGTCTGGGTACACGCGGTAAGCGTGGGTGAGGCGATGGCGGTAAAGGAGTTTATCGCTCACCTAAGAGGGGTGTCCGGCAGCAGGAAGATCTTTATTACTACGGTAACCTCCACCGGGAATAAGATAGCCAAAAGCATAGCAAAAGAAGGGGACCTCGCCGGTTATCTTCCGCTGGATATCAGTTTTATCGTAAGGAAGGTAGTAAAAAAGGTTAAACCGTCGCTATTCATAATGGCGGAGACGGAGATATGGCCTAACCTTATCAGCGCCCTTTACCGCGAGAAGGTCCCTGTTATCCTGGTAAACGGGAGGATATCCGACCGCTCATTCAGGGGCTACAGCGCTATAAAGTTTTTCATTAAGCCGGTATTGGATAAGATCTCGCTTTTTTGCGTGCAGACTGACGATGATGCCCGGAGATTGCGTTCACTCGGCGTGCCGGAGAATAAGATACGCGTGACGGGTAATATGAAATTTGATAATACGCCTTCTATTGATATGAAGGACGCGGCAGCTGTTGATAAAAACAAAACGCTGCTTGACCTGAAGGCGGATGAGAAGTTGTGGGTTTGCGGCAGCACACACCCAGGGGAAGAGGATATAATTGTAGACGTTTATCGGGAGCTTACCAGGCAGTACCCTAAATTAAAGCTCTTGATCGCTCCGCGCCACCCTGAAAGGGCCAAAGATATAGAAAAGATACTATCGCGTTATGGTTTTCGCGCGGGCCTGGTTTCCCGTTTGCCTCTTAAGGCGTGCGCCTGCGTATCCAGGCCCGTATTCATCCTGGATATGATAGGAGAGCTGGTAAGTTTTTATAGTATCGCCGATATCGTATTTGTTGGGGGGAGCCTGGTCAAGAAAGGCGGGCATAATATACTTGAGCCGGCAGGAGCCGGCAAACCCGTGCTTATCGGGGGGCACTTTTTTAATTTCCGGGATATCGCGGGGTTATTCATTAAAAAGGATGCCTGCATAGTAATAGATAACCGGGAACAACTTTTTAATAAAATAAAAGAGTTGTTAAATGACCCTGATATGGCAGTTAAGTTGAGCCGTAACGCCGGTTCTATTATCGCGGAAAATAAAGGCGCCACTATCAGGAACCTGGAGTATATAGAGGGTTATCTGCGTTAAATAAAAAGGAGGATAGGAATATGGGTTTTGCCGGCAAGATACACCCGCGCCCCGCTATTGTAGCGTTATTCATTTTCGCGGCAATATTATTATTGTCACTCCCGGTATATTTAAGCGCTGAAGAGGAGGAGGCAAAAAAGGATATTACCTGCGATATGGAGGTTGGCGCAAGATATGAGCCCAGCCGCGGCGCTAAGGCCCAGGCAGGGGATGTAGAGATCGTAAAGACAGAAGCCACATTTAACTATAATCTTAAGGCATTCGGTAAATTACCCGTAAAGCTATACCTGTATAACAAATATACCGGTATAGATAATACCGTAACCGATGTGCGCCTTCCTTCGCGCCTCATAGAATTGGCTACCGGCATAGAGACCACGCTGCCTTTCTTTGATTTTGATAAAACTTATTTTCGCATAGGGCTTGAGCCCTCTTTTTATTCGGACAGCTGGGAGTTCACCAGTTCAAATTTTCGTATCCCCAGCAGGTTTTATGCTATCTACATGCCTGACCCTAAATGGGTGTTCCTTTGCGGCCTGGCTGTTTTTCCCGATACCCAGACCCCGTTTTTTCCTGTTCTCGGTTTTATCTATAAGCCAAATGACAGGCTCACTTTTCATATCGCCCCCAAAAGGCCTAATATCACATATAAACTTACCGACAAGATAAGCGTGTTCACGGAAGGGAGTTTCTCTCTTAATAACGAATATGAAGTAAAATACGATGACACCCGCACAGCGGTCCTGCGTTATTATGAATCATATTTCGGCGGCGGCGTAGGGTATAAGTTTAATAAATATATCCAGGCCACTCTTTCCGTCGGCGGTAATTTCAGGCGCCGCCTGACATACAATGACAGCCTGGGTAAGATAAACATAAAAGACGGCCTGTATACGCAGCTTAGGGTGACCATAACGCCGTAACTATTTAAACTATGAGCCAAGAGGTTAGAATAGTCCTAGCCGCTCCTGACCAGAAATTACGCGAGATACTCCTTTATCTTTTAAAGGCGTGGGAGTACCATGTGCTCATAGTTGAGGAGGGGCAGGATATAACGGGGCTTTTAAAGAAAGAGAACCCGCACCTTGTCATAATCGACGCGGCGATGAACGGGAAGAAGGGGCTCTCAATATGCAAGGAGATAAAGAGCGATTTTCTTACTTCATATATCCCGACGATCGTCCTGATAGATAAGAGGCAGTTAAGGCGCGACCTCCTGAGTATTGAACAGGGGGTGGATGATTATCTGATCAAGCCGCCGGACCCGATAGACCTGGAGATAAGGATAGTCCTCGCCTTGCGCAGCGCCGCGCACCACTTTAACGCCAATGCCCTCACGCGTCTCCCCGGTAATAAGCTTATCCAGAGGGAGCTTATGGAGAGGCTGGATTCAGGGCAGCCGTTCTCGTTCCATTACGCGGATATAGATAATTTTAAATCCTACAATGATAAATACGGTTATCTAAAAGGGGATGAAGTGATACTTGATACATCAAGGATAATATCAAATAAAGTCAAGGCTGCCGGCAATAATGATGATTTTGTCGGACATATAGGAGGGGATGATTTCGTCCTTATTACTACTCCCGATAAGTCCGAGGAGATCGCCAGGGAGGCGATCAGGGAGTTTGACAGTATGGTACCAAAGCGCTATTCGCAGGAGGACTCAAAGAACGGATATATTAAGGGCAGCGACAGGATGGGTAATATCACGAATATGCCGCTGATGAGCCTGTCGGTCGCCATCGTGAACAACGCTCTCGGACAGACAATGAATATTTTTGAGCTTATGGATACTACCGCGGAACTGAAGAAATATTTAAAAGGGCTTCCCGGAAGCAACTTTATGGTCAACAGGAGGGTTATTGATAAAGGAGTAAAGGGAAGGGAGAAAGATAGCGTGGATATATTATCCGAGATAAGGAGGAAGTAATGGAGTGGAAAGTATTATTGGCTACTTTTACCGCGGTATTCTTAGCGGAACTCGCGGATAAAACCCAGATAGTAGGGATAACTATGTCGGCTAAATCAGGCAGGCCGCTATCGGTATGGATCGGTTCTGTGGCTGCCTACGCTATAGTAACGCTTATATCGGTGTTCCTTGGGGCTATACTCGCCAGATACCTCAAACCCGAACTCATAAAATACGCGGGGGCGTCATTATTTGTCGTGATCGGTATATTGATGTTGGCAGGTAAAATCTGATGTTAGGTTATCTTTATAATTTAGCTATGGATAAATATAGAGGCCCGATAGCGGGGGCCATCAAGGTATTCCTTTATCTTATTTCGCTTATCTATGGCCTGTTTGTCAGGATCGTCATATTTATCCGCGGTTTGAGCCCCCGCCGCCCTGCCTGCAAGGTGGTCAGCGTGGGTAATATTACATTGGGGGGGACAGGAAAAACACCCCTTGTATTATATATCGCCCGTTATTTAAAGGATAAAGGGCGTAAGGTAGCCATAGTAAGCAGGGGATATAACAGAGGCAGGGGCACTATGGGGGATGAACCCTATATGCTTAAGATCAATCTTGAGGATATTCCGGTAATAGTGGACCCTGACCGTATACGCGCGGTGAATTACGCTATACGCGGGCATGGTGTTGATACGGTGATACTTGATGACGGTATGCAGCAATGGGGGATAAGGAAGGACCTTGAGATAGTCGCGATAGACGGTTCGCGCCTTTTTGGCAACCGCAGGCTTATCCCGCGCGGCATATTGCGTGAGCCTTTATCTTCCCTGAAGCGCGCGGATATATTTCTGTTGACTAAAAGCGACCTTGGCCCTGGAGCGGGTGAGGCAAGGGGCGTTCTGGAACGTATTAATAGCAAGGCGCTGCAGGTTGAGTCTGTGCACAGCCCGTCGGGTTTCTACAGGCTTGATAAGCCCGCGGAACCGCTTAGCGCGGAAGGTTTATCGGGCAGGTCCGCGGCCCTCTTTTCCGCTATCGCTGACCCGGGTTCTTTTGAACTTTTGGCTGCCAGGCTCGGGGTGAAGGTTAGCGCGTCATTCAGGTTCCGCGACCACCACAATTACACCCAAAAAGATATTGACGGTATTATGCATAAGTCCCGCCAGATGAATATAGAGGTTTTGCTTACTACTGAAAAAGACGCCGCCAGGCTTCGCCAGCTTCCGGATTTTGATTACGGGATACCGGTATGGTTCCTGCGCGTGCAGTTAAAGATAACAAAAAATGAAGAAAGATTCCGCGATAGATTACTGGGGTTATATACTCATTAGGCTGATCGGGCCTTTAATAAGGAGCCTGCCTGTCGGCGTGAGCATGTTTTTGGGAGCGCGGCTGGGAGAATTATTATTTTGCCTTGACCGCAGGCACAGGGCGGTAGTTTATGCCAATATCAAGGGGGCATTTCCGGATAAATTCTCTCCGAAGGAGCTGAATTGCCTGGTTAAAGATTTTTACCGCGCGTTCGGACAGAGTATTATTGAAGTACTGCTGATCCCGGCCGTGGATGAGGCATATATAAATAAATATGTGGCAATTGAAGGCAGGGAATACGCTTATGAAGCCCTAAACAGAGGCAAGGGTGTAATTCTTGTCGGGGTGCACGCGGGGAGTTGGGAGCTTTCTAATGTCATCTGCGCGAACCTGGGTTTTCCTTTTAACCTTTTTATCCGCGTCCAGAAATACCCGCGCTTGAACGGCCTCCTTAATTCCTTCCGCAGGCAGCAGGGGTGTAAGTTTATCCAGAGAGAAGGGGAGACCCGCCAACTGATAAAGGTGTTGAAGAACAATGAAGCGATAGGCATGAGCGCTGACCAGGGCGGGAGGTCCGGAATACAGGTTAAGTTTTTTGGACGGTACGCCTCTATGCCTTCGGGAGCTATAAGGCTCGCCATGAAATACGATGCCTGCATAGTCCCGGCATTCTATACGCGCTTGAAGGGGCCCTACGTAAAGGCCTTTGTAGAACCGCCCTTAGAGCTTAAACGGACAGGGGATACCCAGCAGGATATAAAAGATAACCTGCAGGCGCTGGTGAATATATTTGAAAGGTATATTTCAAAATACCCAAAGGATTACCTTTGGACCTATAAGGCGTGGAAATATGGCACAGAGCGCGATATCCTTATCTTAAGCGACGGTAAGACAGGGCACTTAAGGCAATCCGAAGGGATCGCTGGCATTGCCAGGGATATCCTGAATGAAAAAGGGATAAGCGCGAATATCAGGAAGGTTGAGGTAAAGTTCAGGGGCAAGAATTCCCGCGTTGCTATGACCGCAAGTTGTATATTTTCCGGTAAATATGGCTGCCAGGGGTGCGGCTGGTGCATGAGAAAATTCTTAGAAGACGGGGTTTATAAGGAGTTAAGCGGCATTAAACCGGATATCGTGATATCCTGCGGTTCGCAGGTCGCCCCTGTCAATTATGTGGTTTCAAGGGAAAACCTGGCTAAATCCATAGTGCTTATGCGCCCATCCATATTCAGCGTGAACCGTTTTGACCTGGTGGTAATGAGCCGCCACGATAATCCTCCGAGAAGAAGGAATGTCGTGGAGATAGAAGGCGCGCTTAATACGATAAATGAGGATAGCCTTAAAGGCGCGGCAGAGGGTTTAAAGAAGCTCGGCGTTAAAGTTTTTAAAGAGCCGGCCCTGGGTATATTGATAGGAGGGGATGCCAAAGGATTCCGTTTGACCGGGGATATGATGAGTAAGATATCCGGCCAGGTCAAGGCTGCCGCCGGCAGGCTGGGCGCGGAGCTGCTTATTACTACTTCACGCAGGACATCACCCGCGGTAGAGGGGCTGCTTAAAAGGGAGTTTTCCGGTTATGGCCCCTGCAAGCTGCTTGTGATCGCTAATGAGAAAAATATACATGAGGCGGTAGAAGGGATAACCGCCCTTAGCGATATAGTCATTACTTCTCCTGAAAGCATATCAATGATATCCGAGGCGGTTAAGAGCGGAAGATACGTGATAGTTTTTGATTCTCCCGGCCTTAGCGGTAAACATCGCAGGTTCCTCGGGCATTTTGCCGGGAATAAATATGTGGCACTGGTAGAAGCGGATAAGCTGGCGGAGAAGATAGAAGAGGTATGGTTAAAGCGCCCGGAGATAGAGCCGCTTAAGGATGACCTGTTGGTAAGAGAGGCGATAAAAAAGATACTATGAATATACTTCAGGTATTACCCGAGCTTAAAGTAGGCGGAGTTGAGACAGGGACTATTGACCTGGCAAGGTACCTGGTAAAGGCAGGGCATAAGGTGGTAGTGGTTTCAAACGGCGGGCCGATGGTAAAAGAGCTGGCTTCCTGCGGGGCAATACATTACCAGTTGCCGGTGCATAAGAAATCCCTGTTTATAATGTTCAGGATGGTCCCCAAGCTGACAGAGATAATAAAGAAGGAACAGATAGATATAGTCCACGCGCGCTCACGCGTTCCGGCGTGGATATCGTATTTTGCCTGCCGCAGAAGCGGAAAGCCTTTTATTACCACCTGCCATGGTTATTATAAAAAACATCTTTTTAGCTATGTGATGGGGTGGGGCAGGAGGGTGATCATCTTAAGCAATGTTATCGGCCGGCATATGATAGATGATTTCGGGGTACCCCACGAGCGTGTAAGGATGATACCGCGCAGCGTAGACCTTGATAAATTCAGGTATATCGCTCCCAAGGATAAAAGAAAGGATGAGTTTAATGTAGGGATAATCGGCAGGATCACTCCCATAAAAGGACATTCGCATTTTATAAAGGCGATGGCGTATGTCGCGCGCAGCGTCCCGCGGCTTAAGATATGGATAATAGGAGATGCCTCTGCTTCCAAAGAGGCGTATAAAGAGCAGGTGCAGGTCCTGGTGAAACGCCTGGGGTTGTGGCATTGCACGCAGTTTTTGGGGAACCAGAGGGATATCCCGGGGATACTGGCTCACCTGGACCTTCTTGTGCTGGCGACCACCTCGCATGAGGCGTTCGGCAGGGTGATCGTGGAGGCGCAGGCATGCGGGGTGCCGGTCGTCGCTACCCGCGTCGGAGGGGTAATTGATATTATAGAAGACCATAAGACAGGCTTGCTTGTGCCTCCGGCAGACCCTGTGAGTATCGCGGATGCCGCGATAAAAATATACCGCGACCTGGAATTAAGCCAGGAATTAGCCGAGCACGCCTATAAGAAAGTGAAGGATAAATATAATGTAGACCTTATGGCGCAAAGCACGCTGGATGTGTATAAGGATGCGCTTAGCAATTTCAAGATACTGATAATAAAATTCAGCTCCCTCGGGGATATCATACTTTCTACGGCCGCCATCAGGGCGATAAGGGAGAAGTTTAAGCATAATTACAAGATAAGTTTCCTTGTGGGCGAGGAATCCAGGGATATTCTTTTTAACTGCCCTTATATAGACGAGCTGTTGGTATGTGATTTTAAGGGAAGGGATAAAGGCGTAAGGGGGCTCTTGAGCCTGGCAGAGACATTGAGGAAAAATGATTTTGATATGGTGATAGACCTGCAGAATAACCGCAAGAGCCATATCCTTTCTTTTTTAAGCCTGGCAGTGAAACGATACGGTTATGACAATAAGAAATTTGGTTTCCTGCTGAATGAACGGATAAAGGACGAGCGTCCGCTCATGGACCCCGTCTCTCATCAGTTCAGGGTACTAAAGATGCTTGGGATAGAATTAAAGGACACGCGGCTTGAGCTTTGGCCGGGGCCGCAGGATGAAAAATACGTGGATGATTTCCTGAAATCGGAGTGGTTAAGCGCCAATCAGGTGCTTATAGGTATTAACATAAGCGCGAGTTTTAAATGGCCCACCAAGAACTGGCCGATGCATCATATCGTCAGGCTATGCGAGGAGTTATGCCGCAGGGAACTCAGGGTCGTCATAACCGGAACGGATAAAGACGCTTCAGCCGCTAATGAATTGATGGATAACCTTAAGAATATAAAGATAATAAACGCCTGCGGTAAGACTACTGTTAACCAGCTCGCCTGCCTTATCAGGAGGTGCGCTGTATTTATCTCTCCCGATTCAGCTCCTTTGCATGTGGCGGCAAGCCAGGGGGTGCCCTTGATCGCGCTCTTCGGCCCTACTGATTCCAAGAGGCATATGCCTCTTGCGGGGGAGTGCGTGGTCATACAGAAGATGATGAATTGTTCTCCCTGCTACAGATCCTCCTGCAAGAGCGTGAAGTGCATGGAATCCATAAAGCCGGAGGAGCTGTTAGGGGCCATAGATAATTTTTTAAAAAGAGGGCCTGCGCAGTGAAAATACTTTATCTGACTAATCATCTTAATATCGGAGGTATCACCAGCTACGTTCTTACCCTTGCCTCCGGGATGAAGAAGCGCGGGCATGATATCCACGTGGCCTCAAGCGGCGGAGAGCTGCTCGGCAGCCTTATGGAAAAAGATATCGCGTATCTGCCGATACCTATAAAGACAAAATCGGAGATAAGCTATAAGGTTTTATTAAGCAGATTGAGATTGTCGGCGTATCTGAAAGAAAAGGAAATAGATATTGTCCACGCCAATACCCGGGTGACGCAGGTGTTAGGGTGTATTACGGGGAAACCCTATATCTCTACCTGCCACGGTTTCTTTCAAAACAGGTTATCCCGCAGGTTATTTCCCTGCTGGGGCAGGCGGGTGATTGCCATAAGTGAGCCGGTAAAGGAACACCTGGTGAGGGACCTGGGGGCCAGGCAGGAGGATATTACGGTCATACATAACGGAATAGATGTGGATAGATTTGGGAAATGCGGCCAGGGGGCCGGCCCGGAGCTGAAGAAAAAGATGGGCTTAAAGGATGGGCCGGTAGTAGGTATAATCGCCAGGCTCTCCGAAGAGAAGGGGCATATTTATCTTATAGAGGCAATGCGGGATGTGATCGCCAGGATACCCGCGGCCCAGCTTCTTATTGTCGGAGAAGGGAAGAAAAAAGAGAAATTGACGGAATTGGTAAAGGAGAAGGGGTTAGATAAGAGTGTGCTTTTTATTCCGGCGGTTATGGATACGCGGGAAGCATTATCCGTAATGGATATTTTTGTGCTCCCTTCCTTAAAGGAGGGCCTGGGGCTTGCCTTAATGGAGGCGATGGCTTCGGGAGTGGCTGTTATCGGTTCTGATGTAGGCGGGATAAGGAGCCTTATCAAGGATCAGGATACCGGGTTGCTATTCGCAGCAGGTGACAGCGGCGGGCTGGCAGAGGCGATATCAGAATTACTATGGAACCCGGATAAAGCAAAAATACTGGGCACCAATGCCAGGTCATTTATAGATCGTGATTTCTCGCAGGAGAAGATGGTCATTGAAACCGAAAGGGTATATCTGCAATGTTTAAAAAACGTAAACTCTTAATTTCAGTTTTTGCGCTGGCAATTATTTTTCTGGCATCCTCCGCGGTTTTTATATACGGAAAATATGTGCCTCCTATACTGATGTATCATTCGGTGACACCGGATGCTTCCCCGGGTAACAGGCTGGCAGTGACCCCGCAGACCTTTGAGCGCCAGATGAATTTCCTGAAAAGTAATAATTATAATATCCTTCCTTTGGAGTCGCTCGCCGAATTGATAAAAGAAGGGAAGAGGGTCCCCCATAAGACTGTAAGTATAACCTTTGACGACGGCTATAAGGATAATTACGAATACGCCTTTCCCATATTGAAGAAATACGGGATTCCTGCCACGCTTTTTGTGATCATAGAAGAGGTCGGGAGGCATGACAGGGTGAGCTGGGGCCAGGTAAAGGAGATGCAGGATTCAGGTATTTTTACTATCGGCAGCCACACCATAGGCCCGGAGCCGCTGATAAATATAAGCTCCGAAGCAGAAATAAAGAGGCAGATATTTGATTCCAAAAGGATACTTGAGAAAGAGCTTGGCAGGCAGGTCAGCCTTTTTAGTTACCCTGAAGGCAGGTTTAACGGGAAGATAAGGCAACTGGTTATTGACGCCGGGTATAAGTGCGCCGTGGCCACTAACCCGGGCAAGGATTATCCGGATGACGATATATTCGCTTTGAAGAGGTTAAGGATATCATCAAACGCGGGCAACCTGTTTATCTTATGGGCGGAGACGAACGGTTACTATAACTTTATGCGGGAGCACCGCCACAAATAATGAAAGAGAAGAAGGACCAGAGAAAGAAGATACTTATTTTTAACGTCAACTGGCTGGGCGATGTGCTGTTTTCTACCGCTGTTATCAGGAATATCAGGCGCAATTACCCGGATAGTTTTATCGCCTGCGCCATACCCGCGAGGTGCTATCCGATCCTGAAAGGGAATCCCTGCCTGGATGAGGTGATCATCTTTGATGAAAAGGAACGCCACAGGGGCTTGGCCAGCAAGATAGGTTTTATACGTTTATTGAAAAGGAGGGGTTTTGATACAGTATTCCTGCTGCATGGTTCATTCACGCGGGCGCTCATCTGCCGCCTTGCAGGTATCCCCGAGAGGGTAGGCTATTATACTAAGAAACGAGGTTTTTTGCTCACCTGTCCGGTCAAGCCGGTTGAGAGGGACGCGCTGCATCGTATAGATTATTACCTGAATATAATTGAGAAAGCCGGGGTCAAGATAGAGGACAGGTACTCTGATTTTTTTATTGATGAGGCGGACACGGAGTTTGTGGGCGATTTTCTAAAAAGGAAACAGGTGTCCGGGGAGGATATCCTGGCGGGTATAAACCCCGGAGGGAACTGGCTGCCGAAGCGTTGGCCTGCGGATTACTGGGCTATATTGGCGGATAAACTTGTATCCGAATTTAACGCAAAGATCATCATTACGGGCAGCCACGCTGATATATTGCTCGCCCATAAAATAAGGGGGATGATGAAGGCTAAACCTATTATCGCCTGCGGTGTTTTTAACCTTAAACAGTTAGGTGCCCTATGTAAGAGGCTGGATATATTTATTACCGCAGATAGCGGCCCTTTGCATATCGCTAACGCGGCAGGCGCGAAAAAGATAATCGCGCTCTTCGGCCCGACATCGCCGCTTATAACCGGCCCTTATCCGGCAAAGAATACGGCGATCTTATCCAAAGATACAGGCTGTAAAATACCTTGTTATGAAGTGTTTTGCAAGGATAACCGTTGTATGAAGGCGATAACTCCCGACGATGTCCTGAAAGAGATAAAAAGATGAGCAAAAAGATCCTTTTTGTTACTTTAAGCAATATAGGCGATTGCATACTTACGCTGCCCGTTCTGGATGCCTTGCTTGAGAATTTCCCGGGAGCCGAGGTTACGGTTGTGTGCGGGATGAGGCCACAGGAGATATTTCGGGATAACCCCCGCGTAAAGAGGCTTATCGTTTATGATAAACACGCCGGCCTAAAAGAGAAGGTGGGGCTGTTTAACGCGCTTAAGGGAGAACGCTTTGATATCGTCGTTGACCTGCGCAACACCCTATTAGGGGTATTGCTGCGAGCCGCGGAAAAGACCTCCCCTTTTAATAGAATACCTAAAAGCATACGCCATATGAAAGACAGGCACCTTTTTAAGGTGTTGAAACTTAAGTTGCGTATATCCAGGAAAGCGGAAGACAGCTCTTTACATATCGGCCGGGAAGATAAGGAGTATATTGATAGTATCCTTAAAGAGCATAATATAAACGAAGATGACCGCATAGTCGTTATCGCTCCCGGGGCAAGGAGCCATACAAAAAGATGGCCCAGGGATAAATTCGCGGAGTTGGCCAATTCTTTGATAGAGGAGTTCAGGGTGAAGGTGGTCCTGGTGGGGGATAATGATGACGCGCCGGATAACGAATATATATCCGCCCACGCCCGCCATCCTGTCCTGGATTTGAGCGCGAGAACGAATATCAGGCAGTTAGCCTCGCTTTTAAAGAGGTCGGCGCTTGTGATAACAAATGACAGCGCCACGCTGCACCTGGCCAGTTACCTGGATATACCGCTTGTGGCGATATTCGGCCCCACTAATGAAAAGAAATACCGCCCCTGGTCGCGCGTATATTACGTAGTCAAAAAGGATATATCCTGCCGCCCCTGCGAGAAAGCGCAATGCACATTCGGCACATTAAAGTGTATGGATATCGTAAAGGTCGAGGATGTCTTAAGGGCAGTCCGCAATATCCTTGTCTCCGGCGGCAAGCCCCCGGGCGCGGGGCCCATACCTGATCTTAAGCGTATACTTATCGTGCGCACGGACAGGATAGGAGACGTTCTTTTATCCACGCCCGCCATAAAGGCCGTAAGAGACAGCTACCCTAACGCCTATATCGCTGTTATGGTATCCCCTTATGCCAGGGATATAGTGGAAGGGAACCCTTATTTAGATGAAGTGATCATTTACGATAAAGACGGCAGGCACAAGGGATGGCTAGGTTCATTAAGATTAGCCGCCAGGCTGAAAAAAAAGAAATTTGACCTGGCCCTGATCTTACATCCGGCTAATCGCGCGCATATAGTTATTTTTCTTGCCGGTATACGCCGCAGGGTAGGTTATGACCGTAAGATGGGATTCCTGCTTACAGACAGGATAAAACATACCAAGCAGCTTGGCGAGAAGCATGAATCAGAGTATGTGTTGGATCTGGCAGGGCACCTTGGGATAAAGCCGGAGGATAAAAAACTTTTTATGCCTGTAAGGCCTGAATCCGAGCAATGGGTGGAAGAGTTATTCAGGTATAAGGGTATCCAGAAAACCGATAAATTACTTGCTGTTCATCCCGGAGCAAGTTGTCCTTCCAAGCTATGGCCTAATGAGAGGTTTGCTGCGGCAGCCGACAGGTTAAGCGAAAAATATGGCTTTAAGGTGCTGGTAGTCGCAGGGCCGAAAGATAAAGAGTTAGCAGAAAGCGTAGTTAAGAATATGCGGAGCCCTGCTGTTAACCTGGGAGGGAAGACTTCTGTCAGCCAGTTAGCCAGCGTCTTGAGAAGGTGTGACCTGTTTATTTCTAATGATTCCGGCCCGGTGCATATTGCTGCCGCTGTGGGTACGCCGGTTATCTCGATATTCGGGAGAAAACAGAAGGGATTAAGCCCGCTGCGCTGGGGCCCCTTGGGAGAAAAAAACAAGGTTATTTACAAGGATGTCGGCTGCATAGAATGCCTCGCCCATAACTGCGCCAAAGAATTTACCTGCCTTAAAAGCATATCCGTGGATGATGTTGTAGACGCCGCGGATTCAATCCTTAAGTAAATGTTGTCCTTAATGCTTATTCACAATATCTAGCTGTCGTGGCTGCGCATTCAGTGCAGGGATTATTGGTATCCGTATTATATTTATACCATAATATTTGACCTGTGCTGGGAATATAGTACATGTATGCGGTATATGTGCTTGATACATTTGGTTCTTTTCCCCCTTTTGTACACCTCTTTGCGCATAATCTGACTATAGCGTCATCATTATTGCCTTTTAAGTACTGGAAGTAAGAATCGCTGGAACATGAATTTGTAACTCCAAGGTCGTTATTCGTTATTCCCGTTAATGAACCATTCCGTAAATAGTATCCCATGGCATTAGTACGCATAGAAGATATTTTTGTTCTGGCTTCGGAAAAGCGAGCATTCTCGACTACCTTGGAATATTGGCTAAAGCCCAGGCTGCCGAGAATCCCTACGATTATTACCACTATGATTAATTCTAGTAATGTAAAAGCCCTCTTCATCTTTAGAATCCTAGTATCTTTTTTCTTATTACTCTCAGAGAATAACCTTCTTTTGCAAGATTCCTGATCTGCAGCAGCCGTTTGTCCATAAGCTTTTTATTGTATAACCTTACGTTACCTTTCTTAGCCGATACCGGCAGGAACCCAAAATCAGTATAATGATTGACGGCTTGATAGGTGATATTGTATTTACGGATCATTTCTTTAGCGCAGATAAGAAAGCCTTTTTTGGTTTCGCCGCCTCTAAAAGGCCTGGACATTTTTACCATTATAGTTACCGATTTTTATTATATTCCGTTTTGGAATATTCCATATTTTAATATATCATATGCCTGTGCGGTGTCAAGGAAAAAACCGGCTATTGACAGGCAAAATGGATAAAACTATATTTACCGAAAGCCACCGACAATTGGTAAAACGGCTTGTTGAGGCGCGCAAGAAAGCCAAATTAAGGCAGGAGGACGCCGCCAAGAAACTCGGCCGCACGCAGTCTTATATCTCTAAGATTGAGTCCGGCCAGCGCCGCATTGATACCGTCCAGCTAAAAGAGTTCTCCCGCGTCTACAAAAAGAAGATAGATTTTTTCCTTAAGTAGCCCTTCATATCAACCCCGCATCAGAAAAACTGTAATAAACGTCATTACCTATAATTATATGGTCCAGAATCTTTATTGAGAGGATCTCTCCCGCCTTAACCATCTGGGATGTGAATTTTTTGTCTTCTTCGCTTGGCTGGGGGTTGCCTGAAGGATGGTTATGGCAGCAGATAACAAAGGGGGCGAAACTTTGCAGCGCTTTATGGAATATCTCGCGCAGGAGAGGGCTTACTCCGTTCACCGTGCCCTCCGCGGCTTCCGCGATACCAATTACGCGGGCCCCGGAGTTAAGGAATACGATCTTAAATACCTCTTTTTTCAGATCGCGCATCCGCGGCATTAATATCCTGGCGATATCGGAGGAAGACCCCATCGTGGGGCGGGAATCTTTTATTTTTGTTTCTTCAAGCCGCCTGCCTATTTCTATCGCCGCTTTTATCTGGTTGATCTTTACGCTGCCTAACCCAAGCCCGCGGAACTCCTCCCATTGGGAGGGGTCAGTATGGGCAAGGCCGCGGAAGCTTCTGAATTTACGCAGTATCCTTCTTGAAAGGTCAACGGCGCTTAATCCCCTGCTCCCGCAGCGGATGATTATCGCCAGTAGCTCGGAATCGCTTAGGGTGTGTTCGCCATAACGCGATAGCCTTTCGCGCGGGCGTTCTCCCCGTGGCCACTTCTTTATAGGTATGCTTTGTTTTGTCATTCCCCGCTCTTTCTATATAAATAGACGCAGGGGGCGGGAAAATCCAACAAAAAAAGTAGTCGCTGTCCTTGTTAAAAATATAGTTGATTTAATCGGGATTTATGTTAAAATTAGAGGTTCCTATGATAAATATAAATAAGGTAAAGACATATTCCATCAAGAGCAGGCGAAGTAAGGTGGATCTCGGTAATTTTGCCAAGACTCCGGCTTCAAAAAGGAGCTTTTCTGCCTTTTACGGTTCTTTGCCTAATATATTAAAGGCAAAGGAGATACGTTCCGTAGTTGACGCTCTTGTCGCGGCACGCAGGAAGAAGAAGTCCGTCATATTCATGGCTGGGGCGCACGTCATAAAATGCGGGCTTAATCCGGTAGTTATTGAACTGATAAAAAAGAAGGTGATAACCTGCGTTGCCTTAAACGGCGCCGGGATAATCCATGATTTTGAGATAGCTTTTGGAGGCAAAACCTCTGAAGATGTGGGGGAAGGATTAAAGGACGGGAAGTTCGGGATGGCGCGGGAGACCGCGGATTTCCTCAACAGCGCGGTAAAGGAGGGGGTGTCTTCGGGGCTTGGCCTCGGTTATTCCGTGGCAGAGAAGATGGATGCTTCAAGGCTGCGCTATAAGAATTTAAGCCTTATTTATAATGCCTATAAAAACAAGGTCCCGGTTTGTGTTCATGCGGCTATCGGGGCGGATATCATACATCAGCATCCTTCATTCGACGCTGCTTTGGCGGGTGAGGGTTCTTACAGGGATTTTAAAACACTCGCGGATAATATCCGCGGCCTGAATGGCGGCGGAGTAGTATTGAATTTCGGTTCCGCGGTAATATTGCCGGAAGTCTTTTTAAAGGCGCTGAACCTGACAAGGAACCTGGGCCATAAGGTGAAGGATTTTACTACCGCCAATTTTGATATGATCTATCAATACCGTCCGGCGCAGAATGTGGTTTCCCGGCCCGTCCAGCCCGGAGGCAGGGGTTATTATATAATCGGCCACCATGAGATAATGCTCCCATTGCTGGCGCAGGCGGTAATAGAAAAGATATGAAAAAACTAAGGACAATTATTAACAGGTTTGGCAATGCCAGGATACTGGTGCTCGGAGACGTGATCCTGGATGAATATATAAGCGGAGGTGTTGAAAGGATATCCCCCGAGGCTCCGGTACCCGTGATATGGGCCGATACTCATAATTTCGTCCCCGGAGGAGCGGCTAACGTAGCCAGCAATATCAGCTCATTCGGCGCGAGCGTTTGCCTGGCAGGGGTCGTCGGCAAAGATAAAAATGCCGGGGCGCTTCTTTCAGAGTTAAAGAAACGGAAGATATCTACCGCCGGGATATTCGCCGATCCCCTAAGGCATACTACAGTGAAAACCCGCATTATCGCCGGCCATCAGCAGGTGGTCAGGGTGGATTGGGAGCATACGCATTCCCTTTCGCGGAAGATAAACAACGCGGTAGCCGGGTTCGTAAAAAAGAATATTGATAAGTTTGACGCTATTATCATGGAGGATTACGGCAAGGGCGTGATAAATATGGGCCTGCTGGATGAGGTGATCGCGCTTTCGCATTCCCGCAAGAAGATAATCACGGTGGACCCTAAAGAGGAGCACTTTTTATATTACCAGGGGGTTACTTCCATTACCCCTAACCGCAGGGAACTTGAGAATGCTATCAGGAACCTGCGTATCAAGGATATATCTAACAGGTTCAAATTCAATACCGATAAGTTGTTTACAGATAAAGATGTAATATCGGCAGCAAAGGAGATACTGGCATACCTTGGCCTTGAGTCGCTGCTTGTGACCTTAGGTGAACAGGGGATGCGTTTATTTGAAAAGAACGGGCGCGTGACGCATATTCCTACGGTAGCGCAGGAGGTGTTTGATGTCTCTGGGGCCGGGGATACCGTAATATCCGCGTTCACCCTGGCACTCGCCTGCGGCGCCTCAAAACTTGAAGCGGCGCATATCGCTAATTTTGCCGCGGGTATCGTGGTCGGTAAATTAGGAACGGCGGTTACGGACAGGAAAGAATTATTGGAAAGGATAAGCTAAGGATATGGATGTCCTGGGGATAATCCCCGCCAGGTATTCTTCTACCAGGTTTGAAGGCAAGGTGCTTGCCGATATACTTGGTAAGCCTATGATCCAGCATGTCTGGGAGAGGGCAAAGGAGTCGGCACTTTTAGATGACTTGATCATCGCCTGTGATGATGAGAGGGTTGCTGAAACAGCGAAGGGGTTTGGGGCTAAGGTTACCCTGACCTCTAAGGGGCATGCCTCCGGAACAGACAGGATATGCGAGGTGATAAATTCCCTGGATGTAAAGATAGTGGTGAATATACAAGGGGATGAACCCCTGATACATACCAGCATGATAGACGCTGTTGCAAGGGAGCTGCTGGATGACAGCGATATATCCATGGCTACCGTGATGAAGGCCATAGATAACCCGGAAGATATCAGTGACCCACATGTGGTTAAGGTCGTTATAGATAAACGTAATTTCGCGCTTTATTTTTCGCGTTCGCCGATACCTTTTCACGCCAGGGAAGCGGATATATCGCAGCCTCTTTACTTCAAGCATATAGGATTATACGGCTACACCAAGGATTTTCTTTTTGTATATAAGAACTTGCCTGTTTCATATCTGGAGAGGGTGGAGCGCCTGGAGCAGTTAAGGGTATTGGAGGAGGGTTTTCGCATCAAGGTGATTGAGACAAAACATGATACTCTCGGGGTAGACACTCCGGAGGACCTTGAGAAAGTGAAAGCCCTTTTGCAGGGAGAGAGGAAAAATGAGGCAAATTAAGGCAGGGAAGATAAAGATAGGCGCAGGGTCTCCGATAGTGCTGATAGCCGGGCCATGCGTGATAGAATCCGAAAAGCACTCGCTTGAGACAGCGAAGAAGATAAAGGATATCGCTTCCCGCGCGGGTATCCCTTTTATATTCAAGTCCAGCTATGATAAGGCGAACCGCCTGTCCATAGATTCTTACCGCGGCCCGGGGATAAAGAAGGGGCTGGATATATTACGTAAAGTAAAGGAACGTTTTGGCGTACCCATATTAAGCGATATCCATTGCTCAAAAGATATACCCGAGGCTTCCAAGGTACTGGATATAATCCAGATACCGGCATTCTTATGCCGCCAGACCGATATCGTGGTAGCCGCGGCCAAGACAGGCAAGGTGATAAATATCAAGAAGGGGCAATTTCTCGCCCCGTGGGATATTCTTCCTATAATTAAAAAGATAGAGTCTACCGGCAACAGGTCTATTATAATTACTGAGCGCGGGGCGTCTTTTGGATATAATAATTTAGTTTCCGATTTAAGGAGCCTGGCGATCATGCGCGGGTTTGGTTATCCTGTTATTTATGACGCTACGCACAGCATACAGCTGCCCGGAGGAAGGGGCGGTTCATCAGGAGGGCAGAGGGAGTTTGCCTCCGGATTGTCCCGCGCGGCCGTCGCCTTTGGCTGCGACGGATTATTCCTGGAAGTGCATTCTACGCCTGATAAGGCCCCCTGTGACGGCCCGAATATGGTGGATCTTAAGGAGTTGCAGAAGATATTGAGCCAGGTCAGAAAAATAGAGAAGGCGCTATTATGAAGATAGATATAATCAAACGCGCTAAAGAGGTGCTTGATATTGAAGCGTGCGCTGTCAAAGCCTTGAGGCCGCGACTGGGCAGCAGCTTTAAGGATGCGGTTGAGCTCCTCTTTAAGACTAAAGGCAGGGTAGTGGTGAGCGGTATGGGCAAGACCGGTATTATCGCCGAGAAATTATCCGCGACCCTTTGTTCTACGGGAACCCCGAGTTTATTCCTGCATCTTTCGGAGGCAGCCCACGGGGACCTGGGCAGGGTTACCTTTGAAGATACTGTCGTCATCATATCCAACAGCGGCTCTACCGAAGAGATAAAACAGCTATTGCCTTTTCTAAAAAAGATAGGCGCGAAAATCATTGCCCTTACGGGAAAGACGGGTTCTATACTGGCCAGATACAGCGATATAGTCCTGGATGTGTCCGTTGAAAAAGAGGCGTGCCCTTTGGGGCTTGCCCCTACTGCTTCTACTACCGCCGCCCTGGCTATGGCGGATGCCCTGGCAATATGCCTTCTTGAGCTGAAAGGGTTTAAGGAGAAGGATTTCGCGCTTTGTCATCCGGGAGGGATGCTGGGTAAAAGGCTGCTTCTGAAAGTTGATGATATAATGCGTAAGGGCAAAGCAAACCCCATAGTCAGCGAAGATAATAATGTTTCCGAAGTCCTTCTTAAGATAACCCAGGCGCGCGCGGGAGCGGCCTCTGTGGTGGATAAAAAAGGAAAACTGACCGGGATATTCACCGATGGTGATCTGCGCCGCCATCTGGGGGCCGCAAGGGACCTTCCGAAGATGAAGATTAGGGAAGTGATGACCAGGGACCCGTTTGTGATAGAAGAAGGCAAGCTTGCCGCGGAAGCAATACGCGTGCTCCAGGATAAGAAGATAGATGAGGTCCCGGTAGTGGATGGAAAATACCGCCCTGTAGGGCTTTTGGATGTGCAGGACTTATTAAAAGCAGGATTAGTATAAGAAGGTAGCTGGATTGAGAGTAGATATCAGGCAGGAGATAATAGATAAGGCGAAGAAGATAAAGATGCTTCTTTTGGATGTCGACGGTGTCCTGACCGACGGTAGGATCATTTATGATTCTTCCGGGCGCGATATGAAGTTTTTTGATGTGCACGACGGCCTCGGAGTGTATTGCTTAAAGAAGGCCGGCATAAAGACGATATTGATCACCGCCAAGGGTTCGCGCGCGATAAAGCCGCGCGCACGCGATATGCGGGTGGAAGCGGTATTTGAGAACATATTCCCGAAGACAGTAGTTTTAGAAAAAGTGTTGAAGAAATACGGGCTTAAAGCCGAAGAGGTGTGTTTTGCCGGGGATGACCTGGTAGACCTGGCTATAATGAAGAAGGTAGGCCTTCCTATCGCGGTATTCAATGCCGCTCCGGAGATAAAACAGAGGGCCGCTTATGTTACCCTGAAGCTTGGCGGCCACGGCGCTGTGCGTGAAGTGGTAGAGCTGATATTGAAGGCACAGGGTAAATGGGAAGAGATAGTAGGGCTTTATGAAATCTAGAATATTACTGCTATCGTCGGTCTTTTTGATATCTTACGTTTCTTCCGCCTTCTCCCAGGAACAGGGGATCCAGGAATCAGAGCAGCAGATCATGGATTTTTCCCTGGCGAGTTTCGGGGAGAAAGGGAAAAAATCATGGGACCTTTCCGGAAAATCCGCCGATATATACTCTGATGTGGTGAAGTTAAAGGATGTGGTCGGTAACCTTTACGGCAAGGAAGAAGATATAAAGCTTACTGCCGATAAAGGGGATTTCAATAAGGCCGAAGGGAAGGTGCACCTTGAAGATAATGTCGTTATCACTACCTCAACCGGTTCCAAGTTGACCACTGATTCCCTGGATTGGGACAGGAAGCAGCAACTCGTTACCACCAAGGATACGGTCAACATAGAAAGAGGGAATATGGTGACCACGGCAAGCGGCGCGCGCGGTGAGCCGAGCCTTAAAAAGGTGAGCCTGCAAAAAGATGTCACCGTGAACATTAATCCCGATACCGGAAGTAAGGATAAAGGCGTTAAGAACAAGATAGTGATAACCTGCGACGGTTCGCTGGAGATAGATTATGATAAGAATGTCGCGACCTTTACCGAGAACGTAAAGGTGAATACGGAGGATGTCTTGATAGACAGCGATACGATGGATGTCTATTTCGGTGGTACCGGCCAAGACAGCTCCAACCTGGCGAAGGCGGACTCAACAATGGGCAGCAAGATAGACAGGATAGTAGCGCGCGGGAATGTCAAGATCACGCGGGGGGAGAATATCTCTTACAGCGATGAGGCGACATACAACGCTGTGGATAAAAAGATCATCCTTTCGGGAAAGCCGAAACTGATAATATATTCAGAGGAGGGGATTGATGCATCTTTTGGAAATTAAGGGCCTCTCTAAATCTTATGACGGCAGGCAGGTGGTCAAGGGTGTGGATATCTCGGTCAAGCGCGGCGAGATAGTCGGTTTGCTTGGACCTAACGGCGCCGGGAAAACTACTACCTTTTATATGGTCGTAGGGGTAGTGCCGGCTAATTCCGGCTCCATAGTATTTGATAATTTTAATATAACTTCGCTTCCCATACACGCCCGCGCGCGTTTCGGGATAGGCTATCTCGCGCAGGAGGCGTCGGTTTTCAGGAAGCTGACCGTTGAAGAGAATATTATGGCTATCCTGGAGATGCTGCCTATAAATAAGGCGGAGAGAAAGCGCAGGCTCCAGAGCCTGCTTGAGGAGTTGAACATATCGCGCCTTGCCAAAAGCAAGGCATATACTTTGTCGGGCGGGGAGAGGCGCCGGCTTGAAATAACGCGGGCATTGGTGACCAATCCTTCTTTTATACTGCTGGATGAGCCTTTCTCCGGCATAGACCCGATAGTTGTCAATGAGGCCCAGGAGATAATCAAGGAATTAAGGGAAAAGGGGTTGGGGATACTACTTACCGACCATAACGTAAGGGAGACACTTTCAATAACAGACAGGGCTTATCTTAT
Source organism: Candidatus Omnitrophota bacterium (assembly GCA_041653955.1). Taxonomy (GTDB): domain Bacteria; phylum Omnitrophota; class Gorgyraeia; order Gygaellales; family Profunditerraquicolaceae; genus UBA1562. The sequence continues at coordinate 4,902 of JBAZEH010000001.1, read as the reverse complement.
CGCCGACGGCAGGATCCTGATATCGGGCACGGCGCAGGACCTGATCAATAACCCTAAGGCAAGGGAGATTTATCTGGGCGAGAAGTTCAGCATGTAAAATCTGGGGGGTAAATGAAAATAGAAGTAAAAAAGATGGACGGCAACGCGAGGGAAATAAGCATTGAAGTAAGCGGGGATATAGTCAAAAATAAATTTGAAGATGTTTTTAAGCAGATAGCGAAAGAGGCGAAGATACCGGGTTTCCGCCCGGGGAACGCGCCGCGCGATATCCTTGAAAAAAAATATTCGTCTCACGCGCATGAGCTGGTGATGAAAGAACTTATACCCGACCTTTATAACCAGGCGATAGATAAAGAAGGGCTTGAGGTAATAGAATTGCCCGATATATCCGATGTAAAGCTGGACAGGGCCACGCTTTCATTCAAGGCGAAGGTGGAAATAAGCCCAGAGATACCGGTTAAGAATTATAAGGGCATCAAAGTCAATTATAAGAAGATAGAGGTCGGCGCGGATATGATAAAGCGCAATATAGATTCTATCAAGGAAGCTAGAAAGATAGAAACGGTAGACGATAGTTTTGCCAGGTCGCTGGGGTATCCTGACCTTGCGGAATTAGAGAAGGCCATTGATAAGCAGATATACCTGAAGGAAGAAAATCAGCAGAGACAGAAGATAGAAAAGGAGATAGTGGATGCCATCAGTAAAGACCTGGATTTCAAGCTGCCTCAAAGCCTGGTAAAGCGCCAGCTTGAGGATATGTTAAGGCAGGCTAAGCTGGACCTGGCGCTCAAAGGGGTGCCGAGGGATAAAATAGAGGAACAGGAGAAAGCGATAAGCGCCCAGCTGGAGCAGGAAGCAAAAAGCCAGGTCAAGGTTTACCTGATCTTGTCCGCTATAGCCAAGAAAGAGAATATCCCCGTAGATGACCATATGCCCCGCAAGGTAATGGAGTTCCTTTTAAAAGAGGCTAACTGGTAATATAAGCATGGAGGTGGAGATGAGCGTAAAAAATCAGACACTGGTCCCCATGGTCATTGAGCAGACATCCCGAGGTTATGAGCGCGCCTATGATATCTATTCACGCCTGCTTAAGGACCGCATTGTTTTCATCGGTACCCCAATTGACGATATAGTCGCTAACCTGATAATCGCGCAGCTTTTATTCCTGCAGATGGAGGATGTGAACAAGGATATAAATGTTTACATAAATTCTCCGGGCGGTTCGGTAACCGCGGGCCTTGCCATATACGATACCCTGCAGTTCGTCAAGCCCGACGTGGCTACCTATTGCGTGGGTCAGGCCAGCAGCATGGGGGCGCTGCTTTTGTGCGCCGGGACAAGCGGTAAGCGTTTTGCCCTGCCTAATTCCCGGGTAATGATCCATCAGCCGTGGGGAGGGATACAGGGGCCTGCTGAGGATATCTCGCGCCATGCCAAGGAGATCCTTAAGCTGCGGGATAATATAAACGGAATATTGGCGCATCATACCAAACAGACGCTGGATAAAATACAGAAAGATACGGACCGCGATTATTTCATGTCCGCCCAGGAAGCGAAAGAATACGGGCTGGTGGATGAAGTGATAGCGACTAATAAAAAATAACAATATTAAAATGGAGGAGTTATGAGAAAGCAGTACCTGTTGACCCCGGGGCCTACGCCTTTACCGCCGGAAGTATCCGAGGCGATGGCGCGCCCTATTATACATCATCGCACGCCGCAATTTCAGGCAATATTAAAAGAGGCCGCAGAGGGCCTGAAGAATATATATCAGACCAAAGGAGACGTATTCATACTTACTTCTTCCGGTACCGGGGCCATGGAAGCAGCCGTTATTAACCTGCTTTCTCCCGGGGATACGGCGATAACGGTAGAGGGGGGCAAGTTCGGAGAAAGATGGACAGAGTTATGCAAGGCGTACGGTATTATACCGGAAGTCATAATCGTGGAGTGGGGTAAGGCTGTTGACCCCGCGCAGATAGAGAAAAGGCTTAAGGCTGATCCCAAAATAAAAGCCGTCTTCACTACCCTTTGTGAAACTTCAACCGGCGTAGTCAATGATATCGCGGCAATAGGCAGGGTAGTTAAAAATACCGGGGCCGTCCTGGTGGTGGATGCGATAAGCGGTTTGGGGGCGATAGATATCAAGACCGACGAGTGGGCCTGTGATCTGGTTGTATCCGGTTCGCAAAAAGGGCTGATGCTTCCTCCGGGGTTAGCATTTATCTCGGTAAGCGGGAAGGCATGGAAGTTGATTGAAGAATCAAGGTGCCCGAAATATTATTTCAGTTTAAAGAAGGCAAAGAAGGCGCATGATTCAACCGATACTCCTTTTACTCCTGCGATAACGTTGATAATAGCGCTCTGCGAAGCGTTGAAAATAATGAAACAGGATGGATTGGAGAATATCTTCGCGCGCCACAAGAAGATGGCTGATGCCACCAGGGCAGCAGTGAAAGCGCTCGGTTTAGAGCTGCTTTCTCCCGCGGCAGCATCCGATGTAGTTACCGCGGCAAAGGTCCCTGTCGGCATAGACGGAGGAAAATTAGTCAAGACGATGCGCGATATCCACGGTATAACTATCGCCGGAGGCCAGGGCGAGTTGAAAGGCAAACTGATCAGGATCGCCCATATGGGTTTTATTGAGGAGTCCGATATTATTGCCGGTATAGCCTGCCTTGAAAAAGTGCTTTTCCAGATGGGTTATAAATTTGAGTTAGGAAGCGCAGTAAAAGCAGCAGAAGAAGTGTTCCTTAAATAACAATACCACAATTCTTAGAGACGCTTTTCAATCTAAAGCAGAAACTGTACCCCAGGGGTACAGTTTCCCGATTGGCTCGGAAAACGTCTCTGTATTGGTTTAACAGGAGGAGAGATGAAGATTTTAGTGAGTGACCCATTATCGGAAGAAGGGCTAAAAATACTGAAAGAGGTTAAGGAGTTTCAAGTGGATGTTAAGACCGACCTGAAACCCGATGCGCTAAAGGAAGAGATAAAGAATTATGACGCCCTTATCGTGCGCAGCGCCACCAAGGTCAATAAAGACATAATAGCCGCGGCAGCAAAACTTAAAGTCATCGGCCGCGCCGGAGTGGGCCTGGATAATGTTGACCTGCCCGCAGCTACGCAAAAAGGCATAATCGTAATGAATACGCCCGGCGGAAATACTATATCTACCGCCGAGCATACTATGAGCATGATCTTATCGCTTTCGCGGAATATACCGCAGGCGAATACCTCCATGAAGAAAGGCGAGTGGAAGCGCTCTAAGTTCATGGGGATAGAGCTTTATGGCAAGACACTCGGTATTATAGGATTAGGCAGGATAGGCACGGAAGTTGCCAGGCGTTCCCTGTCGTTCGGGATGAAGGTATTGGCATATGACCCTTTCTTATCGCGGGAAGTAGCGGAGAGCCTGGGGATAGAGATAGCCGAACTTAAAGAGCTCCTCGCTGACTCTGATTATATCACCGTGCATACTCCCCTGACCGAAGAAACTAAACATGTGATCTCCGATAAGGAATTCGCTATGATGAAAAAGGGCGCGCGCCTGATAAATTGCGCCCGCGGAGGGATAATTGACGAAGCGGCCTTATTGAAGGCGTTGAAAGACGGGAAGGTCGCGGCAGCGGCACTGGATGTGTTTGAGAAAGAGCCCCTGCAGGCGGAAAGCGAACTCCTGAAATTTGATAATGTAATACTTACCCCTCATCTAGGCGCGTCTACCGAGGAGGCGCAGGTCAATGTTGCCATAGAAGTGGCGGAGATAGTGCGCGACGCGCTTCTTGGCAAGGGCATACGCAATGCCGCTAATTACCCCTGCATAGAGGCGGAGGTGTGCAAGTTCCTTGACCCGTATATAAACCTGTCCGAGAAACTTGGGGCTTTTGCCGGCCAGTTGGCAGAGGGCAGGTTCCAGGAGCTGAATATAAGTTACAGCGGGGAGATAATACAATATGACCTTACCCCTCTGACAATGTCTCTGGTAAAAGGCATGCTTTCCCCGATATTAAAGGAGACGGTCAACTTTGTCAATGCCGTAAGCCTGGCTAAAGAAAGGGGCATAAAGATCAAAGAAGCCAAGACATCTAAAGAGGATGAGTTTGTGAACCTGATACAGCTTGAGATAAAGACAGACAAAGAAACAAAGGTAATATCGGGTACGCTTTCGGCGAATAAGCAGCCGCGTATCGTAAAGATAGACGGTTATTACGTAGAGATATGCCCTGAGGGCGAGATGGTTATGATACAGAACAAGGATAAACCCGGGATCATCGGGAACCTGGGGACCATACTCGGCAAGCATGGCATTAATATCGCCGCTATGACATTTGGACGCGAAAAAGCCGGCGGCAACGCCATCACCATATTGAGCGTGGATAGCGCGGTTTCATCCGAGCTCGCTGATAATATAAAGAAGACCGAGAATATACTGGCGGTAAAAGTAATAAGGTTATAATGCGCCTAAAGTTGCCCTTCATCTTATTTCCAGCGCTTATCGCCTGTTCGCTGTTTTCTTCCGAAAGCAGCGCGCAGGAGATCATCATAATATATACCGGCGAAACGCACGCTATGGTTTATCCTTGCAGTTGTCCTATAGAAAAAGATGGCGGGATAGCGCGCCGCGCCGCGCTGGTAAAGCAATTGAAGGAGGCTGACCCGGGCCTTATCCTGCTTGATTCAGGCGGTTTTTCCGCCGGCGGAATGCAGGATGAGTATACCCTGAATGCAGAACTGGATAGGGAGCGCTCCGCGGTAAACCTGAAGGCTATGGAGCTGATGGGATATGACGCCGTCGCCGTAGGAGATGAAGAGTTTAATTTTGGAGTTGAGTTCCTGCGCGAGAATGCCGGAAAAAGCAATATCGCGTTCCTTTCTGCCAATATCCCCGGAGCGGAAGAA